>JAPXNL010000022.1:13044-20678 GCA_033808535.1 Clostridia bacterium
GGTTCGATGGAAATCTGGTCAAAGCCCGCGTCGGCGAGCGCTGTCACGTCGCTTGCAAAATCGAGATTCTCGCGCGTGAACGTGCCGCGGACATAATAATCCCCGTCGCCGCGCTTTTCCACAAGTTTTTTGAATTTGGGCAGGATGGCGTCGTATGAGCCGGTCCCGTCCTCGAAAACACGCATACGGTCGTTGACTTCCCTGCGCCCGTCGATTGACAGCACAACGTTTGAAACCTCCGCGTTAATGAAGTCTATCGCCTCGTCGTCGAGCAGAGTGCCGTTTGTTGTGATTGTAAACGCTATTTTTTTACCCAGCTCGCGCTCACGCTGCCTGCCGTACGCGATAAGTTCGCGCACAACATCGAAATTGAGCAGCGGCTCGCCGCCGAACATGTCCACCTCGAGATTATGTATGCCGCCCGACTTTTCAAACAGAAAATCAAGCGCCTTTTTGCCGGTTTCAAGGCTCATCAGCTTGCGGCTACGGTTATAGTCGCCCGCATCGGCAAAGCAATATTTGCACCGCATATTGCAGTCGTGCGAAACATGCAGGCACATTGACTTTACAACGCCTGACGGCGGCATTTTATACTCCGTATCTTCGGAGAAAAGCAGCCCATCCTTATATAGGGAAAAAAGCTCGTCATACGCCTCCGAAACATCGGAGCTCTCGTATTTTGCGAGCTCATATCTCAGCGATGTGGGGCACTCCGGTGCAAGGGGCGGCGCTATGCGCTGGAGCATCTCAAAAGCGAGTTCGCTCAGCACATGGACCGCGCCGCTGGGCACGTCAAGTGCAATGCGCTGACCGCAGCACTTGAACGTGTGAACGCAAGTGGTCATTATTTATCCGTCTTCTTCTCTGTGCGGGCGCACTTCTGGTTTGCGACCGTGCAGGAAGTTTTGCAAGCCGACTGGCAGGAAGCCTGGCATTCGCCGCAGCCTGCGCCGACGGCACGTTTTGCGATCGTGGTTTTGTTGAGAGTCTTTACGTTTTTCATATTCTTGCCCTTCTTATATATTTTTTATTTGATATTAGCATATGTTTTTCAGCGTCCGGTGCGCGCCCGCCTGGCTTTGCGCCTGAGCTGCGTCACCGAAGGTGAGCGCGGGCGGCTGACGTGCGCCGTAAACGACGAGATGCCTGCGGTGCACAATGCTGTCGCGGCATTGATCGGCAGTCCAAATCCTTCACCCGGCAGAATGGAACTGACAATGAACAGCAGCACCGCGAAAATCAGACCGGCTGTCAGACCGCACGCAAACGCGGCGTCGCCGTTCAGCCGTGAAGCCGCAAACCCGCACGCCGCTGCTGACAGCGCCAGAGCGGTGATTGCAAAAAAGGTCAGATATTTGTCCGGATCCTCAAGGTTGTACGCCGACGTTCCCAGTATCAAAAGCAGTCCCGCGGCAGCAAGATAGGCTATGCCCACCGAAATAACCGCGTTCTTTAACAGCTTCGCATCCATTTATTCGCACACTCCGTCACATAGCATTGTTACCACATTGATATGCGGCGCCATGCACAGATATGCAACTCATGCGCGAAACAAAACGGCCTGTCCGCTATTATTTGCTCTTTTCCCTTTCCTCTTCGGCTATATCAGATGCCTTTACGTCAATGGATTTTATCGCGGAGCGGAGAATGCGGATTTTATTTTTTTCGTTGCCCGTTTCGATCATCACGGTTTCTTCTTTTATGCTGATGACCTTGCCGATTATTCCGCCGATGGTTGTTATCTCGTCACCGACTTCAAGGCTGTTGCGCATGTCGTTGATTTGCTTCTCCTGCTTTTTCTGCGGGCGGTACAGGAAAAAGTAAAATACCGCCAGCATAAGTACGAGCATAGCAATCGTTACCCAACCGTTGCCCCCGTACGGCGACGCTTCGGTCGCGGTGGTCTCAGCCAAAAATAATATCATCAGGTGAACCTCCGGTGATGTTAATTAACTTCCACATTATATAATAATACCCGCCGCAATTCAAGAATATTTTGTAAATTCAAAGGTACTTGCGGCTAAAGCTATTATCTGCCCAAATTAAGGCAAATATCACACAAAGTCACGGCAGCATATGCGCGCAGTAAGCGCAGCGGTCGTCCTCGGCAAGTGCGGGCAGATATTTTTCACGCGCGGTCACGCATCGAGGATTCTGGCAGATGCGCTCGCCGGGTAACGGATACGCTGTATTCCTGCGCTCGCGCGTTGACAGGCTGCAGTTTTCGGTCAGCCAAAGAATCAGTGCCATGCGGATATAAAGCCCGTTTTCCGCCTGCTCGAAATACTTGGCGCGCGGGTCGTCGTCGACCTCCGGCGATATTTCATCAACCTTGGGAAGCGGGTGCAGGATGACAAGCCCGGGCTTTGCGCACGAAAGCTTGTCCGCGGTCAGCACATATATACCCGCCTGACGCGCGTATTCCTCCGCTGACGAAAACCGCTCCCGCTGGATGCGCGTCATGTAAAGCACATCCAGCTTATCTATGCACTCTTCAATTGTCTTAACTTCGCAAAATTCCGCGCCGGACGCACAGAGCTGGCGCGCACAGTAATCGGGAATTCTGAGCGCGTCGGTGGAAATCAGGTAGAATTTGTTGCCCCTGTATTTCGACAACGCAGAGAGCAATGAGTGAACGGTGCGCCCGTTGAGCAGGTCGCCGCACACTCCCACGTTCAGCCCGTCATATCGCCCCAGTTCACGGCGCAGCGTGTAGAGGTCGGCCATGGTCTGGGTCGGGTGCAGATGCCCGCCGTCCCCGGCGTTGATAACCGGTGCGGGTGAATAAAGCGATGCCGCATATGCCGCGCCCTCAAGCGGGCTGCGGATGACGATCACGTCCGCATATGAACCCACAATCTTGATAGTGTCGCGCAGGCTCTCGCCCTTTGCGACCGAGCTTGAGCCCGGGTCCGAAAAGCCTATCACCGTTCCGCCAAGCCTAAGCATCGCGGACTGAAACGAAAGCTGTGTGCGTGTGCTCGGTTCATAAAACAGTGTCGCGAGCACCGAACCTTTCCGTGCGGAAGCGTATTTTCCGGGATTTTGCCGGATTTTGTCGGCTTCACTGCAAAGGGAGTCCCACTCCCCTTCGGTGAGCGAGCCGAAATCAAGCATGTGTCGCAGCTTGTTCACGCCATAAACCATTCCTTGCTGAAGAAATTGAAAAATCCCGGACCCGCTCCCTGCGCCGGTTTTCGCTGATAGTAGCGCGCGCTGCCGTATATGCGTTTGAACTCATCGGTTAAAATCGAGCAGATGCCGATGTCGCGGAACTCGCGCTTGATATACATATAACCGCGCAGAATGCCTTCAAATGTCATGGAGCACTTCTCCATCACCCTGCGGCTGGCGTCGTTTCCATATATGTATTTGGCTTCGACACGGTGCAGTTTCAGTTCATTAAAAGCATAGTCGAGGACCGCCATCAGCGCCTCGGTTGCAACGCCCCTGCCGCTGAAAGCGGGATTTATTACATAACCCACCTCGGCGCGCTTGTTCGGCAGATCGAACGACGTGAAACCGCAGGTGCCGATGAGCTTCCCGGTTTCGCGCCACTCAACTCCCCAATCGTAAAACTCGCCGTTTCTGTACTGAGCCTGCACGGTGTCAAGATAGCGTGCAGTGTAATGCTCATCGGGATGAGGCTCCCACACCAGATAGCGTGTAACCTCCTCGAGCCGCGAATATTCGTACATATCCGCGTAATCCGATACAACGAGTTTCCGCAGCAGCAGCCGTTTTGTCAAAAGCTCCGGCGGCTGTGCGAAAATCCTTGCAAGCTGATGTTTATTCATAAATCAGACTGCCGTCTGCGCCGCAAAGCGAGCGCACCCCGCATTTATTTTATCTAGACAGATTGCGCCGCACGAAATATCAGTTACCAAATACAGCTCTGAACTTTTCGCAGTAATACTGCACGTTCTCCCATTTAGTTTCGGGCGGAAGCCTGTGGTCGGGACACGGTATGAAGCCGCCAAGCTCCGTAAGCCTGCGCAGCCGTTCGATTTCGCGGTCGATAGTCGCATAATCCTTTGCCAGCACGAGCTTGTTCATGCCGCCGACGCCGCGCAGTTCGCGCCCGTACTGCTCGCGCCACGGTTCAATAGAGGCGTTCCACGTTCCGACCTCGATCGGGAACATGGTATTCACGCCGTTCTCAAGCCAGATCGGCACAAGTTTGTCGATGCAGCCGTCACAGTCGAGCGACACGATATCGCAGCCGTACTCTTTCAGCAGGTCGGTGACGCGCTTGTACTGCGGACCGACGTATTTTTCAAATACCTCGGGATTGACGAGCGGGCCGTTTTTAAAGCAAATGTCCTCCCACATGTGGGCAAAGTCGGGGCGAATCCCCTCCTCGAGCATGGCTTTGGTGTTCTGATAGTTTAGCTCGCCCACAGTCGCGATAATTTCGGCGTAAAGCTCCTCGTCGTCAACCTGCAGATATGACAGCGCCTCGACTCCGAGCATATCGCGGATCCAGCCGTAAAAGCTGCCAACATGCATGCCAACAGGTTTGTCGGAGGTTTTGTTAAACCCTTCCGCAAATGCCCTGTATGCGGGGCGGTTATATCTGTGTTCGCCCGGCGTCATTCTGGGCTTGTAGAGCTTTTCCCACGCCTCGCGGTCCTCAAGCAGTGTTCCGATGGTTTTGGGAATCGATATCGCGCCGTCGCGCCGCTGTTCAATCAAGCCGTTACCGTTGACGTATGTAACGTTGCCCTCGCTGTCGCGCGACAGCTCGCGGTATTCAAAACCGGGCACAAGCGGGCCGCAGACTCCTATCTGGGCGCCCCATTCGAAGTCGAAGCCGAGGTCGCACAGCACATCGCGGCGTCCACTGCGGCATTCTTCGTAATATTCGCGCGTCATTTTGCCCTGGCTGTACCAAACGTCGAGTAGCTCGATCCAAATGCCGAAATGAACCAGCGGCATGCGATCATAATCCTGATAATGCAGTATTGCTTTTACCCGCTCTCTGTCGGTCATAGAAGCATCCTCCGCTTATAAATGTGATATGCGGCGTTCCGCCGCGCATGCTCCGGGGTTTGCTCCATATATTATATACTCCCCCGTGCGATTTTTCAATAGCTGTGATATCTAATATTGACGAACTGCGCATTTTTCGTCAAAAAAATCTTGCGGCGCTCTGCCCAATTATATGGTGCGTAAAATTTACTATAATATGTAGACAATCACGGTGCGTTGTGATATTATTATCTATAATAATCAATAAAGAAGGTAGCTCCTTTGACAAATATCGCATTTCTCGGCGTCGGCAACATGGCGGGCGCTATTATCGGCGGGATTGAAGACCGCAGGGAACTCAATATTTCGCTTTACGATATAAATCCGGCGCAATACGCACCGTATGAGGGGCGCGGATACACATGCCACGCATCTGCGGCGGAGGCGGTCAGTGCCGCGGACTATATATTTCTCTCCGTCAAGCCGCAGAATATCACGGATTTGTTCGGCATGCTGGCCGGCGTGAATGGCGAAGGCAAGGTTTTCGTCTCCATTATGGCGGGGGTTACGATCGCGCGCATTACGGGACTGCTCGGCTGTGACGCGGCGGTGATCCGCACCATGCCAAACGCTCCGCTGATGGTAGGTCGGGGCGTCACCGCACTGACGCGCAACGCACTTGTAAAAGATGCGGACTTTGAGTTTGTGACCGGCATGTTCGCCGCTCTGGGCGAAACGCTTGTCATCGACGAGTCGCAAATGAACGCTATAATCAGCGTAACCTCATCCGCGCCTGCGTATGTCTATTCGCTGATTCGCGGAATATATGACGGCGCAGTTGAACAGGGTTTCGACCCGGCTGTGATGCTCGGCATTATTTGCTCTATGGTAGAGGGCTCCGCATACATGCTCCGCAAATCGGGCAAAACGCCTGATAAAATGATTAAGCTCGTCGCCTCAAAGGGAGGCACGACCGAGGCGGCGCTCGCGGTGCTCCGCGAACGCGGTTTCGAGGATGCCCTGCGCTCTGCGATGGCTGCCTGCACCCGCCGCGCGAACGAGCTGTCGGGAATGTAACAATTTTATAGACGCATCCAAAACCGGATTACCTGTAAAAAACAATCCGTTATAATCCGCGTGGTGCGGTGACTAGACATTATGCTGTCGGCCCGCCATAATCCGCGTCTTAACGCAGCCGGACACGCATATAATGGTTCCGGTGATGCGTATATGTATATTCAGGGCCGTAAAAGGATATATCTTTTCTTCGGGTGCGTGACAGCCGTGGGGTTCGCGGCGGGCATCCTGTTCGGCGGAGAGCTGGCCTTGTCCCCGCTCGGCAATGCAGGTGTGAGAAGCGGAGAATTTTCGCTTTTAGAACTTGCGCTCGAATTCATGCGGCTGGAGAAATACCTGCTTTTAATATTTCTGTCGGGCTTCACGGTGTTTGCGCCGATGTTCAATTTTGTACTGTCGCTGTATCTCGGCGCGGCAGCAGGACACGCCATATCTCTGCTGTGGCAAACCCGCTCGTCCGTTTTCATCTACATCGCACATGGCGCAGTGATAGCAGCCGCGACCGCGCTCTATGTCGACATTTGCGAAAAGTCAACCACTCACCGGCTGACGCTGAATTCGCCCGCGCCCTCTGCAAAGGCTTTAATGGCCCGAACCGAAACCCGGCGATACATTGTATATTTCTGCGGCGCGACGCTGCTGATGGCGCTGATATCGTCAGCGCTATACATATTTACGATACTTTAACCTCGCGAAAGGAGCCGGAGTACTCCGGCAGGCAAAAATCAAAATGGCAGAAAAGAAAAAAAAGCATCTACTTTATGAGATTTTCAACCCATACCGCGACGGAAAGGGCGTGCAGAAAGCAGCCTTTAACTCTAACGCGCCCCGCAACCTGCCGCTTTTCTTTAAAATGTTCTGGCGCAACATCTCAAACCTGTTTACGCTGAACATGATTTTAGTTATGGGCAATTTCCCTGTACTGATATTCATGCTCGGGCTGTCGGGCAACTTCAACCGGCTGATACCGACCGCCTCATCGCTCCAATACGGCGCGTTCTACGGAATATTTAACAGCCTGCCGCGCTCGCCTGTTACGGCTGCGCTGCATGGCGTTTACGGCATACCGGCGACAAAGCAGGTGCTCACGACCACGACGTACGTCCTGTTTGCGCTGGGCGCGCTGGTGTTTTTGACCTTCGGACCGGTGCGCGCGGGCGTATCCTATGTGATACGCAACATCGTGCGCGGCGAGCCGCTGTTTTTGTGGCATGACTTTTTCTATGCCGTAAAACGCAACTGGAAGCAGGCGCTCGTGCTCGGCATCATCGACCTTATTGCATTCGCAGTTCTCGCTTTTGATTTTCTCTTTTTCCTCGTCAATACCGGCACCGTCGCGACCAACCTGATGTTCTCGGTCATAGTCGTAATCTGCGTCTACTATGTAATGATGCGGTTTTATATTTACGTCATGATCGTGACATTTGACCTGAAGCTGATAAAGGTGCTGAAAAACGCGCTAATATTTGCGCTTTTGAATTTCAAGCGCAACCTTGCGGCTGTGCTCGGCATCGCGGCGCTGCTGTTCTTCAATTACTATCTGATGCCTGTCTCTTATACACATCTGACGCTGCCGACGATGCCGG
>JAPXNL010000023.1:0-20544 GCA_033808535.1 Clostridia bacterium
AACATAGTAGCGCTGAAAGTAAACCATGTCCTGTGCCATATAAAAAATCCACTTGAAGAATCTGTAAGTGGATTTTATAATTTTATATGATATAATAATAACAATAAAATATCGACTATCAATGTTAGTATGACGGGAATACGGGAAAGAGAGCCTAAATATGACAAGCGAAAAGTTTACACTGATGCAATACTCCATAAACGCTGTTTTGGGATTAATTGCTGCTGAGGATTTTGTGATTCCGGAAATCCAGCGTCCATTCGTTTGGAAGCGTAGTCAGGTACGCGATCTGATTGATTCCCTATATAACGGTTATCCTACGGGATACATAATTACATGGAAAAATCCTGACGTTAAGACAAAAAATGGCGGAAAGTCCAGCGGGAAAAAGATTCTGATAGACGGCCAGCAGCGTATAACAGCATTGATGGCTGCTATATCCGGCAAAGAAGTGCTGGATGAGGATTTCAATAAAGACCGTATAAAAATTGCATTTAATCCTCTTGCCGAGGATAATACAAAACGTTTTGCTGTGCAGGACGATAAGTTTCTTGCCGAACGCCGCAAATTAATGGCAAAGTTGATTGAAAGTTATTATATAAAGCTGTAAGAGAGTCGCTTTGAAACAGTATTCCAAATAAAAAATCCACCGTAACAGGTGGATTTTTTATGCCTGACGTCACCCTAAAAGGAGAGCTGCATCTTCCTCACTCACCGCTTGCGCCGTAATTTGCCAGCACGCGCGCGGAGGGGTCGGAAACGTTGCAGCCCTCCCACGATTTGTTTGGCATCCAGAAATCGGCTATCATGTGCGCCTGACCGGGATAAAACTTTTCAAAAATTTCGCGGTAGCAGAGCGACTCACGCGTAAACGGCGGCACATGCTCATATAAGGCGCATTTTTTTATAAACTCCTCCTCGGTATAAAGGCTGTCAGCGTATTCCTTTATGTAATCGACCATCGAATGCCCTACCGCATCGCTGAACGCCGCCTTCTCGCGCCACAGTATCTTCTCAGGCAAAATCCCGTCACCGGCAAACGCGCGGCGCAAAAGGTACTTGCCCTTGCCATACCTGTTCATCTTCATTTCGGGGTCTAGGCTCATCACATATTCGGCGAAATCGAGGTCGCCGAACGGCACGCGCGCCTCAAGGGAGTTTACCGAAATGCAGCGGTCGGCGCGCAGCACGTCGTACATGTGAATCTCGCGTATCCGCTTTTCGGCCTCGCGCTGAAATTCGTCGGCCGACGGCGCGAAATCCGTGTACTTGTACCCAAACAGCTCGTCTGAAATCTCGCCGGTCAAAAGCACGCGAATGTCTGTGTGCTCGTGAATGTATTTGCAGACCAGATACATTCCAATGCTCGCGCGGACGGTTGTTATGTCGTAAGACGCCAGTGCCTCGACCACCGGCTCGATGGCGGCGAGCACATCGTCGCGCGTAATAATGACCTCGGTGTGCTCGCTGCCGATGAAATCGGCGACTTCGCGCGCGTATTTCAGGTCGATAGCGTCATCGCTCATGCCGATGGCAAACGTGCGGATAGGCCTTTCCACGGCGCGGGCGGCTATGGCGCAGACAAGCGACGAGTCGAGCCCGCCCGAGAGTAGAAAGCCCAGCGGCGCGTCGGAGTCAAGCCGCTTGATAACTCCCGCTGTCAGCTTGTCGTGAATCTTCTTGCAGGCAGTGTATATATCGTCGTATGACACCCCGGAAACGGCAGCGATGTCGCGATAGCATATAAACTGTCCGTCAGCATAGTAATGCCCCGGCGGGAAGGGCATGATATGGTCGCACAGCCCGACAAGGTTTTTCGGCTCGCTTGCAAATGCAATATCGCCGTTTTCGGCATAGCCGTAATACAGCGGTCTTATCCCGATCGGGTCACGCGCGGCGACAAGAGAGTGACGCTTCGCATCCCAGATGATAAGCGCAAACTCGGCGTCGAGCATACGGAACATCCCGGTGCCGTACTTTTCGTATAAGGGGAGCAGCACCTCGCAGTCCGACTCGCTTTTGAATGCATACTCGCGCGATAATTCTTTTTTAATCGCGCGGAAACCATAAATTTCGCCGTTGCAGACAATATAGTTACCACCGTACTCAAATGGCTGCATGCCCGACTCGTCAAGCCCCATAATCGCAAGCCGTCTGAATCCGAGAAAAACACCGTCGGGCGCAATTATGCGCGCGTCGTCGGGTCCGCGAGTCTTTGTTCTGTCGAGCAGGCGTTTGAAATCATCTTCCGTAATTGACGCGCGGGAAACGCCCATTATTGAGCACATAAAAACCTCCAGATATATGCCAAGACTCCGATATCGGTCATCCGGCTGATTATTTTAATTAAACTTATATTCTATTGCGGAATTTTGGAGAAAAGGCGTGCTGCATGCCGTCGCGGTGACGCCGCTTTAGCATGCAGTTTTTTGGATTTTAGTATTTATTCGACGTCCTGCAGCGCATCGTAGCCTTCCTCACCGGTGCGCACTTTGACGATGTTTTCGACGTCGTATATGAATATCTTGCCGTCGCCGATGTGTCCGGTGTGAAGCACCTTCTTGGCGGTTTCGATAACCTTTGAAACCGGTATCTTGCTGACCACGACCTTTACCTGAACTTTGGGCAGCAGGTTGGTTTCAACGGGAACGCCGCGGTAATACTCGGGCTGGCCCTTCTGTATGCCGCAGCCCAGCACGTGGGTCACGGTCATGCCGGTTATGCCTATTTCGGTCAGCGCGTTTTTGAGCGCCTCAAGCCGCGCTTCTTTGCATATAATCTCAACTTTCGTCATCTTGGCGCCGGGCTTCGACTGTTTCGGCGCGGGCACTGGGGTTACCGGAGCCGGCTGCTCGTCAATTTCGTCAACGGCTGTTGTTTTGGGAGCCGAGGTGACGGGCGCCATGATGAGGAAGTCGGGATATGCCTGGTTGCCGTGCTCTCCTATGTCAAGGCCGTCGATTTCCTCCTCAGGCGTGACGCGCAGGCCTATAGTTTTCTTGAGTATTATCCAGACCGCCGCCGTCGTGACGAGTATAAATGCCGCGACCGCCAGAACGCCTATAAGCTGGGTTCCCAGCAGCCCGAATCCGCCGCCGTAGAATAAGCCGTCGTACTTGGCGTAAGAGGTAACGCCCTCTTTTGCGAACAGGCCGACAAACAGCGTTCCGAGCACGCCGCAGACGAGGTGGACGCTCGTTGCTCCGACCGGGTCGTCGACGTGGATTTTGTCAAAGAACAGCACCGCGAATACGACCGCAACACCTGCGATTGCGCCGATTATAAGCGATCCGGCGACGGTTACGTAAGCGCATCCGGCGGTGACGGCGACGAGACCGGCCAGACAGCCGTTGATCGTCATGCCGAGGTCGGGCTTGCCGATGAATATCCACGCCGCGGCGGTCGAGGTAAGAATGGCGGCGATCGCCGATGTGTTTGTGGTCGTCAGTATGTGGGCGACGTCGCCGGCGTTGTTAAAGCTCATTGTCGAGCCGGGGTTAAACCCGAACCAGCCGAGCCAGAGCACAAACAGTCCGATGACGGCAAGCGACATGTTGTGGCCGGGAATCGCTTTCGGCCTGCCTTTGCTGTCGTACTTGCCGATGCGCGGGCCGAGTATTACAGCGCCAGTCAGCGCCGCCCAGCCGCCTACCGAGTGGACAGCCGTGCTGCCGGCAAAATCGTGGAAGGGGATATTAAGCGTCGAAAGCCAGCCGCCGCCCCAGATCCAGTGACCGGTTACAGGGTATATAAGGAGTGTCAGAATGAACGAAAATACGATAAACGAGATATACTTGATCCGCTCCGCGTCGGCTCCCGATACGATTGTCGCGGCTGTGCCGCAGAAGACAAGCATCCAGAAGAAGTTTGCCCAGAACGGTATTCCGTTGCCGGAGAGAAAGTACGGGGTGCTGTCAAGCTCTGCCGCCGATTTGCCTAAAATCCACAGGTTTTCGGTGCCGACAAAGGGGTTTGCGCCGCCCTGCATGAGCCCCCAGCCGAGCAGCATAAAACCAAGCGAGGATACGGCGAAAACGATGAAGTTTTTGGACAAAATGTTTACGGTGTTTTTGCTGCGGGCAAATCCTGATTCGACCGCGGCGAATCCCAGGTTCATAAAGAATACAAGGAAGCCTGCAATCAATACCCACAGTGTATTGACGATGTTAAAATCCATAGCCCTTTCTCCTTAATGTTAAGAAGTAACGCCTTATTTCACGCTGAAGAGCAGGTCGCCGTATGTGGGGAACGGCCAGTGCTTTGCGGCGGTTATAAGTTCCGCCTCATCGACTGCGGCGCGCAGCTCGTTCATTTTGGGTATGACAATATCGCGGTACCCGTATGACTGCTCGGTGACGTCGGAGATGCCGTAAACCTTGTACACAGCATCTTCAAGCGCGTCTGCTCTTGATGAAATGACAGTCATAAGCGTCGAAAGTTTCTCTATCAGTTTCTTTTCATAGCTGCAGTCGATGCTCTCCGACACCGCTTTTTTCGCGGCTGCGGCCATTGCCGTTTCTGAGATGTATGCGCCGATTGCAGGCTGAATCTGCTTGCGCGTCATGTCGAGCATGGTAAGCGCCTCGATGTTTGTCACCTTGCAGTAATTGGACAGCAGGATCTCATATCTTGAGTGCAGCTCTGCCGGGGTATAAACCTTGTGCGAGGTGAGCAGGTCGATGTTTTTTTCGCTTAAAAGGTAAGGCATTGCGTCGGGCGTGGTTCTGAGGTTTAGCAGCCCGCGTTTTTCGACCGCTTCCTTTACCCATGCCTCGTCATAGCCGTTTCCGTTGAATATGATGCGCTTATGCTTGCTTATGGTGGCCTTTATCAGCTCGTTGAGCGTGGCTTTGAAGTCTGACGCACTCTCGAGCACATCGGCAAACTGGCGCAGCGACTCGGCAACAGCGGTGTTGAGCATGATGTTCGCGCAGGCAATGCTGTTGGACGAGCCGAGCATGCGGAACTCGAACTTGTTGCCCGTGAAAGCAAACGGCGAAGTGCGGTTACGGTCGGTCGTGTCCTTGGGCAGCGGCGGGAGCACAGAGGTTCCAAGTGTAATCTTCTCCTTCACCGTCGCGTTATAGGGTTTGCCCGACTCGATCGATTCGAGTATTGCGGTAAGCTCGCTGCCGAGGAATACAGATACGATAGCGGGCGGCGCTTCATTTGCGCCGAGCCGCAGGTCGTTGCTTGCCGTGGCAACCGAAACGCGGAGCAGATCCTGATAATCGTCGACAGCCTTAAGAACTGCGACGAGGAACAGCAGAAACTGAGCGTTTTCGTACGGCGTTTCTCCCGGAGAGAGCAGGTTGATGCCGGTGTTTGTGCCTATCGACCAGTTGTTGTGCTTGCCCGAGCCGTTCACGCCAGCAAATGGCTTTTCGTTGAGCAGACAGACAAGGCCGTGGCGCAACGCTACCTGCTGCATGATCTCCATTGTAAGCTGGTTATGGTCGGTGGCGACGTTAACGGTTGAATAAATCGGGGCGATTTCGTGCTGGGACGGAGCAACCTCGTTGTGCTCGGTTTTGGCCAGAACTCCGAGTTTCCAAAGCTCCTCGTTTAAGTCCTCCATGAATGCGGCTATGCGGGGCTTTATCGAGCCGAAATAGTGGTCCTCAAGCTCCTGCCCTTTGGGTGGGCGCGCGCCGAACAGCGTGCGTCCGGTGAAAATCAGGTCGCGGCGCTTGTTGTACATCTCGCGGTCGACAAGGAAGTATTCCTGTTCGGGACCCACATAAGGAGCGACATATGTTGCGTCGGTGTTGCCAAACAGCCGCAAAATACGCAGTCCCTGCTTGTTGAGCGCTTCCATCGAACGGAGCAGAGGGGTTTTCTTGTCAAGCGCATGACCGCCGTATGAACAGAACGCGGTGGGAATGCAAAGCGTTTTACCCTTGATAAACGCGTAGGAAGTCGGGTCCCACGCGGTGTATCCGCGCGCTTCAAACGTTGCGCGAAGCCCGCCCGACGGGAACGACGACGCGTCAGGCTCGCCGCGC
Source organism: Clostridia bacterium (assembly GCA_033808535.1). Classification (GTDB taxonomy): domain Bacteria; phylum Bacillota; class Clostridia; order Oscillospirales; family CAG-272; genus DTU078. Next base: position 6,006 of record JAPXNL010000023.1, read on the forward strand.
ACCAGTTCCTTGCCCGAAAACTCCATTATAATTTTTCCGTCGGGAGTGGGAGAGATAAAGCTGTCGTGTTTTTCGGCGGTAATGCCTGTCATGGGCTGAAACCAGTGAGTGTAGTGTGTTGCGCCGTGTTCGACCGCCCAGTCCTTCATAGCGTTTGCAACAATATTCGCCACTTCAAGGTCAAGGTCCTTCCCCTCGTTGATTGTGCGCATGAGGGACTTATAGGTATCGGCGGGAAGGCGCTGCTTCATCACCGTCGGACCGAATACGAGTGAACCGAAATACTCGGGGAGCTTTTTCATATGGGGACCTCCTGTTGGACTTTAAAAAATAAAGCGCCGCAGACAAATCATCTGCGGCGCCTTTGCCGTGTTTTAACACTAACATTATAATCACATGGGGTATATTTGTCAATATATTTTCTCAAAAAATGCAAGCGCAAATTCAAGATTATGCAAAACCTTCAATACAACTCGTCATCATCGGGCTTTCGCTTGTGAGTATTGCAAGATTGCAAATAAAATTCCTGCAATCTGTTGACAAAGTAAGGCTATTGCGATTATAATATTATTACCATGAACAAAGGCGTTCATCTGGGGGCTTATACTGCCCGCGCGGATGAACGCCTTATTTTTTACCCTTTTGCTGTGCCGCATCCGACAGATACAGTCGGTGCGCATAAACTTATAACGGACGGTGAAACAACTCTATGAAGCTTGTCGAAGGCCAGGTGCGCATACCGTCGGGATGCGCCATCTCGGGCATGATCTCGCGCGGCAGGCGCAGATTTTCAGGTGAGCGTATTATTGAATCGATGAAGGTTATGCGCCAGCGCTCAAACGGACTGGGCGGCGGTTTTGCGGCGTACGGCATATATCCAGACCACAAAAACAGTTTTGCACTTCATATTTTCTATAACGACTCAAACGCAAAGCGCGAGTGCGAGGCGTTTTTAAACGAAAACTTTGAGATTGACCAGGCGTCGGAGCTGCCGACGCGCAAAACTCCCGGGATTTCAGACGAGCCGCTTATATGGCGCTATTTTGCGTTACCCCGCCCGTCAAGACTTGCGGCAAGTCAGCAGGGTGAGCGTGAATATACCGCTTCCTGCGTTTTTGCCATCAACGCGCAGATCGACGGGGCTTATGTATTTTCCAGCGGCAAAAACATGGGCGTGTTCAAGGCGGTGGGTTATCCCGAGGATGTGGGCAGGTTCTACAGGCTCGAGGAATATGAGGGTTATATGTTCACCGGCCACGGGCGCTATCCGACCAACACCCCCGGCTGGTGGGGAGGCGCGCATCCGTTCTCTCTTATCGACTATACGGTCGTGCATAACGGCGAGATTTCGTCATACGACGCCAACCGCCGATTTATAGAAATGTACGGCTACCGCTGCACACTCCAGACCGATACAGAGGTTATAACATACATTCTCGACTATCTGATACGCCGCCAGGGCCTTACGCTTGAGGAGAGTGCGTCGGTTATCGCCGCGCCGTTCTGGAGCTCAATTTCAAAGAAAACGGACGATGAGCGCGAAAAACTGACATATCTGCGCACAATGTTCCCCAGTCTGCTTGTCACCGGCCCGTTTTCGATAATTTTCGGCTTTGACGGCGGCATGATGGCATTAAACGACCGCCTGAAACTGCGCTCGATGGTCACTGCCGAAAAAAGCGACATGGTATACGTCGCAAGCGAAGAATGTGCGATCAGGGCGATAGAGCCCGAAGCGGAAAATCTGCGCTTTCCGTCGGGCGGCGAGCCGGTCATAGTCACTTTAAACGGAGGCAAAAACGATGCCTGACTTTATACTTCCGGAATTTGAAATAGAGCGCCGTGACGATCGCTGCATACGATGCCGCGTTTGCGAGCGGCAGTGTGCAAACGAGGTACATTCATACGACGAGGATGGCAAGGTAATGCTCGCCGACGAGTCGAAGTGTGTCAACTGCCAGCGCTGTGTCGCGCTTTGCCCCACTCATGCGCTGAAAATCAAAAAATACGACGGTACATTCCGCGAAAACGCGAACTGGTCGCATCAGGCGATAACCGAAATCTATAAGCAGGCCGAAAGCGGGGGCGTGCTGCTCTCATCGATGGGTACGCCGAACGCCTATCCCGTATATTTTGACAAAATACTCATCAACGCCTCGCAGGTGACAAACCCTTCGATTGACCCGCTGCGCGAGCCGATGGAAACGCGCGTGTTTCTGGGCAGCAAGCCGCGCGGCATTGAGCGCGACGAAAACGGCAGGCTCAAAAACAACCTGCCTCCACATCTTGAGCTTTCGGTGCCGGTTATGTTTTCGGCCATGTCATACGGCTCGATAAGCTACAATGCGCACGAGAGTCTGGCGCGCGCAGCCACCGAGCTTGGCATCTGCTACAACACCGGCGAGGGCGGCTTGCACGAGGATTTTTACAAATACGGACCGAACACGATCGTTCAGGTTGCCTCCGGCCGTTTCGGCGTGCACAAAGGCTATCTCGAAGCCGGCGCCGCTATTGAAATAAAGATGGGGCAGGGCGCAAAGCCGGGCATAGGCGGGCACCTGCCAGGCGAGAAAATCACTGGCGACGTTTCGCGCGCGAGAATGATACCCGAAGGCACCGACGCAATCTCGCCCGCGCCTCATCACGATATTTACTCGATTGAGGATTTGCGCCAGCTTGTCTACTCGCTTAAAGAGGCGACGGAATACAGAAAGCCGGTTATAGTAAAAGTCGCGGCTGTGCACAACATAGCGGCGATTGCAAGCGGCATTGCGCGCAGCGGCGCAGATATAATCGCAATCGACGGTTTTCGCGGGGGCACGGGCGCGGCTCCGACTCGCATTCGCGACAATGTGGGCATACCCATCGAGCTTGCGCTCGCCAGCGTCGACCGCCGCCTGCGCGACGAAGGGATTCGCGGCGACGTATCGCTCATCGTGGGCGGAAGCATACGCAGCTCGGCAGATGTGGTCAAAGCAATAGCGCTGGGAGCGGATGCCTGCTACATAGGAACGGCGGCGCTGATAGCGCTTGGCTGCCATCTCTGCCGAAGCTGCCATGCGGGCAAATGCAACTGGGGTATCGCAACCCAGCGTCCCGACCTTGTAAAACGACTTAACCCGGATATAGGTGCGGCGCGGCTTGTCAACCTTATCACCGCGTGGAAGCATGAGATAAAAGAGCTTATGGGCGGCATGGGAATCAACTCGATCGAAGCATTGAGAGGAAACAGGCTCATGCTGCGCGGCGTAGGGCTGAATGAAAAAGAGCTTGAAGTGCTCGGCATCAAACATGCGGGCGAGTAATTGTGATGCATTTTACAAACAAATCCCGGGCTATCTGAAAAGGTAACAAATATGAAAAGAGTATATGTTAACGAGAAATGGTGTCTCGGCTGCCGGCTTTGCGAGTATAACTGCGCTTATGCAAACTCGGGGATAAGCAGCATGGTAAAGGCGCTCAAGGATAAAGCGATTTACCCGCGCATTAAAGTCGACGAGCACGAAGGCATTACATTTGCGGTTTCATGCCGCCACTGCGAGGACCCGATCTGCGTCAAAAGCTGCATATCGGGCGCACTGTCAAAAGGCAAAGACGACGGCATGGTCAGGCTCGACCGCACAAAATGCGTCGGGTGCCTGACATGCATACTTGTCTGCCCATACGGGGCTGTTGTACAGGACGGAGATGGCGCGGCACTGAAATGCGAGCTGTGCCTGACAAACTCGTATGGCTATCCGGCATGCGTCAAAGGCTGTCCCAACGCCGCAATCGTGTATGAGGAGAGGGATTGAAATGGCTGCGAAATATGTTATTATCGGCGGCGGCGTTGCCTCGATAAGCTGCATCGAGGGTATACGCAGAATCGACCCGGCTGGCGTGATCACGCTTGTGACAGCCGAGCCGTATAAAACCTATTGCCGTCCGCTCATCTCCTACCTGCTGGAGGGTAAAACCAGCGTGGAGAAGATGAAATACCGCGCCGACAAGTTCTACGAGGACAACCGCGTGCGCGTTATAACAGGCACAAAAGCCGAGCGAATCGACGAGCAGTATAAAACTGTGTCACTATCAGACGGCTCGGTGCTTCAATACGACAAACTGCTTTGCGCGACGGGATCGGTGCCGTTTGTTCCGCCTTTTGAGGGGCTTGATACAGTCCCAAAGAAGTTTTCGTTTCTGACGCTTGACGACACGCTTGAGCTTGAGCGGAATATCACACCCGGCTCGCGCGTATTCATCGTCGGCGCCGGGCTTATCGGACTGAAGTGCGCCGAGGGGCTGCACGGCAAACTTTGCCGCGGCGGAGTCGGCAGCATAACAGTCTGCGACCTGGCGCCACAGGTGCTGGCAAGCATACTCGACGCCGACGGCGGAGCTTTGGTAGCTGAAAGGCTGATGCAAAACGGCATCAAATTGATGCTGGGCGACACGGTGACAAAATTTGACGGCAACAAAGCGGCCATGAAGAGCGGCGAGACCGTGGAGTTTGACGTGCTCGTCCTTGCGGTCGGAGTGCGCCCGAACACCTCGCTTATCCGCGACGCGGGAGGAGAGGTCGGACGCGGCATTATTACAGGCTCTGACATGCGCACCTCGCTGCCCGACATATACGCCGCAGGCGACTGCACCGAGTGCTACGACATAACGACAGGCGCAAACCGTGTGCTTGCCATTCTGCCCAATGCCTATATGCAGGGAGAGTGCGCGGGCATCAACATGGCAGGCGGAAACGCCGACTTTACAAATGCCATACCGATGAACTCGATCGGATTTTTCGGTTTGCACATTGCCACGGCGGGCGCATACACCGGCGAGGTTTACGAGGAGCGCACCGGCGGCGGCCTGAAACGGCTTTATGTCAGGGACAACAGGCTCGTGGGATTCATTATCATCGGCGACGTCTCGCGTGCGGGTATATACACGGCGCTGATACGAAACAAAACGCCGCTTGACTCGCTTGATTTTGATCTGATTAAAAAATACCCGTCACTTTTCGCTTTTTCGAAAACAGACCGTTTAAAAATGCTGGGAGGGGTGGTATAATGATAATAGATGCGACAGGGCTTGATTTCAAAGAGCTGAACTCAAAAATCCGCGCCGCCGGGACGGACTGCATTGTAAACGGCTGCATCGGCCAGCGATATATAGGCGAAGGGCTGGACAAAGGGACGCTCTCTATCTACGGCACGCCGGGCAACACTCTGGGCGGATATTTAAACGGTGCCAATATCGAAGTGTTCGGCAATGCGCAGGACGAGGTCGGCGATACGATGAACGCCGGACGCATCGTTGTGCACGGCAATATCGGCGACGCGGCGGGATATGCAATGCGCGGCGGCGTGATATGCGTACGCGGCAACGCCGGCTACCGCGCCGGTATACACATGAAAGAGTACAGGGACAATCTGCCTGTGCTCATAATCGGCGGCTATACCGGCAGTTTTCTCGGCGAATATCAGGCGGGCGGCGTTATAATAGTGCTGGGTCTGGACTGCCCGAACCCGAACACCGGACACATTGTCGGCGAGTTTCCCTGCACCGGAATGCACGGCGGAAAGCTCTTTTTACGCGGTAATGCTGACGGTATTGATTTTCCCGAGCAGGTAAATGTCCGCACGGCAACCGATAAGGATAGGACAGAGATATCCGTTTACCTTAAGCTTTTCTGCAGGTTATTCGGATTTGAGCATTCCCGGCTTATGAGCGATGAATATACGATAGTTACACCGAACACAAAGAATCCATATAAACAGATGTATGTGCAAAACTGAGAAGGAGGCTGCAGTGCATGGGCTATACGGTTGATGAGGTCATGCAATATATCGCCGGGGAGGATGTGAAATTCATCCGGCTTGCGTTTTGTGACATATTCGGCAAACCGATGAATATATCGGTTATGCCGACTCAGCTCGAGCGCGCGTTTAGCTACGGCATATCTTTCGATGCATCTGCCGTGCGGGGATTCGGGGCGGAGTCCGACTCCGATCTGCTTTTACACCCCGACCCGTCTACACTCGCGCTGTTCCCGTGGCGGCCCGAACACGGCCGCGTCGTGCGCATGTACTGCACGATAACCTATCCCGACGGCAGACCGTTTGAGCTTGATACCCGCAGTCTGCTCGCAGCAGCCGATGCCAAAGCGAAAGCCGCGGGCTACAGCTTTAAGTTCGGCACCAAATACGAGTTTTATCTATTTAAGACGGACGAAAACGGCGAGCCCACCCGCGATCCGTATGACCGAGCGGGATATATGGACATCGCACCCGACGACAAGGGGGAAAACATCCGCAGGGAGATCTGTCTCACACTTGAACAAATGGGTATAACTCCCGAAAGCTCCCACCACGAGGCAGGCCCGGGTCAGAATACAATTGCATTCCGTTATTCCGAACCGCTGACCGCCGCAGACAATGCCATCACATTTAAATCCGTGGTTCGCACAATAGCAGCCCGCAGCGGCCTTTGCGCGGAATTCTCGCCCAAACCCCTTGACGATGCACCGGGCAATGCTCTGCACGTCAACATTTCGGCAACCGCCCCCGACGGCCGCGACTGCTTACCCGGGTTAATCGCCGGAATCTTAAGCCGCGCGCCGGAGCTAACCGCATTCTTTAACCCGTCCGAGGAGTCATACCTGCGGCTTGGCAAATTGAAGGCTCCGGGCTACGTTTCATGGTCGCACGGCAACCGCTCACAACTGATTCGGATTCCCGCGGCTGTCAGCAGCAATAGCCGTGTCGAGCTGCGCTCACCCGACCCGCTTGCAAATCCCTACCTGATATTCCTGCTTCTTATCAATGCATGCCTTGAGGGTATAGAGGGCGGCGAACAGCCGCCGGATCCGGTTGGCGCCGATCTGACGCAGAGCGGTCAGGCAGAGGCGCTTGGACTGCAGCGTCTGCCGGCGACATATCCTGAAGCGGTCAACATGGCGCTTGCAAGCGATTTTGTCCGCGCACATCTGCCCAAAAGACTCATCGGTGCCTTTTTCGGCAAGCAATAAAGCCGCAGGATCGGACACCTCAGACGAAAGGCGGTATGACGCATGATTTTCGACGAACGTACTTACAATACGCTCGTTGTTTCTGCGTCCGCGAAACTGACAGAGTTTCTGGAGCCTCTGCTGCCTGTCTCAAAATTCTGGCCTGTCTGTGTCGTCGGTGACATAGGCAGCGCCAAACGGGCTGCGCTCGAATCCGGATACGATATAATAATAATCAACACGCCTTTGCCGGACGATTTCGGCTGCGAGTTTGCAGTTGAAGTCTGCCAAAGCAGCGACGCGGGCGTGCTTTTGTTCGTAAAAAGCGAGCTTGCGGATGATATAACCGCGCGCGTAAGCGACAGCGGCATCTATGTGCTTCCAAAGCCTGTATCAAAACCCGCGGTGGAAGCCGCGCTCAGGCTGCTGTGCGCAACGCGCGAGCGCCTGCGCCGTATGGAGAAAAAGTTCGAGACGCTTGAGGAAAAAATGGAGGAAATCCGGCTTGTCAACAGGGCGAAGTGGGTTCTGATCGATCAGTTTAAAATGACCGAGGGCGAAGCCCATCGCTTTGTTGAAAAACAGGCGATGGATATGCGCATCACAAAACGCGCGGCTGCGGAAAACATAATAAATACATATAAAAACCAATAACCGAAGACGGTATGTGCGAGGCTAAAATTACCTGGGGCACATATTAACAATATAGCACGGATGGTAGGAGAGCAGCCGCATCGCCGCACGGCATGCAAATATTATATTTTCCCCTTTATACGACAAAATCCACCTGTTAAGGTGGGTTTTATTTTTTTATAAAAAGCGTCGCAGTAAACGTAAAAATCTTCATTATATACTTAATAAATTCATCTTTTTTTAACGACGCCCTGTTTTTGTCTTATATTCGCTTCTATATTTGTCTGTTGTCACTATGATTTTAAATAAAAATAACTTATCAAATATATGAATTGCACAAAATAACAAAAATAGAATGTTTCTACAAACAATTTATTTTTTTTGTTAAAATGGAAACACAATACACCGAATTATCGGGTTTTATTTTTATTCATTTTTCCCTATTATTTTTAGGGATTTCCCGGCAAGAGTCTTACAAGGCTGCCTTATGATATATCCGATAGCCGCAACCGGTATTGAGTTACATATGAAATACTCAAAAAATCAGCATATGAAGCACACGGACAGGCCTTAGCTGTATAAACTTTTGCAATATTGTTTAATGGTATTGCTTTAATAATTTACTACATTATTTTGCTTAAAATTTTCGATGAATATAACTATATTTGTGTTGCCTATAGCTTGACAAATCAGGAATAATTATATATAATATTCTATAAATATTTAAAATTTTATAATATTGACTTAAGCTGAGCATTTTTATCATTGCTATGATAATTTTTAATGTTAAATTTTCAATAAAAAGTATTTTGTGAAAATATGTAGAATCATGTTGAACCTTATGTGAAATTTCAAAAACAGTTATTATTTTTAATATATATGTCGAATAAAGTCTAAAATAATAATAAATGTAATAATTTTGGCAAAATAATGTCGTGCATATTAAGGATTTGGTATTTTCTTTGAAATCGTTTCTGTTTCAATAAATAACAGCAATTCAAAGGAGGCATTGCATTGATTAAACAGTATAGCAACCGATATTCTTGTAAAGGGCCTCGACGCGCTGTGGATGAGGCAGCGCGTAATAACCAACAACATCGCAAACGCAACAACGCCCGGGTACAAAAGCAAGTCGGTTGAATTTGAAAGCATGCTCCGGACCGTAATCGACAGGAAAAACCCCGACGGCAGAGCGCTTCAAAAAGCTGTGAACAAGCTTAGCCCCAAACTTATCGAAAACGACAGAACAACCGGCAGCGATGACGGCAACAACGTGGTGCTCGATAAGGAAAACATCGAGCTTGCAAGAGCCCAGTTGCAGTATACCGCGCTGATAACGGCGCTGAATGCGCAGTTGAACAGAATGCGATTCGCCATAACCGGCGGTCAGTAATATAAATTAAACAGGAGAGGGCTGCGATATGGCTTTTCTAAGCTCACTGAACATTTCCGGATCGGCTTTGACTGCGCAGAAGCTCAAGATGCGGGTGATAGCCCAGAATCTTGCCAACGCCGACACGACGGCAGCGGGCGTTACGTATGTTAAAAAAACCGTTGAGTTTGCCGAAAGAAGAGTTCCGACAGACTTTAAATCGAAGCTTGACGATGCCGAGAAAGAGATAATGTCGTATGGCGGCGTTATTGCAGTAGCGGTAAACGAGGACGACGGCGCCGCTGTGATGGAATATGACCCGGACGACCCGGCAGCCAACGCACAAGGATATGTTCAGCGCCCGGGCATTGATACTACTGAAGAAATGATCAACATGATAGAGGCGTCGCGTATGTATGAGGCGAACATAACTGCCTTTAACGCGATCAAGAGCATGGCCTCAAAAGCGCTTGAGATAGGAAAATAATAAATCGGGCTTGTCATTTCACAAATATCAATGAAACAAGAGGGCTAAAGTCATGGCGATTCAACCTGTAAACACAAGCACACTGATAGAATCGATCGCAAAGAAACAGGAACTTGGCAGCGGAAGAAACGAACTTATACCGTTTAAGGACTTCCTTGACGACGCAATAAACAATGTGCTGCAAACTGAATCAACAGCCCGGATTGATGCCGTCAACGCCGTATCAGGCAATATGGACGATCTGCATACACTGACGATCAACATAGCTAAAGCCGACCTCGCGCTGCAGCTTTTTGTCGGAGTGCGAAACAAGGCGCTTGAAGCGTATAACGAAATCATGAGAATTACTTTGTAGGATCCACAAAAGCCCATGCCTTAGCGTGCCAAAAGCGCCGATAATACGGATCGGTACCATAATTTTAATTACATTACTTATTAAATAAAATAATGGATATAACAATATCTGGAGTTGCACAGCAGCTCGGTTCCGCGTTTAAAAAACTTAGCAAAACAGCGAAAATTCTTATATTTTCGTCTATCGGGGCTGTTATAGCCGTAGCGATTATTCTGGCGGTAGTATTAAACAGCGGAAATTATACGGTTTTATACAGAGGACTTTCGTCGGCGGAAAGCCTGGAGATATTGCAGCTGCTTGACGATATGGCAGTGGATGTCAAAGTCGGCAAAGACGGCTCCATACTTGTCCCGGCGGAAAAAGAAGCTGAACTTAAAATGAAGCTTGCGTCCGAGGGATACCCGAACAGTACGCTGAGCTATGACCTGTTTCTGGGTCAGGCAGACCTGCTGACAACTGATTTCGAACAGAGGAAGCTGTACACTTTTCAGCTTCAGGACAGGCTTCAGAAATCAATTGAAACCTTGCAGGGCGTCAAAGGAGCTATCGTAACGCTCGGCATACCGGAAGAAAACTCATATGTGCTGAAAGACGAGAGAGTCGATATTTCTGCTTCTGTGACGCTGCAGCTTTATTCAAATGCAACTCTCACTCCAAAGCAGATAAACGGCATTGTTTCTCTTGTTGCAAAAAGCATACCGGGTCTTTTGCCTGAAAATGTGGTCATAATCGGCGAGGACGGAGAGCAGCTCAACGGCGGCACCGGTTATGATTCAACCGCGCTCAGCTCGAAAATCGAAACGGTCAACAAGTTAAATAAACTTTTTGAGGATAAGATTAAGTCTTTCCTCAAGCCTGTGTTCGGGAAAGACGGGATGAGCATAGCGGTGAATGTTATCGTCGATTTTAACCGGACGATGAGTGAAGAGACAAGCTACACGCCTGTTATAGGCGAAAACGGTGTCATTTCGTGGGTTGAGCAAAGCAGCGAAAAAATCGGTGGCACATCCCAAACCGATGAGGAAATTCCCACATATTTGGAAGCCGAAGAAGACCAATCCGGCAGCAGCTCAAGTTCAAGCAGCAGCTACAGCGCCCAGTATCTGGTTAACCAGCTTATAAAACAAATACAGAACGACGGCGGCAATATAAAGGATATGACCGTCGCTGTCATTGTTGACGCTCCCCAGATGAGCGATGAGGAAATTGCTAAATATAAAGAGCTGGTCGCGTACAGCGCCGGAATATCGGTTGAAAAGGTCGCACTGACATATTCGAAGTTCATCAAAGACAATTCCGGGTACAAACCGCCCGTGGATGACGAAAAGACAGGTTGGATGTTGCCCTTTGAACTCGGAACAACTGAGATTATAATCATATCTGCGTCCGGTGCTTTATTGATCACTCTTATAGTCACATTGCTTTTGGCGGCAAGACACAGAAAGAAAAAGAAGCAAAGACGCCAGCAGGAAGAAAAAGAAAAATCGCAAAGAGAGCAGGCTGAGCAGGAGATGCCGGGCGAGATAATACTTAATGAAACCCGCGAGCAGGCTCTGAAGCGGCAGATTAAAGAGTTTGCCTCGGAGAACGCAGAAACAGTAGCACAGCTGCTCAGGGTATGGATCAAAGAGGATGAGAGCAGATGAGTCCTAAAAATGAGAGTTCAAGATCCATAAGAAAAGCGGCGACGGTCGTACTGTCGCTGGGGGTAGAAAATGCGTCAGAGGTTTTTAAATACCTCCACGAAGACGAGATTGAAAAGGTCACGACCGAAATAGCGACAATGGAGGCGCTTTCGGCAGATGTTGTGGAAGCCACAATGGAGGAGTTCTACAATCTGTGTCTGGCGCAGACCTATATAACCGAAGGCGGTATAGAGTACGCAAGGGCTATACTCGAAAAATCCCTGGGGGTTGCAGCCGCTACAAATATACTGAATAAAATAGCGAAATCCCTGCAGGTAAAAGCATTCGACTTCATTTATAAAATAGATTCGAAGCAGCTTCTTGTAATGCTGCAGAACGAACATCCCCAGACCATTGCGCTGATACTCTCTTACTGTTCGCCTGATCAGGCTTCGTCGATTTTAAGCGAGCTGCCGCGTGATATACAGATTGACGTCGTCGAGCGCATTGCGACAATGGAGAGTACCTCGCCGGAGGTCATCAGAGATGTAGAAAAACTTGTCGAACGCAAGCTGCTTATGAGCGAATCTGTCGATATGGCCGAGATCGGCGGCAAGAAGTTTATCGCCACGGTGCTGAACTCTATCGACAGAGGCACGGAAAAATTCATTTTGGAGGAGCTTAATAAAAAGGACCCTGTTTTAAGCGAAGAAATCAGAAACTGCATGTTTGTGTTCGAGGACATTATAAATCTCGATTCGATGGATATACAGAGACTGCTTCAGAATATCGATACCGGAGACCTGCTCATTGCGCTTAAGGGCGCAAGCAAGGAAATTGTGGATGTGTTCTATGAGAATATGTCGGTCCGCATGAGGGAGACGATGGAGGAAGAGTCCAAATATCTGCGCGGAGTACGGCTTTCCGATGTCGAGGAGAGACAGCAGAAAATTGTTCAGATTGCGCGAACGCTCGCCGATGCGGGTGAGATACATATAGCAAGAGGCCGGAAGGATGAGATAATTGTCTGAGCTTATTAAAGTTTCTTATGTAAGTGTCGAATCCGGTGGTGTGGTGTTTAACTGTGCCAAAAAAAGTAATAAAATCGCTGTCCAGAACAGCGGCGAGGCGGAAATGAGTGTCAACGCAGCCAGGGCAATGGCGCAGAAGATAATCGAAAACGCCAAAGCAGAAGCAGAAAATATCAGACAGCGCGCACGCGGTGAAGCCGCGGATATCCTTGAAGAGGCAAAAGCTGCCGGATACAAAGAAGGCCTGGAACAGGGCCGGATTTTGGCACAGCGTGAAAATCAAAAAACTCTGAACGAGATAAAATCCGTTATGGAGCGGATTGAAAAGGAAAAGGACAGGCTGTTTGCCGAAAATAAAGTCGACGCAATTGAGCTGGCTTTCACGATTGCCGAAAAAATCATGAACCAGAAGCTCAGCATGGACGAAAAGAGCTTCCTTAAGATTTATGAAAATGCGGTGAAAGACCTTTCGGTTCAAAAATGGGTCAGGCTATCGGTATCAAAGCAGCAAGCAGAGTTTGCGACAAAGAACAGCGAGTATCTGCGGTCGATGGTTGACGGAGCCGAGCGGCTGGAGATCGAGGTTTTGGACGACGCTCCTGCCGGCACCTGCATTGTCGAAACAAGCGAAAAAATCGTCGATGCCGGCATTCAAACGCAGATCAGCCTGCTGCGTGATGCCGTTCACACGGCATAGCTCCGCATTTGCACGCTTTGCGAATTGAGAGGGACGCAAACTTGTTTTTGGAGTTGAAACGGATAATATACAATACCGATACGATTGCTGTAAAGGGCAATATCGAAAAAATCGTCGGTACGGTTATCGAAAGCTCAGGTCCGAACGCCGACATTGGAACATTGTGCAGGATATATAACTCCAAAAACACGGCATACATAAGGGCGGAAATAGTAGGATTTAAAGAAAACCGGGTGCTGCTCATGCCGTATGAGGACCTTGTCGGCATTACAAAGGGCAGCATTGTCGAGTCCACAGGCTACACGCTAAAAGTTCCGGTCGGCGAGGCGCTGATAGGCAGAGTCATCGACGGGTTCGGAAGCCCTATCGACGGTAAAGGCGACATTATTCCCGACACATTTTATCCGGTTCAGGGCACGCCCTCAAACCCGCTGTCCAGACCCCGGATAAATGAGCCGATCGTGATGGGCGTAAAAGCGATCGATTCGCTGCTCACCTGCGGCAAAGGCCAGAGGCTGGGCATATTCTCTGGCAGCGGAGTGGGCAAAAGCACGCTGATGGGCATGATATCGCGCAATATCGAAGCGGATGTCAATGTCATTGCACTTGTCGGCGAGAGAGGCAGGGAAGTCAGGGGGTTTATCGAAAACGACCTGAAAGAAGCAGGGCTTAAAAAAACCGTGCTTGTCGTTGCGACCTCCGACCAGTCGGCGATGATGCGCCTGAACTGCGCATACACGGCAACTGCAATAGCCGAGTATTTCAAGGATCAGGGCAAGGATGTCCTGCTGATGATGGACTCGCTGACACGGTTTGCGATGGCGCAGCGCGAGACGGGACTTTCGATCGGCGAGCCACCGGTGGCAAGAGGATATACCCCGTCGCTTTACGCTGTCCTGCCCAAGCTGCTCGAACGCACCGGAAAATTTGAGCGCGGCTCGATAACCGGGATATACACGGTGCTTGTCGAAGGCGACGATGTAAACGAGCCGATCTCCGACACGGTTCGCGGCATACTTGACGGACATATAGTGCTGTCGCGAACTGTCGCGATGAGAAACCACTATCCGGCGATAGATATTCTGGCGAGCATAAGCCGACTGATGAATGAGATCGTCCCGCCGGAGCATATACAGATGGCGTCGCATATAAGGGCAACACTTTCGGCATATTACGAAAACTATGACCTTATCAGCATCGGGGCGTACAAGACGGGCACAAACCCGAAAATCGATTACGCGATACAGAACATTGACAGGATAAACGGCTTTTTAAAGCAGGATATAGACGATAAGTTTACATTTGAAGAGACAATGCAGCTTATGCAGGAGCTGGTTAAATAGACGAGATAAAA
>JAPXNL010000024.1:0-18725 GCA_033808535.1 Clostridia bacterium
CGCAAACGACCCGCGGTCATTTTCGGCTCGGACGGGCTTGAGGGCTGCGAGCACTCGGTGTTCGAAATACTCTCGAACTCCGTCGACGAAGCGCGCCAGGGCTACGGCGATACGATAGAAATAACGGTTTTCGCCGACCACAGCATTGAAATATCCGACACGGGGCGCGGCGTGCCGCTGGGATGGAACGAGAAAGAGCAGCGCTATAACTGGGAGCTTATTTACTGCGAGCTTTATGCCGGCGGAAAATACAACAACAACGCCGAAGGCGCCTCGTATGAGTTTTCACTGGGGCTGAACGGTCTGGGCGCGTGCGCGACCCAGTACAGCTCGGAGTATATGGAGGTCATCTCGTTTGACGGCGAAAACCGCAGCGAGGTAAGCTTTAAAAAGGGCAATCCTGTCGGTCCTGACGGCAAGCCTTTCGCGCTTGAAGCAAACCCTCCGCGCAAGCTTGTCGACGGTGTGCTGCGCATGACGCCGCTCTCCCGCCGCGACAGGCGCACGGGCACTATCCAGCGCTGGAAACCCGACCTTGAAGTTTTCACCGCCATCGACATCCCGCTCGAGTATTATACCGAAACACTCAAAAAGCAAGCGGTCGTCAACGCGGGCACGACGTTTAAGCTGTACTGGCAGACCGCGCCCGACAGCGAAAAGTTCGACGAGTACACGTTTTTATATAAAAACGGCATAGTCGATTACGTCGCCGAGCTTGCGGGCGACGCGGCGCTGACGCAGCCGATATTCTGGAAAACCGAAGCCGTCGGACGCGACCGCGCCGACAAGGACGACTACAAACTGAAGGTCGAGTGCGCCTTCTGCTGCTCGAACACCGTAAACGTCATTGAATATTACCACAACTCCAGCTTCCTTGAGCACGGCGGGTCGCCCGACCGCGCGGTGCGCAGCGCATTTGTGGCGGAAATCGACCGCTGGCTGAAGGCAAACGGCAAATACCACAAAAACGAGTCGAAAATCACGTTTGCAGACGTACAGGACTGCCTTGTGCTCGTCACAAACAGCTTTTCGACCCAGACCTCGTACGCAAACCAGACAAAAAAAGCTATCACCAACAGCTTTATCACAGAGGCTATGACCGCGTTCCTGCGTCATAACATTGAAGTGTACTTTGCCGAGAATCCGACGGAGGCAGAGCGCTTCTGCGGGCAGGTGCTGGTCAACAAGCGCAGCCGCGAGCGCGCGGAGTCGACAAGGCTCGACCTGAAAAAGAAGCTGTCGGGCTCGACAGACATATCAAACCGTGTCGAGCGGTTTGTCGGCTGCCGCTCGAAAGACCCCGAGCGCCGCGAGATTTACATCGTTGAGGGCAACTCGGCATTGACTTCGGTCAAGCTGGCCCGCGACGCCGAATTTCAGGCGATAATACCCGTGCGCGGCAAGACGCTCAACTGCCTTAAAGCGTCATACGACAAGATTTTCAAAAATGAAATAATAGTCGACCTGCTCAAAGTTATCGGCTGCGGCGTTGAGCTGAAAGGCAAGGTCAAGGGCGATCTCGTCGATTTTGACGAAAACGCTCTGCGCTGGAGCAAGATTATAATCTGCACGGACGCCGACAAGGACGGCTATCAGATACGCACGCTGCTGCTTACGATGTTCTACCGGCTGCTTCCCACGCTAATAAAGAAAGGGAAGGTATTTATCGCCGAGACGCCGCTTTACGAGATCACCTGCCGCGACAAGACTTATTTTGCCTATGACGACAATGAGAAGCAGAAAATAATAGACTCGCTTGGCAAGGGCGCGAAATACACCGTGCAGCGCTCAAAAGGTCTCGGCGAAAACGAGCCCGATATGATGCGGCTGACGACAATGGACCCGGCAACCCGCCGCCTGATTGCCGTAACGCCTGCAGATGAAAAAGAGACATTCGAGATTTTCGATACCATGCTCGGCGACAATCTGCCCGCGCGCAAAAAATATATCGCCGAGCACGGAAAAGAATACTTAAACGATATCGATCTTGACGAGGATTAACCAGGTGATAATAAAAATGCTATTTTACGGCACGCCGATACCGCCGTGCCGCCGGTGCCGCATGCAGCGCGGCAGGAGGAGGACATGAAAGAGCTGTCGCGCGCGGCAATAGGGCGCCTGCCCCGATACTTCCGCTGCCTGCGCACACTGATTAACAACGATGTTATGCGCATATCCTCAGATGAGCTTGCCGCTTTGGTAGGGCTTTCAGCCTCGCAGGTGAGGGGCGACTTGGCCGCGCTCGGCGAGCTCGGCCAGCAGGGCTATGGCTACAGCGCCAAAACTCTGTACGCAGAGATCGCGTCAAGGCTGGGCGCGGGCGACGGATTTGAAGCGGTGATTTTCGGCGCGACACCGCTCGGGCTGGCAATTGCAAACAGTCCTATGCTGTCCAGACGCGGGGTGCGCCCCGTCGCAGTGTTATACACAAAACCGCTGCCCGTCGATAAACAGGACGGTGAAACTCATAATACAGAAGCTGCTGACAATGGCGGTCTCTCCCTGCCAAACGGCTGCGGGCTGCTCCCCGTATCGGAGCTTGACAAAATAAAAAGCCGCGATATTGCGGTGCTTGCCTGCGACGACGAGGAAGCGCCCGAGCTTTACAGGCTGATAGCCGACCATGGTTTTCGCGGCGTGTGGAACCTCACAGAGCTTGAACTGCGCGGATCGGCGACTACCCGCGTGATAAATGCCCGCATCGGCGATACACTTATGACACTGTGCTACGACCTGCACTCGGGCGACTGGGAGTAAAGCATAAAAGCTGCACACTTGTTTTTGACCCCTAATAAGCGAATCGGTGCGGATGTGCTGCCCAAAAGCACGATTTGTACGTCAAGGGAGTAAAAATTATACTCCCTGTGGAGTCTGAAAATCATCATGAATATAACTGACATATCAATTGACTATAGCGGCGGGACGATTGCATTGCCCGCCCGCGCCGCGGAGCTTGACGGCGACAGGCTGAGGGTGCTCGTCAGGCTTGCACACGACAGCCGGCTGTGCGACGCATATTCCGACGCCGCCGACGATGCTGCGCGCGAGCTTGGCATGGACCGCGCGACGCTGGACCGGCTCGTAACGGACCTGGCGGAGCGCGGATTTCTTGCCTGCTCGGTGAAATATGGCGGCGGCACTGCTGCGGTGAGGGGCGCGGCGCAGAAAGCCGATACGCCGTCCGGCGGCTTGCAAAAAGCCGAAACCTCCCCCAAAAAATACGAGCTGCCCAATTACACCGGCCAGGAGCTTGCCGAGCTGCTCGAGCGCGACGGGGGCAAATACGGCTACCTCGTTGACGAGTGCCAGCGCACGCTCGGCAGAGTTTTCACCGGCACGGAGACGTCGAAAATCGTCGCGTTGTGCGACACAATGGGGCTTGAGCCCGAATTTGTGCTGCTTGTCTGCGCGTATTGCGCCGGAAAGGGCAAAAACTCCGTGCGATATGCAGAACGAACGGCTTGCCTGCTCGTCGAGGAGGGAGTCGACGATGCGGTTAAGCTCGGTGAGTACATAAAGCGCAAGGAGCGCTACAACTCGATCGAATACAGGCTGCGCGAGATGCTGGGCTTCGGCGGGCGCGCGCCGACCAAAAAGGAATCGCAGTATTTCCAGCGCTGGATAGACGAGTGGGGCTTCGGACTTGAAATAATGTCGCGGGCATACGAGATTACGGTCAAGTACACCGACCGCGCGGCATTGCCGTATATGGACAAAATACTTGCCGGCTGGCACGAAAAGGGCTACACGACGCCTGAACAGATCGACGCCGAGGAGGAAAGGCGACGGGCGGAGAAAGCAGCCGAATCCGGAACCTCCAGTTTTGACACCGACGAGTTTTTCGAGCTTGCGCTCAAGCGCAGCTATGAGCTGATGGGTGAAAACGCAAGTAAATCCGGTGGGGATACAGGCTCTGCCGGGAAATAAAGCGGGGGTAATATGGGCTACAATAAAGAGAATTACATAAGGCTAAAGCGCGAGTTTGCCGAGCGGTCTGCCGCAGCCGAGCAGGCCGCGGATGCGCGCCGGGCGGAGCTGCATGCCGCCATACCCGAGCTGAAGGGCATGGACGATGCGCAGTCGGAGATAGGACTCCGCATGTTCAGGCTGGCGATGGAACTATCCGGTCAGGCGCTGGAGGACGCCATAAAGCGGCTGGGCGAAGAAAACGAGCAGCTTGCCGCCGACCGCGCGGCTTTGCTTGCCACGCACGGCTATCCCGCCGACTACGACCGCATTAAGTACGACTGCCAGGACTGCATGGACACGGGCTTTATAGGCACGAAAATGTGCACCTGCTTCCGGCGCGCCCTGATTTTAGCCGGCTATGAAAGCTCGGGAATAGCAGGACTCATACGGACGCAGACATTTGAGACATTCGACCCCTCCCGCCAGCGCGATCCCAAGTCATGCGAGCTGATGAGGCTCAATTTTTCATTTTGCAAAAGTTACGCCGAGAATTTCAACTCCGCCACATCGCCCAGCCTGCTGCTCATCGGCGCGACGGGGCTGGGCAAGACGCACCTTTCAACGGCGATTGCAAAGGAGGTCATCGAGCGCGGGTTCGATGTCGTTTACGATATCGCGCAGAATGTGCTTGCCGACTTTGAATACGAGCGTTTCGGCCGCCCGTATGGCAGCGAGGACGGCGGCGAGCCTCCGCGCACGCTGAAATATTTCGAGTGCGAACTTTTGATTATAGACGACCTGGGCACGGAGCTTTCAAACCAGTTTACCGTCGCATGCCTTTACAATATCATAAACACCCGCGTCAACAGGGGGCAGCCGACGATAATTAACACCAACCTCGGGCGGGACGAGCTGCGCCGCCGATATGCGGACCGCATTACCTCGCGCCTGTTCGGAGAGTTCAGGCCGCTGCTGTTCACCGGCACCGACATGCGCACGCTGAAGCTGCACACGCAGAACTGAGCGCAGATTTGTTCGACAGCAAACGAAGCTTCCTTTGATTAAAATCGCGAAAAATGAATAATTCATCAATTTACTATTGCAAAATTCAATGCGGTATGATATTATTTACGTGTTAATTTAATATCGTAAAAATATTAAAGGAGCCTTAAAAATGAAACGGATTATATCAATCCTGCTGCTCGTCGCGATGGCGGTCACTTTCGCCGTGGCTTTCCCGTCCTGTTCAAAGAAGACCGAAGGCAAGCTGCGCGTCGGCATGGAGTGCGGATACCCGCCGTTCAACTGGACGCAGACCGACGATTCAAACGGTGCGGTACCGATTTCCGGCGATGTGACCTATGCCGGCGGATATGACATAGAGATCGCCAAAAAGATCGCCGAAGGGCTGGGCATGGAGCTCGAGGTTGTTAAGCTCGACTGGGACTCGCTGCTTGTTTCGTGTGAGACCGGTGTCATCGACCTGATTATCGCCGGCATGTCGCCGACCGAGGAGCGCAAGCAAAACATCGACTTCTCCGATCCGTATTATAAATCCGAGCTCGTCATGATAGTCAAAAAGGACAGCAAATACGTTTCCGCCACCTCGCTGGCCGATTTCTCCGGCGCTACAGTCGTGGGACAGATCGGCACCGTGCACGACGAGGTTATCGACCAGATACCGGACGTTATACATAAGGAAGCGATGGCTGATTTCACTGCCATGCGAATTGCGCTCGATTCGGGTATAATCGACGCCTATGTGGCTGAGAAGCCCGAGGCTCAGAGCATTGAAAAGGCTGGACTTGACTTTGTATGCGTCGAGTTTGAAGAAGGCAAGGGCTTTACCGTAACCGAGGATCAGGTGGCTGTTTCCGTCGGCATCGCAAAGGGCAACGAGGAGCGGCTGGCAAAAATCAACGAGATTCTTGCCGGTATTTCTGAAGAAACCCGCGTGCAGTTGATGGCAGACGCCGTCGCAAACCAGCCGGTAGGCTGATAGAAAGCGATAAAAGCCGCGCGGCGCAACCGTTGCGCTGCGCGGTATAATTATTTTTACCGGTGTAAAAAATGGATTCTCTGCAATTTATACTAAAAGTCATTATTAAATACTGGCCGCTTTTGCTGCGCGGCATCGGCTTCACAATGCTGCTTTCGGTGAGCGGGACGATTGTAGGTTTTATAATCGGCCTGCTTGTCGGCATTGTCCGCACGATACCTATGCCCGACCGCAAAAACGCGCTTTGGTGGTTTTTGCGCATTGTCAATGCACTCATCGCCATATATGTTCAGGTATTCCGCTGCACGCCGATGATCGTTCAGGCGGTCGTAATTTACTACGGAATCGCGAAGGTTACGGGATATGAGGTGGACAGGCTGCTCGCCGGCTTTTTAATCATATCCATCAACACCGGCGCATATATGGCCGAAATTGTGCGCGGCGGCATCATATCCATAGACTCCGGACAGTTTGAAGCGGCGCACGCAATAGGCATGTCGCACTGGCAGACAATGATCCACGTCATCATTCCCCAGGCTGTGCGCAATATCCTGCCCGCAACGGGCAACGAGTTCGTGATAAACATAAAGGACTCGTCGGTGCTCATGATAATCACAGTCACCGAGCTGTTCTATTACGGTAATACTATCATCTCGCAGACCTACCGCGCGTTTGAACCCTATCTTTTAATTGCCGCAATCTATTTTGTCCTGACATATTCGATAACGCGCCTGCTTCGTCTTGTCGAGCGCAAGCTGGACGGGCCGCAGAGTTACGACATCCTGCACAGCGGAACGTCCGCCGAGGCGGTTGTCGAAGCAGTGGAGCAGGAGGCGAAACATGTTAAATAACGATGTAATTGTCGAGGTCAGGCACCTCTCGAAATCGTTTGGCAACAACACGGTGCTGCGCGATATTAACTTCGCCGTGCGGCGCGGCGAGGTGGTGTGCATCATCGGAGCCAGCGGTTCGGGCAAATCGACGCTGCTGCGCTGCATAAACCTGCTGGAGAAACCCGACGGCGGTGAGATTCTTTACAAGGGCGAAAATATATTAAACGGGAGTTTTAATCATACGGAATACCGCTCGAAGCTGGGCATGGTGTTCCAGCAGTTTAACCTGTTCAACAACCACAACGTGCTGCACAACTGCACGATAGGCCAGACTGTCGTCGCCCGCCGCAGCATGGAAGAGGCCAAATCAATCGCGCTGGAATATCTTGACAAGGTGGGCATGAGCGCATTTGTAAACGCAAAGCCCAAACAGCTCTCCGGCGGTCAGAAGCAGCGTGTCGCGATTGCGCGCGCGCTGTCCATGCTGCCCGACGCATTGCTGTTCGACGAGCCGACCTCCGCGCTCGACCCCGAGATGGTGGGCGAGGTGCTGCTTGTCATGCGCGACCTTGCGAATACGGGACTGACAATGGTGGTCGTAACGCACGAGATGCAGTTTGCGCGCGAGGTCGCCGACCGCGTTGTGTTCATGGATGGAGGCGTCATCGTCGAGGAAGGACCGCCAGAGGTCATATTCGAAAACCCGAAGATGGAGCGGACGCGCACATTCCTGCGGCGCACACTTGAAAACAACTGAAGAGCTAAAAACAAACGGTGAAGGGAAAGACCCTTCACCGTTTTGCTTTTTTAGTGTCAGCTAATTTGCCAAAACCAACCGATTGCAAACAACAGTTTATAATTCTACCCTGCTCGCTTTACACACACGTTTCATCCCAGTTCGTCCCGGCGGATTATCTCGTTCTGCGCGGCGGGCGTCATATCAATAAACAGCGCGCTGTAGCCCGTGATGCGCACCATGAGGTCGCGGTAGTTTTCGGGATGGAGCTGCGCGTCACGAAGCTGCGCGGTGTCGGTGACATTCAGCTGCATCTGCATTCCGCCAAGCTCAAAAAATGTGTCGGCGAGGATTTTCAGCCGCGTCGCGCCCTCGTCGCCGCGCACCGATGCCGACGACAGGCGCACGTTGAGCGCGCCCGAGCAAATCCGGTCGAGCGGCAGCTTTGCGACCGAGCGCAGCAGCGCGGTCACGCTGCGCGCATATCCGGGTGTGGGCGAGAGGTTTTCGGACAGCGGCGCACCTGCTCTGCGCCCGTCGGGCGTCGCGGGCAAAGCCGCGCCCTCATGGGTATGCCACATGTCGGCGATTGTGACGGGCAGCGAGTAAATTATGCGGCTGCCGTCGGGCTCAATCGCTTCTTCGGCGGCGATGTCGCAAAACATCTCCATCAGCCGCACGGCGTGGCGGTCGGCTGCGTCGTTGTCGGTGCCGTATTTGGGCGACAGAATCGCCTGCGCCAGCAGCTCGGGCGTGCCGTTCCAGTCGGAGAGCGCCGCGGACAGCAATCCGCGCACTGTCGCTTTCTGCCGCACAAAGACTATATATTCGATTGCAGCCATAATGTCAGCCGCGGTTCCGATGTGGCGGATAAGCGTGTATACCGAGGGGTATCTTACCGCGCGCGGCGCAGTCTGACCGCGCTCGAGCACGCCCTCGGTGAAAAGCTCTGTCATGGAGATTTGGCCGGGCGGCGCTGCGGAAGAGCGCAGATACCTGCGGCAACTGTCAAATGTGTCACGCACGCTTTCGCGGAACAGCCTGCCGACCGCCTCGTAAAGCTCATCCATCGACGCAAAGTCGCGCGGGACGGGATTGTCCTTGTCGGACATATCGTAAATCGTATGCACAATATACGCCGCGACCGAGCCTCCGGCCATGCCGATGATCCAGTATTTCGCCGGCACATCGACCCAGTTGCAGCCGTGCATCGTGTATTCGATTGCGTCCTCGGGCGCAATACCGGCGCGCTCGAGCGCAGGTATAACCGTGTCGTCGTTGTAAATCAGAATCGATGCGTTATCGCGCGCGTGGCGCACAATATGCTCCCATGCGCGTTCGTTGCGCTCGCCTGCGGGCGTGTGACGGTACACATATACCGGATTTTCATAGCGAGGGTTGATGCGCTCGGCGAACAGCTCTGTCAGCGGGTTTTCGCGTCCCGGATGGCGTGCAGAGCGCCCGCCGATAATCACATATGTCGGGTCGTCGTATGAGTTGTTGCGCCACCAGCCGGTATCATGCTCCGAGCCGCCGCTCATCTGGTGCTCGCCGCGGCCGAGGATGAGGTTGGTCTTCGCGTTGAAGTCGTCGATAATCGCGGCTGCCGACTTGCGGTCAAGCCTGCCCGCGGCAATATCAGCCTCATACAGGTCGAGCAGTATATCGTCGAGCCTGCCCAGCGTGAGTGTCGGGTTCATCGCGCCGGCGTAGATGTAATACACGGTATGCAGCAGCATTTCGAGCATCATCGCGCCGTAGAATGTGACCGGAGCCGGACCTGCGACGCTTTCTGCGGCATCTGCGGCATCGGTCAGCCCCGCCTCGCGCGCGGCGTTCGCATAGCGCCTGATATACGAAATCAGCGCCTCTGTCATCAGGATATATCCCTGATAAAAGAGCAGCTTTGCGTCGCACTCGCCATCTGCTTTGCAGCGCTCGTAAGCTTCGCGCGCCTGGGCAAGATAGCCGTCCAGCCCGACGGCGATAATCTTTGCCCAGTCGAGCGTGATGTGCCCGCCTTCGACGCATATCTTCTGCCCGTCACGCCGGTGGAAGTCCCGGACAAATTCTTCTTCCTCGGGCGTCGGCACATGGTCGTCGAATCTGCCGAGCAGTATATCGTACTCTTTTACCGGCAGCGAGCAGTTATTCAATATATATGTCAGCCCGTGTCCGAGCCTGAGCGGCTGCGGCAGGTCGGCATAGCGCTTCGATGCCTCGTCGATGAGCTTCCAGCGTTCGACAAGCGTGCTCTCTACGGGCTTTGAGCGCAGCATTTCAAGGATTTCCGCTCTCATCAAAGCGGCTTTTTCCGTGAGTGTCAATCTACACATCTCCGTTCAAATCAAATCTGGCCCAAAATTAACGGATTTACGGTTCGATGCGCGCCGCAAGCTCCTGCATTATAGCGACGCCCGAGCTTGAGCCGATCCGTGTCGCACCGGCGGCGACAAGCTGCTCTGCAAACTCAAGCGTGCGGATGCCGCCCGACGCTTTAACGCCGATGCCGGGACCGGAGGTCTGCGCCATCAGTGCCACATCCTCTAAAGTAGCGCCGCCCTTGCCGAACCCGGTGGAGGTCTTGATAAAGTCGGGTCGAACGACAGCGGCAATCTCGGCAAGGCGCTTAATCTCGTCGCGGGTGAGATAGCAGTTTTCAAATATAACCTTGACTGTCACGCCGACATCGCGGCACAGCCCGACGATATCGCTCATCTCTTTTTCCATGTATTTAAAATCTCCGGCTCGAGCGCGTCCGACATTGCAGACATAGTCTATCTCCTGCGCGCCGTCGAAAATCGCGTCCTCAGTTTCAAACAGCTTGGCGCGCAATGTCATCTGCCCGAGCGGGAAAGCGATAGCCGCGCCAACAAGTACATCAGTGCCGCGCAGCAGCTCGCGGCAGAGCTTTACGGCGCCGGAGTTTACCGCAACCGATTTGAATCCCCAGTGCGCGGCCTCGCCGCAGAGCTTCTCAAAATCGGCGGGTATCGCGTCGGCGCGGAGCAGTGTGTGGTCGAAAAGGCTTGCAAATTCTTTGAGCTTCTGATTCATTGTATGTGTCTACCTCTTATAAATTGAGTTTATTTTGTATCACCGGCGCAGTTCGACGACAAATTCGTTTTTGTCGCCGCGATAGCGCGTTATCGAATATTCCACAGGCACGTCGCCTGAATAGCCTGTGAACGTTACGTTGAAAATCGCGGCGCCGCGCCTGATGCCGAGCAGTCCGGCCTCGAGCCTGTCAGCAGTCTTGACGGCTACGCGGCGGATAACGCGGTCGACGCGCGTGCCGTATCTTTGCTCGAGCGTGTCGTAAAGCGAGTTATGTTCAAAGTCGGTCGATTCAAGCCCCGGGTATTTGTCGGAGGGGACAAAGGTTTCAAAATATAGTATAGGCTCGCCGTCGACAAAGCGCAGGCGGCGCAGGTAAAGCGCCCGGCTGCCCGGTTTCAGTCCGAGCGCCTCGCAAACCGGGTCGGGCGCGGGGACGATGCGCTGTTCCAGCACCTTCGTGCCGGGCACACGTCCCTTGCGCCTGATTTCGTCCTCGAAGTTTGAGAGAATCTGCAATGACTGACCGACGATTTTGGGCGGGCGCACAAATGTGCCGCGCCCTTTGCGCCTGTATAGCAGGTCGCAGCGCACCATGTCGGATATCGCCTGCCGCACCGTGGAGCGGCTGACGCCGAAGATTTCGGCAAGCTCGGTCTCAGGCGGCAGCATCTCGTCGACTTTCAGCGCTCCGCTGTCGATAAGTCCGCGCAGAAACCGCTCGATCTGGTAGTAAAGCGGAACGGGGGAGCTGGGGTCGGGCGTAAACTGTGTGTAGTCCACGCTCATAGGCTGTCAATCTCCAGATAAGCAAGTGTTGCGGGCAGCTCATGCGCCGTGTTAACATGCGGCGGGCCGGTCACATTGTCAAAGCAGGACAGGACAAGCAGCCCGTTCCATAATATCGGCTCGCCGGGCTGGTCAAGACCGCCGTCCAGACCGTCGCAGTCGGGCGACTGAGCGACGCGGCGGACAGTGCCGTCGGGCAGAACGCGTACTACGGCGTTGGCCGAAAAGTCGGCGATATAAAGGCTGCCGTCGGGTGCAAGGCACATGCCGTCGGTCGTCTTGAGTTCCTCTTTATCATGCGCCCACGGTTCGGATGATATAACCTCACCATCGGGTCCGAACTTGACGCGCCATACCGTGCCATCGCCGAAGTTGCCGACGAGCAGATCGCCGTTTGAGTCGAACTCTATGCCGTCGGCGCCGTACTGGCAGTCGGGATTCTGCGTGACAAATGTTACCATCAAATGCTCGTCTGCGGGAGAGTTTGTTATCTCAATGCCCTCGGCGTCGAGCGGGAATTTGTAAACGCAGCTCACCAGCTTGCCCGAGGGGTCGGACGCGCCTGAGAGCATGCTCTGCGTCACATAAACATATCCATCGCGGATGCGCATGCCGTTGGGATGCTCCATATGCCGCGCGACTTCGACGCAGCGCACCACACTGTCGCCGTCAAGCCGCACGCGCAGGATGCGGCCCTTGTTTTGCAGCTCGGGCTTGCCCGACCAGCCCTGATTGTCGCAGATGTAAAGGTCGCCGTCAGGACCGAACGCTATCCCCATCGGCGCTGCGATGCCGGTCTCGGGACTGGGCGGCACGTCAAACCACTTGCGCGGCACGCGGTCGGGCCCGATTTTGAGTATGCAGCCGGGCGGGGAAGGCTGACTCGGGTCAGCCGGAGCGCCGTAGTTGGGGCAGGCGAGTATAAGATTGCCCTCACTGTCAACAACCATACCGTCGGGCGTGGTGACATAATCGGGCAGTGTACAAAGCAGTTTCGGTGTTAGCATTGGCTCCACTCCTTTTTTCAGTGGTATATAGTATTTACATTTCATCGAATATAGGCTCAAGCGCGCGGTAGCAGCGCTCGAACAGCGGCTTGATTTTATCGTACTTTTTCGCCGTTGCCTCGTCGGGCAGCGTTTCGGACTCGATTTGCACAAACATTTTGGCGGCGGAAAAATCGCCATACACGCCTGCGCCCACTCCGCCGGCGATAGCCGCGCCTGCGGAGGTTGCCTCGCCGGTCACAACAGGTTTGAGTATCGGCAGCCGGTAGATGTCGGCCATAATCTGTCGCCAGACGGCGCTGCGCGCCCCGCCGCCGACAAGCACCAGGCTGTTTATGGTGCAACCCGCCTGCCACATGGAGTTCAGTATAATCTCAAGGTTGAGCGCGACACCCTCCATCACCGCACGCAGCATCTCGGCGCGCGTGTGGGCATAGGTCAGCCCGACAAATGCGCCGCGCGCCTTCGGATTCCAGCGCGGGCTGCGCTCGCCGAGCAGATGGGGCAGCCAGATCAGCCCCTTTGAACCCGGCTCGACAGCTCCGATAAGCTCATTTTCACGCCCGAATACAGCCTGAATGTCGTCGGGGAAGGCAGCCATAAGATCGGGCGAGAGGATTTCGGTCGCCCACCTGAACGAGCCGCCGCCGCACTGCATCGCGCCGCAGGGCATATATTTGCCGGGCACAAGGTGCGGCCAGGTTACGGCGCACATTCCGGGGTCGTCAAGCGGTGCGGATGAGGTCAGCGAAAGCCATGACGAGGTGCCCAGACACGAGTTTGCCTCGCCCTCATCCACGCAGCCTGTGCCGACCGCAGCGCACGGGCCGTCCCCGCCTCCGCATACCACGGGTGTGCCGGGTTCAAGTCCCGTCTCTGCGGCTGCCTGACTTGTCACTTCGCCCGCAACGTCTATCGAGCGCAGCGCCTCGGGGAATTTATCGCCGTCGAGCCCGCACATGTCGATAAGTCCCTCCGACCAGCGCGCACCGGATAGGTCCCAGACGCCGGTGCCTGATGCGTCGGAGAAGTCGGTGACGAAACGTCCCGTCAGCTTAAATATAATATAGTCTTTCGCGCAGAGGGTCTTATAAGAACGCGCGTAAATCTCCGGCTCGTGCTTTTTCAGCCACATCAGCTTGAAGGCAGAGTAAGCCGAGGACAGCCTGTGCCCCGTCAGCCGGTAATAATCGTACGGGTCGATTTGCGCGCGCAGCGCCGCTTCTTCCTCAGATGCGCGCATGTCGGCCCAAATCATCGCCGGGCGCAGCGGGGTGCCGTTTTTGTCGACGCACAGGCAGCCCATCATCTGACCAGAAAAGGATACGGCTGCAATGTCGCGCGGTGTTATTCCGCGCTGCGCGGCATCCGAGAGCAGCGCGCGCGTGGTTTCTATGACGGCGCGCCACCAGTCGTTCGGGTTTTGCTCCGCAATCCCGCCCGGTCGGGAGGCAAGCGGATAGCAGCAGAGGTGCGAGGCAACAAGCCGTCCCTCCGTGTCATAGAGCACGGCTTTGTCGCCCGAGGTTCCGATATCATGTGCAAGCAGATATTTCATATATAACCTTTTATCAGTCCGTGAGCTTTCTCATCAGATTTTTCAGTATAGCACTCATATTTTCTGTGTCGATGTTGTTGTTGGTGTTGATGTTCAGGTATATCGCTATCGCGAAGGTTTCGCCGTCGAAATTGTGTTCGTCTAAGTCGTCTTTATACTTTGCAAACTCATCGACTGTGGTTTCTTCGGTCTGCACCCCACGGCGGTTTCTTTTGCGCCTGTATTTGCGTCGTCCGACGCACAGGAAACACACGTAAGCAAAAACAGAGCCGCCGCCAAAAATGCCGCAAAACGTTTCAGAGCCATCAGATTTCACTCCTATATAAATTTTCATAATAGCAAGATAAATGTGAGAGCTTTGCCTATGTAATTTTGCCGTGTCTCCGAAAACCGCCGCGGTGCCGCCTGTGAGTCTTATTATATAAACAGCATGATAAGGCTTCTCACATTGAGCAGGATAATCAGCGTGCCGACGGCTATCATCATTTTTTTCTCTGGCACCTTTTTGCACATGAAAGCGGCGAGCGGAGCGGCTATCATGCCGCCTATCGCAAGCCCGAGTATCACCTGCCAGTAGTCGCCGATGCCGAGGAATATTGTAAAGGTCAGCGACTGTACAACCGTGACGAAAAACTCCGCAGTGTTGACCGAGCCAATCGTGTAGCGCGGGGGATGGCCTGACGCCACCATCGTCGAGGTGACAATCGGCCCCCAGCCGCCTCCGCCGATGGCGTCGAAAAAACCGCCCGCCAGTCCCACTGGTATAAGCTGTTTCCCGGTCAGAAGATTGCCCTTGACGCCGCGAAACGCGCGGACAAGCACAACGGCGCCCATCACGATCAGGTATACACTGACAAACGGCGAGATCACATCGCCCGGCACAGAAATAAGCAGATACGCGCCAAGCACCCCGCCGATAACGCCGGGGATGACAAGCCGGCGGAAAATAGCCCAGTCCACGTTTTTGGCTTTCCAGTGCGAAAGCCCGGACACCAGTGTGGTAAACACTTCGGCGGTGTGCACACCGGCGCTTGCCGCCTTAGGAGAGACTCCCGCGGCAACGAGGAATGTAGTGGAGCTCACGCCGTATGCCATGCCGAGCGAACCGTCGATAAGCTGCGCGAAAAAGCCTACGAGTATGTAAACTGCTATCTGGTACAATGCTTCCATAAAAATGTCTCCTGCATATATGTTATGGCAGCATGATACCATTATTAAAGAAATTTATCAATACTATAGATAAAAATTATAAGCAAATCGTGACTTAACTCATGACAGCCACGATTTTGCCCCGGGCACTGCCGGCTTCGATCATGTCATAGCCTTCGCCCACGCGCTCAAAAGGCAGTATGTCGGACACAAACTCGCGCGGGTTCAGCGCGCCGTAACGAATCCACGCCAGTATTCGCGGCAGCGCCTCGCCCTCCATGCGTTTGGACGGGAACTGGTTATACTGCAGCGTGAAATTAAACGGGCATGTCGAGAGGTCAAAGCTCACCTGCGTGTCGGCTGAGATGCCGTAGACGCAGATTTTGCCGCCGGGCGCGATAAACGACAGCGCGTCACCGATAAATGAGTTTACGCCCGCCGCGTCGAGTGCGAAGTCCACGCCGCCGTCAACTATTTCGCGAACAGCATCGGCCATGTTCTCACATCGCGTGTCAACGACGTAGTCGGCGCCGTTTTTCAGCGCTGCCTCGCGCTTTGAATCGCTGCGCACGATGGCAATTACCGGGCCCATGCCGCACAGCTTTGCAAACCGCACGAAGCTTTGCCCCACCGGACCCAGTCCGAGCACCGCAAGGCTTTTGCCCGACGAAAAGCCGAAAATCTCCATGGTCGAAAGCACCTCGCGGAAGGTGATCATCATCGCCGCACTGACAGGGTCGGTGCCGACAGGCAATACAGTTTGTCCCCATGCGTATTCGGGCGGGATAAGCCCGTCAGCCTCCATCGCGCGCGCGTCGCAGACGGTGTTGTACTCTGACAGAGTGCCCCATGCCGAGTAAATGCCCTCGGGTGTGCTGCCGAGGTAGGGCATCATCACAAGGTCGCCGGGTTTGAGACTTTTCACCTTTGCGCCGGTCTGCACCACACGCCCGACGCCCTCGTGCCCCAGCACCGCGGGATAGTTGTCCACTCCCTTGAATTTGCCGTGGATAATCTTGGCGTCGGTGCCGGCGCAAAGCCCGCACGCCTCAATCTTAACCAGCGCCTCATATTCGGACGGAACCGGTGCGGGTATATCGATAAACCCGCGCGCCCCTCCGCCCAGCGCCGCATATGCTTTCATAACTTTTTCCCCCGTTTTTATATATGTACGGACATTATATCATACAGCTTTTACCGTGTCAACGTATTTGCGGGATATCAGTACCAAAAATTGCAGCGCCGGCAGGGGTCTTCCTGCCGTGTGCTTTAAGCGTGAACCTATAACGGTGCGGCTATGCTGCCGTTGGTAGTTTTTTTGCCGCAGACTATTGCAGCGTATCTATTCCGGTACCGGCTAAGCTATCGGCGATGCTACTGTAAACTTTGGCAGCACACCGTTTCGGCGCCGGTTTTGCTGCCGGGTACCGTGGTGAAGAATATAAATTGCTATATTGCTCTGTAAAGCAATATAGCCATACATATTACTACGGAATACCGTACACAAAGAAAAAACCGGCCTGTCAAGCCGGTTATTTAAGTTGTGATAATACACGCAGAAAATGAGGCAAAATGTTGCAAACTGTCAAGTAATACAGCATTACATTGCATTTTCTTGCTTATACCGCGCGATTGCATGCCTAAACCCGGGAGGTTTGACATCGATTAGCAATAAGACTGCTTGCATGCGCCACGACGGTCATTTCGTCTGCGCTTCGGAGATTATCTCGCTTATGCGTTTCTTTGACAGCGCGAGCATTTCTTCCGCGGCTTCCATGGTGTCGGCTTCCGCTATGATTCTGAATCCTCCGTGCCGCTTCGGTATCATGCGCACGCGCGCCGGCGACGATGACGGTGCGGCTCCGGATTGCGCTCTGTCGGTCGCCGCGCCGGAGGAGTTATACTCCATGCACACGCCGTCGCCCGCCGGAATGCCGAACCTTCGCATGACAAGCGTCTTATATGCAAAATCGGTGTCGAAGTCGCCGGAGGCAAGGTAAAAGTGGGGTATCTTGTCGCTGACCACCTTAAGTCCCGTCCGGGCGGCGATGGCGCACAGTTTGACCGCCGCGAACAGTGCGTCGAACTGATAACGCTGGCGCCCTGCGACGACGCGCGCTTCGTGCTCGCTGTCGTCGGAAGGCTGCGACGAATAGTGCAGCGTCATCACACCCTGCGAAGCTGCAAGGTTGTCAAGTATCCGCGGCGCGGAGCAGGGCAGAGCT
This sequence comes from Clostridia bacterium, assembly GCA_033808535.1. Classification (GTDB taxonomy): domain Bacteria; phylum Bacillota; class Clostridia; order Oscillospirales; family CAG-272; genus DTU078. Next base: position 17,263 of record JAPXNL010000024.1, read on the forward strand.
ACGACTTTGGGCGTCGTGCGTGATTTGCTGTCATAATTGCCGGACAGCTTGTCGTCAAGCTCCGCAAAGAGGATAAGCGACATTATGTGCCACGGGTCAAGCTCGCAGGTGTAGATTTGTGTGCGCTCGACAGCCGAGATTGACATACCGTCGGGCGAGATTGTCAGCCGCAGAAACTCAGAGGCTGCCTCATGCTCCTCGCCGCTGCACGCGACAGTCGCGCCTGCCGAACGCAGTACTCCGGCGAGCAGATCGATCGCATCGTCGCCTTCGCGCGCCTCGTTGGTTCCGTCTGCCGTACAGCAAAGGCGCACCTCGAGCCCCTCAAACGGCCTTTTCGCTTTTGTCGGCTCAAGCAGTCCTGCAAGCGACGCACGGTACAGTTCATGAACGCCCGATACGGGTATGAGTCGTGCCTGAGAGTCAGGCTGCTCAGGCTTGCGCGTCTGACCGGCGAGCGCCGAGATGAACGCGCGCTCAGCCGTGCGCGGCGGGCACAGTCCGGTGGAGTCAAACACCGAGATAAACACGCTTTCGGGGCGCTCCTCAAGGAATAAAGTCAGCGGTATGGCGTAGCGTTCGGAAGCGAAAGAGGCAAGCGCGCGGAACCCTGTGCCGAAATCGTAAACGTCGCTGCCCTGTTCGGTCGCGCCGATTGCAAGAAGACTCGCAAAGCGTCCGAGCGAGGCGCCGTTTGCCGAGCGCATTATTCCAATAGGTCTGCCCGATGCCGGCGCCGCCTGTGCAGATGACGCGGCCGCGGCAGCCGCAGCGGCTCCCAGCCGCAGGAACAAACCGGACTCGCAGGCTGACCGGGCAATTTCAATGCCGCCCTCCGACAGCAGCTCCGCGCCGCCGGATGAAAATACAGGCTGACCGTCTGTTATGTGCTGTCCTGCGCCGATTTTCTTGCCGGCGGACAGGTGAACCTGCGGGCCAAGCGACGCCCTGTCGCCGATGACGCAGCCCTCGCCTATCACGCAACCCTGCGCGATTTTGGCGCCGCGTCCCACAGAAACCGAGCCGCAGATGATGGCGCCGTCGATATACGCGCCGCTGCTGACCGATACTCCGTCAAACAGGATGCTGCGCCGCACCGTCGAGCCGCCAAGCGAGCAGTTGCTGCCCACAATGTTGCCGTCGCGCGACAGCTTGCCCTCAAGCTCCGCATATCTCATGCAGCAGTTGTAATAGGCGTCAAGGTCGCCGATGTCGCACCAGTAGTTGTTGTCAGCAAAGTTAAAAAGCTTCATTCCCGACGTGAGCATCGCCGGGAACACCTCTCGACCGAAATCGCGCGGCGTGTCGGGCGGGATAAGCTCGAGCACGCGGCGGGACAGCACATATATGCCCGTGTTCGCTGCGTCGGAATACGCCTGCGACAGCGACGGCTTTTCCACAAATCCGGTTATCCGCCCGTCATCTGTCGACGATATGACGCCGTATTCGAGGGGCGAAGGCAC
>JAPXNL010000024.1:18735-20094 GCA_033808535.1 Clostridia bacterium
TCGGCGTTTTTAATGCGGTGGAAATTGAGCGCGGCGATGAGGTCGGTCTCACACGCGGCGTCGCCGCTGATGACGATGAACTCGTCCGCGCCGTCCACAAGAAACGGTTCGGTATTCTTTACGCCGCCGGCGGTGCCGAGCGGCTTATCCTCGCGAAAATAGGTAAGTCTGACACCTGCGTACTGTTCACCGCAGGCCTGCTCGAGTTTATCGGCAAGATATCCGGTTGTCAGCGCCGCTTCTTTAATGCCGTGGCGCGAGAGCAGCTCAAGTATCCGGAATATAACGGGTTTTCCCGCAACGGGAACGAGCGGCTTTGGCAGCGTGTCGGTCAGCGGGCGAAGCCGCGTACCGGATCCGCCGGCCATTATAACCGCGCGCACGCCGGCTTGTCCGCCGGCTCCTGACAGGGGTTGATTCATCTTATATTAAATCCTCCGGTATTTTTAAATCAGCCGCCGTGGTGAATATGGCGGCGCTTTGATTGCAATAATATAGGTGAAATAATTATGCAGGGGAACATGTTTATGGCAATGAAAGGCTGCCAGAAGCGCATTATTGTCATGAAGAACACCGGGTCGAACATTTTCGACGAAGCGTATTTTATATTAAAAGAAAGCGCCGTGCGTTCGCAGTCGATATCTGAACACGATATGGTCGGAGAGGCGTCGCGCATCATTTACGAAAATATGATAATTGCCGATCCGAGACTGACCCGGCCGCACCGGCGTGCCGGCGGGATAGAGCTTTACATGCTGCTGCGCTGGTATGTTGCGGGCGTGCTGACCGCCGCCCTGATCTGCGCCGCAATAATCCTGCTTTTGTAAAATATCGCACATATACGCCGTAGCTGTTTGGGGGATCGCCGTGCGATCCCCCGGATTGTTGCCGGGAAAGTTACAGATCGTCGGCGTCCTGCACGGGCGCTTCCGCGTCGGTGCTTTTTACGTTCAGATAAGTTTTGCCGCCGGGCACACCGCGCTGTATCGGCTCGTCGTCCGGGTATGGGTTGCCGGTCGGTCTGTTTACGCCCGGCAGCTGAATATCTCCCTGCGGAGGGCGCTGGTACGGCGGCAGGATAATGTTTTGCGCCGGATTGTCGTCCTCCCTGCGAATGCCGTCGGGGTCGTTTTGTTCGCGCTTATCGGACGGGGCATTTGGTTTTCTGCCCATGGTCGGATTTCCTGTCCAGCTTCCAAGCGGGTCCGTTTCCTCGCCTGTGGCATTGAAGGCCCTCGCTGCCTCATAAGGCAGCGCAAGGCTGTCCTCTTTGGTGCGGGCGTTCTTTTTATTTCTGTCAACTTTTTTGGGCATGAATTTTTTCTCCTTTCGGGCTAAATATACCTGCATCGGTTATTC
>JAPXNL010000025.1:0-19944 GCA_033808535.1 Clostridia bacterium
TCGAAGGCATCATCCACGGTTTCAAAAATCTCGGCGTTATCCCAGAAGTGCGCGTCTCTGAACACGCCGTCCTTGTAATATTCCGCCATGAATGCGTCGAAAGTCGAATATGCCATCTCCCGGTATGTGAGTCCCGTCGCCTCGCATACCTCAGGGAGCGCCATTTTGGATTTGCCGCTTTCCGCCATTTCAGTCTCCTCATTTTTCCTGCCCGGTATGCCGGGCTGATATTTTCGCATAATTATAACATCACTGGTCGCAATTGTCAACGATAAAAAAGCCCCGGTGCGCGAATTTCTGTATACGCTTGCACCGAAAGCCGTAAAATGGTATAATAATATAGCAGCACAGGCTGCAATTGCAGCACCGGCTACCATTTGCTGACATGCGTGATGTGGATAAATCTCAGACGCTGGTATGAATATGTGTCAAGCGGGCGGTTGTCGGCGTCGTATTCGTGCGCGGCGACGAGTATGTTGCCCGGTTTGGGCGGTTTTGCTGTAATCGATACAATTATCACGGTGTGTGAAAAGCGTTTTCCGTCGAAGGAAAGCTGCACGATGTCGCCAGGCTCCATGCTCTGCAGGCTGGAGGCGACTCCGACCGGCCCGACACCTTTGTTTGTTGTAAGGAAGTTGTACAAATACTGTACACCCGTCCAGGCGGGCGCACGGTCGCCCAGGCTGCGGTAATACCAGCCGAATACCGGGGTGTAATTCATTATACCCGAGCCGGCATACAGCGCCTGCGATACAAAATTCGTGCAGTCGCCGCCCATGCCGCGGAAGTCCGCATAGCGAGGGTTGCGCTTATATGCCCATGTATGGGCATAAGCCACGGCTGCCTCGCGGTCATACGCTACGTCGCGCATAATAAGCTCCTTTTTTGGTCTTAATATTAGGGGCAAAATGCCTTCGTCCGCCACTACAAGGAATAGCACGGGCAAAAATTAAGAGGAGAAAACGGGATTGACCCAACGGATAAAAGAATTTCTGGTTCACAGCGGCACAGCCGAAGCAATTGCGGCGTATCTTGCAAAAGCGATTGTCGCCGTGGCGGTGATCGCCGGCTGTGTGCTGGCATATTTCGTCGCAAAAAAGCTGCTGCTGGCTTTAATCGGCGCCGCGGTGCGCAAAAGCAAGGGGAAGTGGGACGACAAGCTGTACTCGCACGGCGTTTTTGACCGGCTGATACTGCTGATACCGGCGATAATTCTGTACTTTTGCGCGCCTGTGTTCGGGGTTGGAACTGCATTTGTGCGCGGCGCCGCGGTATGCATCATAGTGCTTGCCGCGCTGCTGGCGTTCGGGCGGCTGCTCGACTCGGTTGACGATATATACCGCGGCTATGAGATGTCGAAGCTGCGCCCGATAAAAGGCTATCTTCAGGTGCTTAAGATCGGTGCGTATGTAATCGCCATAGTGCTGGGTGTCAGCGCTTTGCTCGACAAGTCGCCGGCTTGGATATTGGGCGGCATCGGCGCGGCAACCGCGGTGCTGCTTCTGATTTTCCAGAACACGCTGCTCGGTTTTGTCGCGAGCATTCAGCTGACCGAAAACGACATGCTGCGCATCGGCGACATGATAGAGATGCCGGGGCATTCAGCCAACGGCTTGGTAGTTGACATATCCCTGCACACTGTCAAGGTGCAGAACTGGGACAATTCCATCACCACGATACCCACATATACGCTTGTTTCGGAGTCGTTTTGCAACTGGCGAGGCATGTTTGAGAAAGGTGCAAGACGCATAAAGCGCGCGATCAACATCGATATGCGCAGTGTCCGCTTCCTCGACTCAGAGCTTAAAAGAGAGCTTGAAAAAATGCCGTATCTGAAAGAATATATGGACGGCTGCGCCGATGGCGGAGCGGAAAACATCCTGCAGCCTACGAATTTAGGTGCATTCCGCGCCTATATAACGGGGCTTTTGCGTAATAGCCCCGATATCCGGGGCGACATGACCCAGGTGGTGCGCCAGCTTGAGCCGACAGAACACGGCATACCTGTCGAAATTTATGCATTTGCCGCCACGACCCAGTGGAGCCGGTACGAGGAGATACAGTTTGGCATCTTTGAGCACATCCTCGCGATTATGCCGCGGTTCGGGCTGCGCGTGTTCCAGAATATATCCGGCTCCGACCTTGCTGTGGCGGACGATAAATTATAAATAAATTATTATTTTAAATAAATCATAATGAAGGGAGACAGCTGCAAAAAATAACTGATTTATGAAACAATCCGAGGGAATAATAACCGCCGTATCAGGCGGACTTTACACGGTACGCTGCGACGACGGTAAAACGCTGCGCTGCCCGGCCCGCGGCGTGTTCAGGCATGAAAACATCACCCCGCTGGTCGGCGACAGGGTGACGGTCGAATACGCATCTGCTGACGATAAGGAGAAAGGATCCGCCTGTAAAAAGGCAGCCGGCGGAGCTATGCGCGGCGCGGCGGCGGACGGATTTATCGCCGATGTGCATCCGCGCCGGACGGCGCTGATCAGGCCGCCTATAGCCAACCTCGACTTGCTCTACATCACCGCGGCGGCGGCAAAACCCGACCCGCAGCCGCTAAACATCGACAAGCTGACCTGCATCGCGGAGCACAACAAAATCGAGCCGGTTATAATCGTGACAAAGCGCGACATGGCGCCTGAGCGGGCAGACGAGCTGGCGGCAATATACAGGCTTGCGGGCTACACGGCGTTTGCGGTGTCGGTGACGGAGGGCGGCGGGGAGCTCAAATCGCTGCACGATTATGTGAAAACCGCGGGAGCGGGCAAAATATCGGCGTTCGCCGGCGTGTCGGGCGCGGGCAAATCCACGCTGCTCGGATATATCTATCCCCACTTCTCGCCCGAGGTGGGCGAGATCAGCCGCAAACTTGGCAGGGGAAGACATACAACGCGCAGCGTGACCCTCTACGATGCGGAAGGCTGCGGATTTATAGCCGATACGCCCGGGTTCAGCCTGCTCGACTTCATCCGCTTCGATTTTTTGGAGGTGGACGACCTTGAGTACGCGTTCCGCGAGTTCGGGCGATATCTCGGCGGGTGCCGTTACAAAGACTGCTCGCATACAAAGGAGGAGGGCTGTGCGGTTCTTGCGGCGTTGGAGCGCGGCGAAATAACGCAGTCGCGGCACGAAAGCTATGTAACGCTTCGTGCCGAGCTGAAGTCCAAAAACCCGTGGAAATAGCAGGCTGTGGCGGAATATGCCCGGCTGCGCAGTCCCGGGACAGTCAAGGGCATACAGCGCTAACCCGCCCGCGCGCGGCGCTATATGGGCGGAGTGCGTGCAAATGCTTCACCGTATAAAAGGCGGTATCCTTTCAGACGCTACAGCCGGGCGACTTTTATTTCTTTCTGCGCATAAACAGTCTGCGGAGCAGCGGTCTGAGAAATCTTGGAGATTTCCAAACGATTATTTTCATGACAATATGTACGCTCGCTTTCTGCGGCAAAAGGCCGCGACGATGATAATAGAGTTAAAATTTTATCCTGTCAGTGCTGGATGAAGATTAAAATACCCGCTGCGACGATAACAGCCGATTCAACGATTATAAGGATATTGACCGGTAAAAAGAAAGTCAGAAGTATGCCGCCGCCGAACGCTATCACCACCACGCCCGCAGCCCGGCACAGATTTTTCGCTCTCATCGCCACGCCTCCCGGTTACGGATTATTTGTTATCAGTCTATGCCGCTTTGCCTATACGGTGCAAAAATTCGTTACATACGGTTTTATACTTAAAAAATGTCCCTGTTTGCGGCAAAAATTCGTTATAAATTTATATAAAGGGATTTTTTATGCGATACGTTCCGCCAAAACTGAATAACGGCGCTGTCGTGCTGTCGGGGCTGCTGCTTTTTGCCGCGGCGGTTTGCCTGCTTGTGTCGGGCGCGCCGTATATGCCGCGCGGCGTGCTGCAGATATTCTGCGCGGCTTTCGCGGTCGCCGGAATACAGATAACGCAGCGTTTTGTTTTGACCTATTACGAGTACGAGCTGCTGCCGCGCCCGGTGTCGGGCGACACGGCGTATTACGGCGGCGGGGCAGTAGCAGCCGAAGCCGACGACCCGCCGTTTGACGGCAGATACGATTTTTCTGTCGTGCGCATACAGGGCGAGCGCCGCAAAACGGTGTGCAGCCTGTCATGCATGACACTGATAGCTGTGTATCATGGTGACAAAAAGTCGCGCGAGGAAGCCGCCCAAAAATACGGCAAACCCGCGCTTGTCTATAATTTCAGGCGCAACCTGTTCGGCGCGCGCCAGGTAAACTGCCTGTTCGAGTTCAATGACAAGCTCGCGGAGATAAGGCTGGAGTGCAACGAAGGGTTTGAGAGTATGCTGCGCTCGCGCATCCGCGGAGCAACCACGCCGCCGGAGGAATTGTAGTTGCCTGTTCGTAAAGATAAGCATAAAAAAGCCGGAGAGCCTGACTTTGGCTCTCCGACTGTTATTATACATTGCAGTTATGCATTACCACAAAGCGGACAAGCACTTAGTGCAATATCCAACGTCGTTGTGAAAGCATATGCAACACAGATAAAGCTCGGCGCATTAACCATCGTCAGGGCGAACGCTGACCTCGCCGCAGGCAAGCGCTTCCTCCGTGCCGTCGTCATAGCGCACGACGAGCCGCAGCGCATCGTCAAGCCGCAGCGCCAGCGCCTGCCTGCGGGTCACACCTCTTGTCACCGTGACGCGCCTGCCCGGCGTCGTGCAGAGCGATTTGTACTGCTGCACTATTGTATCGGGATTGGCTGACGGGGAGACATAAAGCTGCTCAAAGTGGTTTAAAACGGCGGCAGCCATGCGCTCGGGGAAATCAGCCGGCGGCAAAATGCCGTCCGGCGACCAGGCTGCGAAAAGCGCGCCGGCAACAGCCGCGATATCGGGCGGGAACCCGCCCTCCGGCTCTATAAGGTTGATACCTATGCCGAGCACCGCCCAGCCCGGCGCGCCCGTAGGCGACGCGCCGCCCTCCGTGAGGATGCCGCACACCTTTTTGCCGTCTATCTGCACGTCGTTTACCCATTTTATCTCAGGCTGCCTGCCGGTCAGGCTTTCTGTTGCCCGGCAGACCGCGACCGCCGCGGCGGTGGTGATAAGCTCGGGCTTTGCCATCGCGCCGTGTGGGCGCAGCACGATGCTGATATACAGCCCCGAGCCGCGAGGGGAATAAAACGAACGGCCCAGCCGCCCCCGCCCCGCAGTCTGACCGTCCGCGACGATAACCCTGCCTGCGGGACAGCCGCCCGAAGCCAGCCGCTTGGCAATGTTGTTTGTCGAATCGACGACACCGGCGTACTCGATGGAGTAAAATTCTGCCGCGGCAGTATCTAGCCGTGCCATGATGCCCTCCGCCGACGGTGAGCGGAAGATGGCAGCGCGCGGGTCGCCGTCCTCCGGATTTTCCTGCATTTTATAAACACTCCGAAAGCAAGTATTATGCACGATTATAGCACCCGGGCGGCTCTGCCGTCAAGTGCGGGAGAGCGCTTTGCTTGACTTGAGGTGCCGGATGTGATATAATAACATTATACAACAGTACAATGGCTGTTTTTGCGCGTAAAATTCATTCGGGCAAAAGCGCTGCGCGCGGATGCTTACCCGACTTGCCGTATATGGAGCGGAAAATGGATTCATCTGATAACCTGACAGCTGCGATCGGGCTCGGACAGCGGTTTCTTGCCGGCAAACGGGCACTTTTCAACCGGTTGTATGCTTCACTTAACGAAAGACAACGCGAGGCCGTTTTCACAGTGAACGGCCCTCTTCTTGTGCTTGCAGGCGCGGGCAGCGGAAAGACCACCGTGCTCGTGCACCGCATTGCGTACATGATAAAATTCGGCAACGCATATTATTCCGACCGCTTGCCCGCAGGCCTGTCGGATGCCGATATAAGCAGGCTCGAAGAAGCTGCCGGCTATGACCGCGAGGGCATGGAGGCAGTGCTGGGCGAATACATAGAAAACCCCTGTCCGCCGTGGGCAGTTTTGGCTATCACCTTTACAAACAAAGCCGCGGGCGAGATGAAAACCCGGCTTGCGTCGCTGCTGGGCGAGGATATGGCGTCTGACCTGTGGGCTGGGACATTTCATTCGATATGCATGCGCATCCTGCGCAGGTATACCGAAGAGGCCGGATATAAGCCGGGGTTTACGGTGTGCGACGCCGAGGACTCGAAACGGCTCCTCTCGCAGTGTTTCAAGGAACTGAACATCGACGAAAAGCTGTTTTCGCTGAAATCGGTGCAGAACGCCGTCAGCCGTGCAAAGGACAGGCTGCTCTCCCCTGCGGAGTACGCCGCTGAAGCGGGCAGCGACCATAAACTGCGCCAGATAGCGGCGATTTATACGCTTTATCAGCGCAAGCTGACAGAGTCGAACCTGCTCGATTTCGACGATATTATAATGCGCACCGTCATGCTGCTGCGCGGCTGTGACGAGGCGCGCGAGTATTACCAGAACCGGTTCCGCTATATCTGCGTGGACGAGTATCAGGACACAAACACCGCCCAGCTAGAGCTCGTGCTGCTGCTTTCGGGCAAGCACCGCAACCTGATGGTCGTCGGCGACGACGACCAGAGCATCTATAAGTTCAGAGGCGCGACGATCGAAAACATCCTGTCGTTCGACTCGTATCTGCCCGATGCCAAAGTCGTGAAGCTGGAGCAGAACTACCGCTCGACGCAGAATATCCTGACCGCAGCCAACGCCGTGATACGCAACAACTTCGGCCGGCGCGGCAAAGAGCTTTGGACGGACGCGGGCACCGGCGACCCGATTGTGGTGCGCAAACTGGTATCACAGATCGAGGAAGCCAAGTTCATTATAAATAAAATTATGGAGCTGGTTATCCGTGAAAAACGGAAATTCAGCGACTTTGCGGTGCTGTATCGCACTAATGCGCAGTCGAACAGCCTTGAGCAGGTGTTTGCGCGCAGCGGCATCGCGTACCGCATAATCGGCGGCATGCGCTTTTACGAGCGCAAGGAAGTCAAGGACATAATCGCATACCTCTGCGTGATACACAACACGCAGGACAACCTGCGCCTGCGCCGCATTATAAACGAGCCCAAGCGCAAGATCGGCGAGGCGACCATAAACGCGCTGGCGGATATTGCCGACGCGAACAGGATTTCGATATTCGAGGTGATGGAGAACGCCTCGTCGTATCCGCAGATTTCAAAATCGGCATACAGGCTGCGCGATTTTGTGGCAATGATAAACAGGCTGCGCGAGCTTGAAGGTCAGCTTACACTGCACGAGCTTGTCGAGCAGACGATAGAGCTGTCCGGCTACCGCGCGATGCTCGAAGCCGGCGGCGAGGCCGAGGCGGACAGGCTGCAAAACGTAAACGAGCTGGTTTCAAACGTTGTTTCTTACGAGCAGAGCCACGACGAACCGACGCTTGCAGGATTTCTCGAAGAAACGGCGCTTATCTCCGATATCGACAACTATGATGAAGAGGCTGACGCCGTGGTGCTTATGACAATCCACAGCGCGAAGGGGCTTGAGTTCCCGGTGGTGTTCATACCCGGCTTTGAAGAGGGCATTTTCCCGGGCATGCAGTCGGTGCTGTACCCCGAGGAGTTGGAGGAAGAGCGCCGGCTGGCATATGTTGCGCTGACCCGCGCGCGCGAAAAGCTGTTTTGCCTGCATGTGAAAGAGCGGCTGCTGTACGGCCGCACGCAGTATAACCAGCCCTCGCGGTTTCTGGCGGAGATACCGGAGGAGGTCATCGACCGGGAGACGCCGCCCAAACCCGAGGAAAAGCACGAGGATGAGGAGAAATCGTCCGGCACCTCTCGCAGGCGCAAGAATATAATTTCACAGGAGTTTTACCGCAAATCGTCACTTGCCGACGGTGTTGGCCGCACTACAAGCTATGACAGGTTCGAGTCGGGTGATGAAGTGGTGCATCTCACTTTTGGGCACGGGATAATACTGTCGGTGCACGAAATGGGCGCGGATTTGCTGTATGAAATAGCTTTCGACAAGTACGGCACCAAAAAGCTGATGGCGACATACGCCAAATTGAAACGCGCCTGACAATATAAACATCGTCGGATACTTCTAGTGAACTGAATGTGCATACCGGCGCGCGATAGTCTGATAGTTATTACAAAAAAGCCGCCCATTCGGGAAACTGACCCGGATGGGCGGCGTAAATCGGTTAATATAAAAATTTTGTTGCCCTGTATGTAACCAGCAGGGCACATTTAAGGATTAACTAAAGTATTCAAGTCGTTAATGGGCAGGGAAACACGCATCGCCCTTAACGCATATTTCAGGCACTCCCATAGAGCTTGTAACTGCCGCCTCGTACATTCGCATGAGCCTGCGCACATATCCCGAAAAATATGCGCTTTGCAGCAGTTCACATCAGCCAGCGCACGATGGCGCAGGCGAGAACGGCGCACAGCGCGGTCACCGCCAGGGCGGCAGGCAGCGCATGGCGCGCCTTTTTGACGCCGACTGCCGAAAAATACACAGCCACGATGTAAATCGCCGTGTCGGAGCTGCCCAAAATCACCGACGCACAGCGTCCCGCATAACTGTCGGGCGACACGCGCGCGAGCAGCTCGACGGCGAGCGCCGACGACGCGCTGCCTGAAACCGGACGCACCATAAGCAGCGTCACAAGCTCGGACGGTATGCCGAGCGCTCCCAATACCGGCGCGGCGAGCTTCGCCAGCAATTCCGCGGCGCCGCTCGCGTTGAACATAGACACCGCGCAAAGCAGCGCTACAAGCGTCGGAAGCAGCCTGACGGCGGTTGAAATGCCGTCACGCGCACCGGTTACAAACGCATCGAAATACTGCTCCGTTTTCCCGCGCCCGGAAAACAGCATAAGCGCGCCTACGGCTGCAAATACGAGCGGAACCGCTACTCCTGCCGCGAAGTTCATGACCCGGCGCTCCGGATGACTCTGACACCGGCGGACGCTCCCGCAGCGCCGCCCGATTCAGCTGCTTTAATGCGGCCTGAGCGTCCCTCTCTGATGCGGCGGATAAAGCTGCCGATAAGTGCGGGGACACGCGCGAATAACACGGCTGCAGTGGCGCACAGCCCGGAGCAAATCCAGACAGGCAGCAGAATATCGTCGGGCGCGGCAGACCCGGCAGCAGTCCGGAGTGCAAGAAGTGTTGCGGGAATAATGTCAAGCGACGCGGTCGAAAGCACTGCAAACGTCACCATCTCGTCGGTCGCGCGCCCGCTTGCCGCATATTCATCTCCGCCGTTTTCGGCAAGCGCTTTCATCGCCGCAATCGAGAGCGGCGTCGCCGCGTTGCCAAGCCCGAGCATATTGGCCGTAACAGCCGCGGTGATCTCAGAAATGCCGTGACGCTTGCGGTATGCGTCCGGGAACACAAACCGCAGTACCGGCGCAGCCATGGCTCCGAGTATTTGCGTCGCGCCCGCCGCGTCGAGCACACGCATAATGCCGTTCCACAGCGCCATCGCACCCAATAGCCCCAGAGACACCGTCACCGCCGATGCCGCGCCGGTCGCAGCTGCGGCACCGAGTTCGGCCATTCTGCCCGTCGCTGCAGCGCAGATAAATGATATAACACACAGTGTACCGAATATTTTTCCTAGCATGTTAATATGTACCACCCAACTGTGAATTGCGTGTTAAAATTGTGAATTTAATATAAAATATTATCTAAACTATTGACTATTCTCCGAATTTATGGTAATATTGGAAAAGCATGAATTATGTAAATATTTTACATAAAATAATGTCGAAAACTTTTATAATCGCTCAAAAGGAGAACAATTAATGAAATCCACCGGTATAGTCAGGAAGATTGACGAGCTTGGCCGTATAGTACTTCCTATCGAAATTCGCAACACCATGGACATCAAGGCACGCGACGCTATTGAGATTTTCACAGATGATGATAAAATCATCTTAAAAAAATACGAGCCGGCTTGTATTTTCTGCGGAAATGCCGACAACGTGACATTTTTCCGAGGCAAACTGATCTGCCGCGAATGTCTCGAAAGTCTCCGCAGCACAATGGTTTAATTAACCATAGATACATAATGGCAGGCGCAAAACTCTGAATGATGTTTGCGCCGTTTTTTTTTATACATTAATATAAGTCCGGTTAAATTTCCTATGTTCGAATATGTATTCGAACATAGGAAATTTTATGCGTAAATGTTGATTTTACTGAATAAGATGCGGGCTGTTGGCGCATTATATAGTCAGCAGAATTAGGAAGGATGGGAATAATTTATGAATAATGGTAAAGGCGACGCCGGACGCGGCGGACGCCGTGAAATCAACAGAACGGCGCTGACCATTCTTGGCATCGTCGTTATTGCACTTATCGGCGTAACAGTAATCACCCTCATAAGCATGGGCAAACGCCTTTGGGGCGATGTAACGGGCACCGGAACGTCTGCGGTTACCGATTTGGTCAGGTCAGCTGCGACAGGCACAGCGCCGGCAGACACAATGCCGTCGCTCGGCAACCCGGCACCCGAATCACTTGCACCCGCCACCTCGCCGCCCGGTCAGGGCGGACAGACCCCGAATCCCGGCAATATGCTCAGCGGTGCGGAATCCGCCCCTGAAGCGGAAGATGCATCAGCCGACACCGGTGCCGACGCAGAGGCATCTGCTGACGATCCCGGCGGAGATGCGGCTGAGGTTGGCGCAAAGCCCTCAGCTCCGGTCAGCGGTGACGCTCCCGAATTTTGCGCGCCCATTCCCGGCGCGATTTCAAAAGGTCACGACGAAAATGTGGCAGTCTATTCGCTGACTATGGGCGACTACAGGGTGCACCTTGGCGTGGACATCGAGGCAAATATCGGTGACCCGGTCTACAGCTGCGCCGACGGTGTGGTATCGTCGATTGCCGAAGACCCCTTCATGGGAGTCACCGTTGCGATATCTCACGGCAACGGATATGTATCATACTATAAGAACCTCGCGCCCGAACTTCCTTCGGGTGTTGCCGAGGGTATGGCGATCACCGCCGGCCAGATCATCGGAGCGGTGGGAGAATCGGCAATCCTTGAGGTTGCAGACTCCGCACATCTGCATTTCGAGCTGACCGTTGACGGAGTCGGCGTAAACCCTGCGGACTATATTGATTTCCCGCAGGCAACCGCCCAAACCTTCAGCGGCGAATAATTTCGCTGCATAAAACAAAAGCATGGGGGTACAGGCTACCTACTCCGGCCTGCTACCCCCATGTTTTTTTATTCTTCGCTGTCAGACCCCTCTTCGTATGTATCGCCGATTACAAATCCCTCGCCGTCGACGCATAGCGCATCGGGCAAAAGCGTCTGTGCAAGCTCTACGCTCTCGCAAACGATAAGATTGGCAACCCGGCTTTCGACAATAATAGCTACTGTCACCGTAACCACCTCTATCTGTATCCGAATACAATGACAAGCCCGTTGGATCCCGGTTTCTCTTTATATCCGCCCGCACCATAGCCTGTTGCAACGGATGTTTCGTTTGCGCCCTTGCCGTACCAGCTGTTGCCGCCGCGGGTTGATTGGCCCGTTTCGCCGGTGAATGCGCCTGTTGAGCCGCCTGTGCCGTATGAGTTTGAAGTCGTCGGTTTATTACCTCCGGGCGCAATATATTCTCCGAATTTGGTGGCTCCGCCGTCTGACCCAACGGCAGTCGCGCCGATCGTCACCGTTATGGGTGTGTTCAGCCTATCCGGAGGTATAACAATGTCGGCATACTGCATGGCGCCCGCGCCGCCTGACCTTTCGTACGTTCCGCTGGACGAAACGTAATAGCTGCCGCCGCCCGCGCCGATCAGCATCACAACATACAGGTTGTCGGCGGACGGGTAATCGGCAGGCGTAAATGTGCCCGATGTGGTATAGCGCACCAGTTCAGTCAGCTGCGGAGTACGCGAGTCCACATATTGCTTGGGCGCGGCGTGCAGCGCGTCTGTAGGATTCCCGTGCAGTTTCAGCGGGCCGGTCATCTCGCCTCCGCTGCGGTCTATAAGCTCGGCAAGTGCCGACTCTGCGAGATTGCCTGCGACATCAGCATATTCCACATTCTGGCCGATGCCGTCGACAAGCGATTTAACCCGCCCGCAGTAAGCCGGGTCGGCGCGCAGGTCGGTGATCATGCTATCGGTTATGGTCGACACATCGGCTCCGACCGATACGCGCGCGACCACGAGGTCATATATAACGTCGCTGCGGACCGGCAGCTCGCCCGGCGCAGGATCGGTTACCCAAACCTTTTTTATCGAGCCGTCTGCAAGGTCGAGCCTCAGCACCAGCCAGTATTCGTGGGCTATAGTATCCTGCGGGAAAGTCTTGTCCTCCGCTTCATCGTCGATGGCGAAATAGCCGTTGATAAAACACCTGCCCGGCCTGATGCGCACGGTCAGCCCGGACTGGGGCAAAACCTGAAAGCTTGTGGCAGGCGTGATATAAATGCCGTTGCCTACAAAGCTGGAAAAATAGGCTGCGAAAAAGTCGGCGGTCTGGGCTTTGTCGCCTCGCGGGAACCCGCCGATTTCCTCAACCACCTCGGTTGAGTCGAACAGTCCCGATCTCATTGCCATAATAATTAATCTCCTTATTCAATATGTTAGTAGCTGCCTGTCCGACAGCTTCAGGCTGACCGAAAACACGCCGCCGAAGCGCAGCTCGGTAATCTCGGTGATGCGCAGCGAGCGCTGTATACCCAATGAGGTGTCCGTGTAGTCGCATATGTCGCCGAGATCATAGCCTTCGCGGTAGACAGGGGGCGCCTGCCCGGCGACGGTGCCCTCCACAAGCTCGAAAGCGGCGTGCTCTGCGGCCACTTCGTATCCGCGCCCCGCGAGCATCGCGGTGTATTCGGCATCAGTAGCGATATGTGTTGTGCCGTTTTCGTCCTTGTAGGTGCGGCGAATGTTCCGCGCGTCGACGAAAAGCTCGCGCCGCTCGCCGCCGCTAGACAGGTCGAGCGTGACTACCTTCCGCGACCCGTCGGAGGCATACTCGCCGGCGATATAGAAATAGTTGCGCAGGTCGCGGTCGCTCTTTACATACAATGATGAGCGCACGTTTTCGTACTCGGATGAAAAAATCGCCCAGGAGTTTTCAGTCTGCACCTGGGTGCGGTCAAGCCCGCCCGCTACAGTGAACACAAGCGCGTCGCCGCCGTAGTCGTAGGTAATCCGCGGCGAGAGCCCGACGCTGCCCAGCATGCTGTAAAGCGCATCGGCAAGGCTTATTCCCGAATATTGCGCCGCAACCTGCGCCGTGTGTCCGGCGACCGCCCCGAGTGTCAGCCGCGGTATTTTGCGCGCGCCGGTTATCGCGTATTTTGTTACCAGAGCGCGCGCCGCCGTCTCTGCGTTGCCGTTTACATCGGCAATGTTGTTTATAACGCGCAGGTCGAGCAGCGACTCCAGCATCCTGCCGGACAACAGCTGGAGTCGCCTGCCCGCCGCGTCTGTCGATATCCGCTGTTCCTCGATTACCGCAGTCTCGCCGTTTCCGGGGTTGTATATATACCGCGCCCCTGCCGTGGACTCGCGGCTGCCGGGCGGCAGTGCAAGCGAGAATTCGCCGACCGAAAAATACCGCCTGACCCAGCGCAGCTCGGAATAATCCTCGATAATGCCGCAGACCGAGAAATCCGCGTCGAGCAAAATCAAATCGCAGTAACCGTTCATATGCCGTTATACCTCAGTATGTATGAAAACGACGCATTGGCATAAGACAGCCCCGCGTCGGCAGAAACGGTAATTTTGTTTTCGCCCGGCGGCAACTGGAAAAACACGCTGCGCCGGTCGAATATAAAGCGTTTTTCACCGTTTATATTCACCGACTTCTCACCCCGGCGGGTGTTGACCTTCAGCTCCCCGCCGTCCTCCAGCACAGTGTAGAGCTTTACAAAGCCGACGCCTTCAAGCTCAACAGATGGATTTACCACCGTGCCGCCCGTGGCGCGGATCGTGCAGACAATGCCGATGTCCGCGTCGCCGGAATTTTTGATTGTCGCGGTGTCTGATATCCGCCAGATGCCCGAAGCGATGCCGCAGCCCGCAAATGAGTTGAACGGGAATGTCAAAAGCGGCGCAGTTTTGCGGAACGAAACGACCGTCTCATCCGGGTCGGTGAAAAACGGGTCGGGGCAGAGCAGCGTCAGCCTGATTTTCGCGGGTGTAAAGATGTTCGGCTGTATAAACTCGGCGGAACAGGGAACAAACGCGATTTTCCGCGTCACGTTTCCCCGCGTGACGGTCAGCGTGCCGCTGTTTTTGGGCGACAGCGCCGATACCAGCTCCGCGCGCGACGCCTCCGCGTCGCCGGCAGGCTCCAGCTCCAGCACGATTTTGCGCGGACCGAAGCGCGCGCCGACTACATAACCGCCGTCCGACGTGCCGCCGCCCTCGAAGGCAAGCTCATACTCTGCCGCCTCAAGACCTGAGGCGGACAGCAGTCTGAACCCGCCCCCGCGCTCGATGAAAAAGCTCTTCCCGCCGAGTTCAAGCGCCAATATAAATTTGTCTGTCATATCATTATTCCATGCGCCCGCGGCTGAACCGGCATCGCGGACGCCTTTCTGTTTTTATTTGTCGCATTCCGTGTGATTGTACCGGATAATTTCAGCTGCGGCGGCTTCCGCGCGCATATATTTTGCGCATATATATACCGCCAGCGTGATTTTATCGAAGATGTCAAGCCGCCGCCCCCGCGTTATATTCTCATACGCGCCGGTGCCGAGCACGGCGTTTACGGCGCTGCCGAGCGCTGCATCCTTAAAATCGCAGCCCGACGCGAGCCGATGCACCGCCTGCGAATTCTCACGGCAGAGCGGCACAACGAACCGCATGCCGTTGACAGTCAGCCTGACGCAGCCGCAATGCTCACTCACAGCTAACCTTGAAGTGCCGCAGCAGGCGGCGTCTCACGCTGTGACGTTCAACTGCTGTTATACGGTATGCATTGTCAAACGGCGGCTCGGTGTGCGCAGTCAGATCGCCCTCGCAAAGCCAGGAGCCGCCCGATGAGTCAAAGGTAAAAACTCCCTCGCGGGTTTCCAACTCCGACCATTCGGGCGGGGGTATGTAACTGCATTTGTTCCCGTACGGGTCGGTGCAACGTGAGCGCGAGTCGAAGCAGTACATCACCGCTTTGCGCACGGGGGTCGCATCCCCGCCGGAGATGCCTTCCGACGCCGAAAACAGAACCCCGGACAGCAGCCGCACCGCATATCCGCCGCCCGGAACTCGGATAAACAGTGTCACCTTGCCCAAAAAGCCTATGCTGCCCATAATTACTCCTCCCGGGCATACACCGCGCGGCAGGTCAGACCGTCCGCGCGCAGCAGCGCATAGGTTATAGGCGACACCGGCAGCCCGCCGAAGCTGAAGATGCGCGTTGAGCTTGCCGAATACGGCGAGTTTGAAAACGACAGGTCGCCCAGCTTCTCGACTACGCCCGGCGTGGAAATCGCCATGCCGGTATACGCCTCGACCCCGCCCTGTTTATAGAGCAGCTCGATTTCATAGCACACGGCGCGCCGCACATTTTCGGTAACATCTGTTATCGGCACGGTGACAATAGCGTCGCATAGGTCGCTTGCCGCACGCGCGAGCAGATTAAACTCGGCTTCGTCAATCGGCTCGGCGCAGAATGTGTTGTCGTAGTAGTTTTTATCGACGTATGCCATAAAAGCCTTACCTCACCGCAGTTTTTTCAGCACGGCGGATAGCAGCCCGCCGGCCGGCATCTCGCCGTCCTCGGCTGCCGGCGTCTCGACCGTAAAGCGCGGCAGATCTGCCGGAGCATCGTGCGGCGTAAAAGCGGTCGGCTCGGCAGCCCGCAGTGACGACAGCCACTCTCCGGCTGTCTCGGGCGTGCCGCCCTCACCAAGGAATCGCGCGACGGCGGCTTCGCGAGCGAGAGCGCAGGCAAATCCGGCTCCGGCAAACAGCTCCTCAATTTGTGCGCGCCGCTTGTATTCGGCAAGCTCTGTCTCAAACGCAGCCTTTTGCGAGGCGAGCGCTTCCTCAAGCTTCTTTTGCGCGGCTTCCTCTGCCGCCGCAAGCGCCGACTCGTATTCCGCTTTTTGCCGCTCGAGCGACTGTGCGTATTCGCTGCTGACCGCCTCAAGCGCCGCCTCAAACGCCTTTTGCGCATCCTCGCCCGGCTGCCCGCCGCCCGCGCTGCGCAATGTAGCAAGCTCGCCCTCAAGCCGCACGCGCTCCGCGTCGGATCCAGCCAGTCTGGCAGTAAGCGCATTGCGCTCAGCATCGGACTCAGCCAATTTAGCGGCAAGCGCATCGCGCTCAGCCGTCAATGCCTCGGCTTGTGCGCGCAGCGCCTCTATATCGCGCCCGTTTTCCGCCATAATTAAATTTATTAGCTCGCGCTCCAGCCCGAGCCGTTCCCAGTATTCGCGTTTCATAACATTGCTTCCTTTCCTTTATTGTCAGCGTGCCATCTGGCGCGGTATTCGGCGGCGCTCAACACGCCTGCCCTCACCTCGTCGAGATCGAGCTCGCGCGAGCTTTCGCTGTCGGCGAGTACACTGTCGCCGAAGTCGCAGATAAGTCTGACCCCGTCTGCCGGCGCAAGCCCGTACAGCGTGCATAAATCGTCTGCCGCACGCGCCAGCCCCTCAAGCGCCGAGCGGGCGCAGGTCTGCAGGTCGCGCACCGCCGCATATGTGCGCTGGCGCATCATTTTGATTTCGGTCGCGGTGCGCGCCGTCTGCTGCGGGTCGGAGAATGTGCCGCGCGCCAGCCCGACGGCGTCTTCGATACGCATGATGATCTGGTTCAGCCCGTTTATAAGCGAAGCGTCGCGCAGCGCGGGCGAGAAGGTGCGCAGCGGGTCGCTCGACGACCCGTAGGTGTAGTCGAGCTTGTTAGGTCTAAACAGTCGCTCGCGTCCGGCGGGCAGCACCGGGCGGCCAGAGCGGTCAAGCCGGAACGCGTCCTCGCTTGCGTCGATGGCAAGCTCGCCGCCCTCAAACTCCCACAGCAGCCGCCCGAACTGCACGTCCGCCTCGCGTATCAGATCGACCGCGCGCGCGAAAACCGACACGCCGTAGGGCGACCGCTCGCGCGTGCCGACACGGTAATATGAAAAAAGCGGCCCCCTCAGCCCGCATACCGATACGCTGTCCGCAAGCCCCTTCCATTCGGGCACAGTCTCCGAGGCTTCGCGATGAGAGATGTCGTGTCCGGTATCGGCATAAGAGGTTGCGCGAAGGTAGCGGTTTGTAATGCGCCAGCCCGAGCGCGTTTTTTCGTGGCGCTCGCGGCGTATGTACCATGCAGATCCACGCCGGCAGCGCGTGATGAATTCGGCGGACACAACACAGCCGCCCTCCGCGCCCGTGATTTCAAAATCGCCCGGGAGATATACTTCTGCCATGATCCCCGAGGCTCCGCCCGGAACCGGTTTCAGCATGACGCCGCCTGAAGCGAACGAAAGCTCAGAGATGCTTTTAAATCGCGTAAAGAAGGGCGCAAACGCGGCATTTAACAATTCCGCGCGCCCTCCGTCGAACCCGGGTACCGGCCCGCTGTCGGATGGGACAAATTTGAACTGTGCTTCGGCGGCGGTGAGCCGCGCAAATTCCGCGCTGATGGCGGAGGGCAGCTCGAGCGACGGGGAGTCGTGTTCAGTGTGCTCGGGCAATGCAAGAGAGAAGCCGCAGCTTACGGGCAGACGCCTGCCGCCATACAGCCGCAGCCACTCCGCAGCCTCGATTTTTTCGGTTTCATACATATCAGCTCTATATTGCGGCGCGGGTGGAGTACAGAGAGTGTACACAACCGCCCGCACCGCATTTTTACCTTTCATAGTATTATTCTGCCGGTTCTGAGAAAGTCAGCGTCTGCCCGTCGGGCGATATGACCGCGTTTCCGCGCTGCGGCAGCCCGCGCGCCTTAAATGCGCAGGTCAGTGCATATGCAGGCAGCCCGGCATTGCCGTCGAGTGAACGCAGCGACTTTGGAATAAACGCAAATTCACGCCGGACGCAGGGGAACGGAGTTGAACCGGATGCAACGTCGACTGCATACAGCCGGACACCAGCCGCATCGCCTGTCGAACCGGTTTTTATGAGTTCCAGCAGCATGTCGTGTGCGGGATCGCATGTGAGCAGCTCAAGCTCGCACTCGATGCAGGGGAGCGTACCGGTCAGGTCAACCGTGCTCTCCGGCTCGTCGGCATAACGGCGCGTGTATTCCACGGGTGAGAAATTGACATCAATCGTAGACAGGCCGCGCAAGAGTGCTATTCGTCCTGGGGTGCCCAAAAAGAGCAGTATATCGCCGTTTTTGGCAGGATTAAACGAGAAAATAGCACGCCACCTCCTTTATCCGCACCGGGGCGCGGCGGCAAAAATCAGCCTGAACGGCACGGAATACGACACAAACCCCGATATGTCTGCAGAGCTGCGCTCAGGCGCGCCGCATAGCTCCACGGCAAGCGCGCAGCGGTCGCTGCCGAGATACGGCAATTCGGCGCTGCTCATATAGTCGGCGAGTTCCGACAGCAGCTCTATTGCCGAGCCGGCTTCAGATGTCGGCCGCGTCCGCAGTGAAACGGAAAACGGCCAGCTTATAACCTCGGTTCCGTCGGCATATCGGCGAAGGACCGCCGCTCCTGCCAGCGGCAGCAGACGCAGTGCCGGCAGTCCCTCGCCAAGCTCGCCCAGACGCGCGTCCGCAGGTCTCTGTGGCCAGCCGTTTATATAGTCCAGCACCGACTGTGCGATGCCGGATACGGATATGGACATAATAAAACCCTCCAAAATAAAACCGCCCCGCGCCGCAGACATATGACGGCAGCGCGGATGCGGTGTCAAACGCGCTCGTTACGGCGCATGGGGAGCAGCAAATCAGGGTTCGATGACAAACGCAATGCCGTCGATCTTTTTGTTTAGGATGAACACATCCTCGAAGCTCTCCTCATAGTAGACATACTTGCCGCCGGAGAGCGCTGAGGGCGGGTCA
The DNA here is from genome assembly GCA_033808535.1 of Clostridia bacterium. Lineage (GTDB taxonomy): Bacteria > Bacillota > Clostridia > Oscillospirales > CAG-272 > DTU078. The sequence goes on from JAPXNL010000025.1 coordinate 18,978, forward strand.
AGCCGCGCGAACCGGTAACTTACCGGCGTGACGACCGCCTCGGGGTGGACAAGCAGCATGTTGATCTCCTTTGCAGACGCGTCGACCTGCCAGCCCTCGGTAAAGACATATTTGGTTTTCATCAGCTCGGACGGCACCTCGACAACCGAGACGCCGTCGAGCACGGTCACGTTGCGGTTAACGCCGGTCGCGACGGAGTGAACGGACAAAGTGCGTGTCAGCCCCTCGACAGTTTTGAGCGCCGTCATAACGGCGGGCGTGACATAGAGCACGCGGCCGTTTGACGGAACGCGCGACTCGCTCATCTGCTGCATGAGCGAATCGAAAACAGTCAGCACATTTTCGGATGTAATGGCTTCCTCGACAGGTGTTTTGCCCGCGGCAGTCCAGTCGGCGTAAAGCTTTGAGACTGTATAGGCGTCCATTTCCGGGAACTTCTGCTCGTTGTTGTAGACGGCGGTGATGTTGGCGATGGACGCGGCGAGATTGGTTTCGTCAATGTCGCGGGGATGCACGAGCGTGCTCCAGCAGCGCTGATTGGAGAGGGTTTTCTCCTCCCATGCGTTATCGAAGTTGCGGGTGACGGTGTCGATGCCGTCTCGATTGACGTCGGTGCGACCGCCGACCTCGAGCGTGGGCAGCTCGACTGTCCTGCCGCCGGTGAAGCGGTAGCGCCCGTTGTTGGGCGTTGCGTAGAGCGCGCCGAAGTGAAGCGAGGAAGGGAATGATTCGGCAAGCGCCGAACCGTAAGCCGATGCGTAATTGAGTTCTGACATTGTTTGTTGGTTCTCCTTTTTTATAGTGTTATTTTAGAGTTGTATATAAACCGCCGCGCCCGTTACGCGGTGTTTTACGCCCCGCCAGGCGAACGGGCGGAGACGGAGAGGTATAGTAGTAGCATTTCTTTGAATCGCAACAGGAAATTTCATAACTTTTGATGGGAGATTTTCTCTGAAAAGCGGTGCGC
>JAPXNL010000026.1:0-19837 GCA_033808535.1 Clostridia bacterium
CCGTCGTGGTGCAGGTCGGCTATCTCTTTTTGCAGCGGGCGTATTTTCTCACGGTCTGAAGGCTCAGCAGGACGTATTATAAACTCCATCATTGTCATCTCTTTCTTAAAATATCAAGTGTGTGATGCGATATGCCCGTCATGTCGGCGCGCTCGCAGATATAAAAGTGGTATTTCAGGTAATGGGCAAATGTTTCGTCGTCGGTTTGGTCGATGAAATCCTTTATGTATCTGGTGTACATATCCGTGCCGACGAAATGCAGTCGGTCGGCGGCAAGACGAGAGGCCAGTGCGTCGATCTCCTCCCGCCGGTATAACTCAAACACCTCCACCGGCGTTGAGGTCGTCTGGAAAGTGTCGGGGTCGAGCAGTCCTGACTCCAGAACCTTATTCAGATTCCCGCGCAGAAAGCAATAGTCTATAATCGTCGGATCGTTCATGCAATACGCGATATACAGCACGCCGCCGGGCTTTGTCACGCGCAGCGCCTCGTCCATGGCTGCGTGCTTTTCCTCGTCGTACAGCAGGTGGTACATCGGACCCATAAGCAGCGTGATGTCGTAGCTGTCCGATTTTATGAAATCGAGCGACACGGCGTTGCCCTGCCTGACCGTCACGCGCTCTCCCGGCTGCGTGTTTGCGCGAAACACCTCTATGTTGTGCTCTATAAGCTCAACGGCATCGACTTCATAGCCCTGCCTTGCATAGTGATGCGAATATCTCCCCGAGCCCGCGCCGATGTCAAGGATATTCATGCCGGGCTGCAGATACTTGTCTATATATCTCACTGAACTTTGCCGTGGCGCGACATCAGCCTGCCGTCTTCGTTGTGGGTGGAGTAATAGTTTGTCAGTGCTTCAAACATATCCATTTGTTTTCACCTCTGATACAAAAATAAAAAACCGGCACGATTCCGTTTCTGCGGAGCCGTGCCGATATCTGTATACCCTTATACCGCGATATGCGCTAAAAATGGATACGGAAAGGCAAGCCCGCTTTTTTGGTATATGCGGATGCATACCAATAATAAGCGCGCTTATCGGAGTCGCCGGCGATTATATTCGATTTGAATATCATCCGGGTATTCCTCCGATCCAAAAATTTTTCACAGTATAGCACCGGAGTTTTCGTTTGTTAAGAGCTTTCGCCGAATTTTTAACATCAAATTAAAATTTCACTTGATAGGCTGTTATGAATGGTATATGCAAGGCTGCCCGAGTATGCGCATATAATTGAAAATCAGCCATATATCGACCCGCGGGACGGCAGACTGCGGTTTGATATGGATATTACTGCGTAGATTATAACAGATTCGGCATTAAAGGAGAATTTTGTGGCTAAAATGACAGGCAAGCAGGGGCTAAAAATCTGTGACGCCCTGCGTGAAATTATGGGTGACAGCGCGGCTGACGACTTTGCAGAGAAGCTGCCGCTTTCATCATCCGCCGACTACATACGCAAGTTCAGATGGGCGGGCGACGTATGCAAATATTTTGAATCGAATTTCACGACCGAAGATATTAAGCGGATCCGCATGGCATGTTCCTGCGAGCCGCCCGCGGGCAAGCTGAATGCCGCAAAAGCCATGTTTGAGGCTGCGCCTTCGCCCGAGGAGTTCTGCGCCGCATTCAACCGGGAGTTCGCGCCGGATAACAGCGTGGAGTATGCGGACGGTGCATATTATTTTTCATATCCCCGCTGCTTTTGCTCTGCGGTCGCGCGCGCAGATGGTACCCTGCCCGCTGTATGGTGCCTGTGCTCGCTCGGTTACGTTAAAAAGCTGTTTGACGGCGCATTCGGCCGTGATACCGGGGTCGAACTTTTAGAGAGCGTCAAGACCGGCGGGACGCGCTGTGTTTTCAGGATAACTGTAAATTGAAAAATGCACTTCGCTGATGCCAAAGGAATACTGTCCCCGTCCGGCGGGATGAATATTTACCGCGGCTGCACGCACGGCTGCATATACTGTGACAGCCGTTCGGAATGCTACGGTTTCAGGCATGACTTTGAAGATGTCGAGGTAAAGCGTAATGCGCCGGAGCTGCTCTACGACGCGCTGCGCCGATGCATGATACGCACCGGCGCGATGTGTGATCCCTATCAGCCCTGCGAGTGTGAGCTGGGCCTGATGCGCCGTTGTCTTGAGATTATACTGCGCCATGGCTTCGATGTCGCGGTACAGACGAAATCCGACCTCATTCTGCGCGACCTCGACCTGCTCTGCGCGATAAATGAGCGCACGCGCTGCGTCGTGCAAATGACGCTGACAACATATGACGAGAACCTGTGCCGCATGATTGAGCCGGATGTCTGCACAATACGCCGGCGCTATGAAACGCTGAAGATTTTCGCAGAGCACGGTATACCGACTGTCGTATGGATGTCGCCCGTCCTGCCGTTTATAAACGACACGGAGGAAAACCTGCGCGGGCTGCTTGAATATTGCTTTGACGCGGGCGTCTCGGGCATTCTCACTTTTGGATTTGGCGTAACGCTGCGCAGCGGCGACCGCGATTACTTTTATGCTGCGCTCGACAGGCTGTTCCCGGGGCTGAAAAAGCGGTATATTGCCGCATACGGCAACTCTTATATATGCCCATCTCCGAACTCTTACAAACTGAACAGCATATTAAGCCATGAATGCGAGGCGCACGGTGTTTTATATGACACCGATGCAGTATTTGGATTTATAAATAATTTCCCGTTCCCGTCCGACGGGCAGATTACGCTGTTTTAGAGCGTAATACTTGACACAGGCAGACGGAAATGTTATAATTTTGTCTACTCTACAACAATTAAGGAACTTGTATGCCTGTCAAAAAACTTGTTCTTTCGTCACTGTTTGCCGCGCTTATTGCAATCGGCGCATGGATATCGATACCCGCCGCCGTGCCGTTTACATTGCAGACTCTTATGATTTTCCTTGCTTTTGGTTTGCTCGGCGGCAAATACGCTACAATATCCGTCGCAGTCTACATTGCGCTGGGCGCGATAGGGCTGCCGGTATACTCTGGGTTCCGCGGCGGGATAGGCGCGCTAATGGGCAGCACCGGCGGTTACATCATCGGGTTTCTTGGCGCCGCGCTTTTATATTGGCTTGTCACACATTTCTTCGGACAGAAGACACTTGCTGTTTCGATTGCCATGGCTGCGGGTCTGCTGCTGTGTTATATATTCGGTACGGCTTGGTTTATGATTGTTTACACTAGCTCCACCGGACCTGTTGCGCTCCCGACCGTGCTTTCCTGGTGCGTATTCCCGTTTATTCTGCCCGACGCCGTGAAAATCGCGCTCGCAGTTTTTCTGTCGCAAAAAATCCGCAAGCATGTAAAGATATTTGAATAAAAAAATTAGCGCCGTCCACATGGGCGGCGCAATTTTTTATCTGTATTCGCGGGCGACTTCATACAGCTCGGAATCTGTCGCTCTCGACACGCAGCTTTCAAGCATCTCTGCTGTCGAGTCGCCCTGTGCGCGGTTGGGCACAATCGCGGCAGCAGACAGCTCGATGTACTGTATCTCATCCTGCTCACCCGTTTCGCATACCGAAACATTGTGCTTTTTCAACTTGGAAAGCAGCGCCTTCACGACGGACCGTTTATCTTTCAGCGACTTGCACCACGGCGCACGCAGCCTGAATGTTACAAGCAGTATATCCATAATTCCAGCGACTGTCAGCCGCTTATAATCTTGACATAAAACGTCCTTGTTCTCGGCCCGTCGAACTCGCAGAAATAAATGTCCTGCCACACCCCGAGCAGCGGCTTGCCATCTACTATAGACACCGTCACAGAGCTGCCCACGGCACTTGCTTTCAGGTGAGCGGCGGAATTGCCCTCATCGTGCATAAACTCCGGCAAACGCGGGTATGCCTTTGCCAGCCCTTTGAGTATATCCTGCGACACATATGGGTCGCAGTTTTCGTTTATTGTAATTCCGGCGGTGGTATGCGGACAGTATACGACGCATATACCGTCGGTTACTTTGCTTTTGGCGATTGCTTCTTTTGCCTGGGCGGTTATGCTTAAAAGTGCCTCCGCCGGTGTCTGCAGCTTGTATTCAAATATCATCCGGCTGTTGTCCTCCGTAACTTTTTTCGGATTATAACATGCGCCGGACAAGAATTCAATGGCAATTGTGTTAATTTACGAATAATATATCATAAAATCGGACAGGCAATCGCCTGTCCGCACTGTTTTATTCTGTTTAGCTCTCAAGCTGCTTGCCGAGAAAAATTGCGGCAGTCTGAACCAGCTTTATCTCGGTATCATGATTGCGGGACGTATCGTTTTCTGTGCCGGCCGGCGCCAGTGACACGACGCAACCGACAACATCACCTTCGGTAATAATCGGCATCGCGCACGATATATAATATGATGTGGAGTCTTCAGTTGCAACATGCGCGCGTTCTCCCGGGGTATGGACATACAGCGCACGGGACTCGGTGATATTTTCCAGATCCGAAGATATGCGACGGTCTACAAATTCCTTTTTAGGCACACCCGCACAAGCTATAACGCTGTCACGGTCGGTGATCACCACCGCCAGTTCACAGGTTTTGTAAAGCGTATCGGCATATTGTGAGGCAAATGCGGTAAGTTCCCCGATGGGTGAGTATTTTTTGAAAATCACCTCACCCTCACGATCAGTGTATATCTCAAGCGGGTCACCGTCGCGTATTCTCATCGTGCGGCGAATTTCTTTGGGTATCACGACGCGCCCCAGATCATCTATCCTTCTGACAATTCCGGTTGCTTTCATTATACTTCCCCTCTGTGTGAAACATTAACCGACGGAAACCAAAAGTACTTCCGTCGATACTAGTTTTTACATTGGCGGGTAGTTTTATACCGCACTAATTGGTGTTAACAAATAATTTAAGTCACTTGCCGGTGGCTTCTTTCAATATGTTATATTTATATTATGTTGACAATAAACAAATCATATGCTAATATAGCATTGCTATTAATATACATTAGCGGAGGTTTCCACATGAACATACAAAAAGCATTGGCAGCATTATTGCTTGTGTCAATTCTGATCTCCTTGTTTTCCTGTGCCGATAACAACAGTGCAGGCAACGGGGATGTCACCGCCGCATCTGAAACCATCGCCGAAGAAACTACCGGCTATACACTCGACCTTCCCGAAACCAATATGGATGGAAAAGTCTTCACATTTTTAACCACCAACTGGCCCGGTGAGGATATCTGGACGATGAATGAGATAACCATCGAAAGCCAGGACGGAAGCGCCGTCAACGACGCGATGTTCATTCGCAACTCAAACGTGCAGAACCGGTTTAACTGCGTCATTGCCGAACGGAACATCCCGGCTTACGGCGACGCGGTTAACGAGCTGTATAAATGCATTCAAGCCGGCGATAATGCGTATGACATTTTCATCCCCCGCATGCAGGCTTTGACCACGCTGATTGTCAAGGATATGATTGTCGACTTAAACAAGCTTTCATACATTGACTTTTCAAAACCATGGTGGGACTCCGGCGCCGTCGACGGGTTATCGCTTGCCGGCAAGCAGTTCGGGGCGAACAGCTATATGACCACAATGGATAAAGGCGCCATTTCGACTTTTGTATTCAACAAGGATTTGATGAGGGACTATAACATTACCCCGCCTTACGGTTATATTCTTGACGGAACTTGGACACTTGATACAATGGCGTCGCAAATCAAAGCTGTTTCAACCGATTTGGACGGAAACGGCAAAATGGACCAAAACGACGTTTACGGCCTGCTTTACCAGCGCGACACTTTGCATGACCTGCTGATCGCCTCCGGTGAATCGGCTGCTAAAAAAGATGAGCAGGGACTGCCTTATGTATCGCTTAACTCCGACAGCGCTATAACAAAACTCCAGCGCATGTTTGAAATCCTCTATGACAGGGACACCTGTTTTAATGTCATGACGCTTCAGGGCGACTTCAACGTCGGCATGAACGCGATGTTCCAGAACAACCAGGGCCTCTATATGTGGATCCGCATGGTCAACATTGTTCCGCTGCGCACAATGGAGGCAGACTTCGGCATTGCGGTCTCGCCGAAGTTTGACGAATCGCAGACTGAATATTACAGCACCGTCAATCCCTACACCGGCATTTTCATCTGCGTGCCGGTTACAAATACCGACCTGGACAATACCGGTATGTTCCTTGAAGCCATGGCATACGAAGGATTCATGAATGTACGCAGCGCATATTACGACACGCTGCTCAACGGAATCATCGCCCGCGACAACGAATCGTCGCAGATGCTCGACATTCTGTTTGCCAACCGCCGGTATGACCTGGGCCTGATTTTAGATATGGGCGATTTGCGCAGCTTCATCTACATGGTGATGACATACGACGACAACATAGTTTCATACGTTGAAAAGCGACTCAAGCTGGCAAACAAAGAAATCGAAAGGCTGACCAAAGCGCTGCTCGAAAACGACTGAATAAAATAAACAGAGCGCTCCTGATATGAAAAACCCCTTAGTGCAAGCGTACTGCACTAAGGGGTTTTGTTTTATCAACTGCACTACACCGCAAAACAAGGCCGGATGCACTGCTTTTTGCAGGCTCCGGCTTTGCTTTATCCGGCTGTTTTAGGGCAGCCCGTCCGACTTATGTAATATTACAGTTTAAACGCAGGAAACTCCCGCATGTCCGCTCTCTTTGCCTGTTACTGTAATTTTTCGTAAGTCTTGATGAATTTTTCGATTTGCTTTGCAACAGGTTTCTTGTATCTTTCAATCGTCGAGAGATAGTTGGTCTTTTTGGTCTGCATTATGCTGCGCACCGCGTCTGCGACACCGCCCCAGTTATAGATTTCACCGGTATCATACACGCGTGTCGCAAAGATAATGTCGAGCATTTCCTTGCTCTCCTCGTCGCGCGTGATTTTGGTGTTCAGTGTGATGTCGTAATACGCCTTCTTTATTGTATATGTCGACTCCGCGCTCAAAGCTTCGATTATAAAGCCCGCAAATTCGGGATCTATGCCGGCGGAGTTCGGTATCTCTATTGTGTTGCAGGTGTTGGAATTGACTGTGTGGTAATACGAATCCTGGTTCTCGTCGTATTTGGGCATCGGCAGGATTCCGAAGTCTGTCTCCATGTTGCGGTAGTTCTCGACAACCCTTAGTCTGACCCAGTTGAACAGCGTGCGGTTCTGGGTAAATATCGGGTCCTGAAGCATGTGGTATATGTTCGCATATTTCGCGCTGTAGTCGTGGCAGTTAATAACCAGATCGGTGTTATACAGATATTTTCCCACTGCATCAAAGATCCGATAACAGGTTTCGCCTTCAAGCGTGTAGACCGGCAGTTTATCGTTGTCAAGCGATGCTATCCGGCCGCCCAGTGCATGCAGGAACGCGATTGTAGCGTCACTCTGCCAGACAAGGCCAAACTGGTCGTCAACGGTGATCTCGCCATTCCCGTCCAGGTCCTTGCCAACACCCTGCCACATGGCGCAGAAGTTTTCATATGTCCACTCGTTATTCTTTACATACTGATAAGGGTCAGGCAGGTTGTAGTCGGTGAGCACCTTTTTATTGAACAGCATTGCCGCCGTCGCGTCGTCATCGATGAGGATCATGTCGCCGGTAATAAAGAATACCTTGCCCATAACCGCGCTTTCAATGACGCACTGCTGGTCGTACCATGGCTTCGACAGGTCAATGTTCTCTACAGTTGCAAGGTCGACATGATATCCGGCGGTGATATTTGAGATCATGCTTTTCAGATAGTCGGTGACGATGTGATAATCATCCGTTCCCGCAAGCACCATCTGTTTGGTAGCCGCAGAAAGTGTATGGCAATCTTTGGCGATACCGGTTATCTTGACGTTATATCTGTCCATCACAGCCAGATTGCGCTTATACACGGCGTCGTTGATCGGCTCTCCGTTCTCCTCATCGGCTATTATGTCCCGCGAACCCCAATCCTCCCAGTCGCCGGCGCCCGGCAGATTGACGAGTATGCGGCACTCGGCACCCTCAAAATTCGTGTCCGGAAGGTCGGGATAAATCCGCGTATCGCCTTCTGTCGTTTCCTGTCCTTCCGAAGGTTTGGTCTCCGACGAGGTTTTTGACGCGTCTTCGGCGCAAGAGACAAGCAGTGTTACGGCAAGTAAAATAGCGGTAAGTATGCAGAAAAGTCGTTTCATAGCGGCTCTTCCCCCTGAAATATAGTATCAAGTTTAATATATCACGGGTGGAATACCATGTCAATAGGCGGGCGGCATTTGTTTCAAATTGCCATATCGGGCGGTCGAATAAAAGTCCCATTCGTCATTATGACTATGTATGTAGCAAATATAAGTAATTTATCACGATTGCCGATGTGTGTTCATTTCCGGCAATAACACTGCAGTCAAAGCCACACTACCCGGACGATACAGGCAAGCGGCTTGACAAAGCGACCGGGGTATGTTATAATAATTTTAATTGAATATTAAAGAACCGTCGATGCATTGCATGGAAGGGCTTTAAAAGTATTTTTACTGAAAGGTAAGCGATATGTATAAAGCCGCTTCCGTTTTTTTGCGCGCAGATATTACGCGCGAAGATATAGACAACATAATAACCTGGATGGAAAACGACTCGGTGACGCGATATATGCACGACGGGTATGACACAGCGCTCATGCTTCGCGAACTGTCGGTAGATACACCGGAGCATCTGTATTCGCTCAAACTGAGCGACGGCGGTCTGTTTTACATGATCGACGGATCGCTTGATGACGAGTCCCCGGAACCCGTAGGATTTCTGCGGCTTGAGGAATATGCACACAGAAGGTACGAGCTTGTTTTCGCGATTGGGCGCGAAGAGCTGTGGGGACAAGGTCTGGGCTCTGCAGCCGTGAAGGACGCGCTGTCAGTTGCATTTTTCGAGTTTCGAGCGCACAGTGTACGCGCACTTGTCCGCCGTGAGAATTCCCGGTCTGCACGTGTGCTGACCCGCAACGGATTTTTACCTGGCTATGATGGCGGCAGACTTATGGAGTATTCGCTTACGTTCTGGCAATACCTTACATATCTTCAGAAAATGCATTCAAAATAACTTTCATCGGGCGGTGATTTGCCGGGTGACGATTTTTTCGCCGGTTTCGTTTTTCAAGTCTGTGCTTGCGGCGCTTTATCCGCCGCACTGCCTTTGCTGCGGCGAACTCGTCCCTGACGAGTCACCGCTTTGTCCTGCCTGTTTTGAAAGCTGGCGCGCCGAACGCCGTGCGGCGGCACCGGCACGCCCTGACGGAGTGCTGTATCTGGCGCAATATACAAAAGAGCGCAGCGTGGCGCGAACGCTCGTGCTGTCTGCAAAGCAGTCAAACGAGCGCAGGCTTTACAAATTTCTCGCAAGCGAGCTTTCAAATCTGCTTGCCGAGCGCGGTATCACAGCCGATTTTATTGTCAATGTGCCGCGCTCGCCCGGTGCGCTGCGTAAAACCGGCGTGGATCAGGCGCGGCTATTGGCGCAGGCGCTTGCTACGGTTACCGGCTCGCGCTATATCGGCGTACTAAGGCACAAACGCTCTGCAGCGGTACAAAAGACGCTGGATGCCGCCGGGCGCGCGGAAAACGCTGCGTCCGCATATATGCCGGTCCGCAAAGCGGCACAAGTTCTTGCGGGGAGCACGATTATCCTGGTTGACGATATTGCGACGACCGGTGCGACACTGTCGGCATGCGAGGCGCTGCTGCTAAAGTCCGGCGCGTCGCGCGTTGAAAAAGTTGCCGTTGCATCATCGAAGCGCACTTAACATCAGCATATAAAACAAAGGTCGGGATTTTTTATCCTGACCCTTACTTTATTTCAATTTCGGACACAACGCCTTTTTCGAGCAGCGCGCCGATGAATGTTTTTATATCGCGCGCGGCGGTATAGGCATCGACTTCGTATTCGTCAAGCAGCTTGTCAAGCAGCCGGCGTTATTCTACGCCCTGCTCAGGCAGCTCCCGCATTGTATACCCCGATTCGTTTACGCTCATCACGCTTGTGCCGATTTTTACTGGTTTGGAATTTTCGGATAAACGCCGCTGCGATAATAATTCATTCTTTCTTAACATATTAAAGTCCAGCCGGTGTTATAATCTGTTAAATCAAACGCTATACAGAAACTATGATTTAAAGTCAAGTGTCAGACTGTCATAAACACTGCCGTCAGACAACCGCTTCCACTTGAATTGTATGCCGTCAAGCGTCATATAGGAGTAGTCGCTTTCGTTCTTCGGTATCGAAAGCGATCCGGGGTTCAGCAGCCAAACGCCGTCGCGCATCTCTTTTGCCGGTATGTGCGTGTGACCGTAAAGCACTGCATCATAGCCGCGCATATTTGTCTGGTCAAGCTTATGGCCGTGTGTCAAAAGCAGTCTGAGCCCGCCAATTTCAAACGTTTTCTCAAGCGTGAGCACATCGAAATCGAGCACCATATCATCGATTTCGGCATCGCAGTTCCCTCGCACACAGTCTATGACGTTTGCATGCCGATTCAGCATTTCGATGACACGCTTTGGCGCGTAACCGGGCGGCAGGTCGTTTCGCGGACCGTGGTAGAGTATATCGCCAAGCAATACCAGCCGTGCCGCGCCCTCTGCATTGAAGCGGTGCAAAAGCTCGGCGCAGCGTTCTGCGTCGCCGTGAAGGTCGGAGGCAATGATAATTCTCATCGGTGTATTCCTGTTTGTCTATCCTGAGGGTTTATAATATAGAATTATTGCGTTAGCTGCGTGTGCAGCCCCGGCAGTCCCGTTCCCTGAAAAAATATCGGATTTTGCCCGGTAACTGATACAGTTTATTATATTATATCCTACTCTGGGGCGCAAGGTATGAAAATATTTAATAAATTTTTTGACCTGCGTATCAGCGATTATAAAATTGAGGCATATTAAGTATAACAATTTATTACGGGGTGTCGAATTATGGAAAATAAGACCACAAAAAAGCAGATAGCGTTTTTTGACACAAAACCGTATGACCGCGAGCGGTTTGATGCGCATTTGCCCGAATACGACTTTACGATAAAGTATTTTGAGAGCAAGCTCGGTCCGCAGAGCGCCGTTTTAGCAGATGGCTGTGATGCCGTCGTCGCGTTTGTTAACGACACTGTCAATGCCGAAACAATCGACCGGCTTCACAGTATGGGCATCGGGGTGCTTGCGCTTCGCTGCGCGGGTTATAATAACGTGGATTTTAAAGCGGCGTTCGGGAAAATTCATGTGCTGCACGTACCTGCCTATTCACCATACGCCGTAGCCGAGCATGCGATGGCGCTGCTGCTTGCGCTCAACCGCAAGATTCATCGCGCCTATACGCGCACCCGCGACCACAATTTTTCAATTGTCGGTTTTACGGGATTCGATATGCACGGAAAGACGGTCGGCGTGATCGGCACCGGGCGTATCGGAAGGGTGTTCGTCGACATCTGCCGGGGATTCGGCATGAAAGTTGTCGCATATGACCCGTTCCCGGTGCCGGACAGCGGAATAGAGTATGTCGAACTTGACGAGCTGCTCGCCCGTTCCGACGTCATCTCATTGCATTGCCCTCTGACGAAGGATACCTACCACATTATCGATGAACGCGCGCTTTCGCTTGTAAAGCATGGCGTTTATATCATTAACACCTCGCGCGGCGCGCTCATCGACACCGAAGCGCTGCTCGAGGCGATAAAGAGCCGAAAAGTCGGGGCGGTAGGACTTGACGTTTACGAGGAAGAAGCCGATTTCTTTTACGAAGATATATCAGGCGATATCCTCGAGGACGACAAGCTTGCCCGGCTGCTTACGATGCCCAACGTGCTTGTCACGGGTCACCAGGCGTTTTTAACGTACGAGGCGCTGAACAACATCGCCCACACCACGCTTGAAAATCTCAAAGCATATTTTGGCGGCGAACCGCTGCGCAACGAGGTATGCTACTATTGCGGAAAAATATCAACCTGCGACCGCCTGCACAAAGATCGCTGCTTTTAATTAAACAATAGAAAGGACTTTATGTATACAGCTTCTAAGATTTATCGCGATGTCACACTGAATGAAGCGCAAACTATCATTTCGCACAATTTTCCGGGCGCGAAAATATCGGAGTACATGCCGGTCGGCGGCGGACTTTTCAATACCACATACAAAGTTGTCACCGACAACCCTCGCCGTGAGCTTGTTATCCGCGTCGGGCCGGTCAACCGCGAGCTGCTGCTGCCATACGAGCGGCACCTGATGGACGCCGAAGCGCATGTCAGCCGACGGCTCTCCGCCGCCGGCATACCGACACCGAGGCTAGTCGCCTGCGACACGATGAAAACAGTTATCGACCGCGATTACATGATAACCGAGTATATGGACAGCGTCGCGCTGACAAACGGCTCGGTGCCGGGCGAATGGCATGACGCGCTGTACGAGGAGTCGGGCCGCATCATGCGGCAGTTCCATGCTATAAAAGGCGAGAAATTCGGGAGAATAGGGGACTTTTATCGCGGGAAGTCTTACGACACATGGCCGGAATTTCTACTGTCGCATATCGCCGAAATCGGTGCGCTTTGTGTCGAGCGGGAAGTTTTTGAGCCCGAATTCATAGACCGCGTGATCGGTATGTACCATCGCTGCGTGCCGCTGTTTGAGGTCATCACCGAGCCTATGCTGACCCATGCCGATATCTGGGCGGGCAACATACTTGTGAAAGAGTTCGACGACGGCTGGCACGTCACTGCCATCATCGACGCAGACCGCGCGGTGTACGGCGACATCGACTTTGAGCTCGGCTCACCATGGATAATGGGCGAGCCTTTCTTCCGCGGATACAGCCCGGTGCCCGACAGCCCCGAGCGCCGCATACGCATGAAGCTGTACTGCATTATGTATAACCTCATCGATACCTATGTATGGTGCGTAGAATATTGCAACGGCCACGAATATAGTGTCAACAGCCAGCGCGCTTATGATACGCTAAAGTGGCTCGAAGAGCATGTGAAATGAAGTCAGCCGGGCAGCGGCGGTTACATAGACCCCGGGTGGTATATTTCCCGGGAACGCACCTGATCTCTTATTAAATATCAAAGCAATATTCGGGCAACACGCTTATATCGTCATTTTATTGACTGGCAAGCAAAATAAAAAAACCTCCCGTAAAAGCAGGGTAAAAAAGATCGCAAACAGGCAAAACAGCTTGTTTTGACGGTCTTTTTGCTTTTTAATCCGGTTTCTAAGCCGATATATCAAAACACTCCTGTCCGGAAGTCAACATATAATGTTAAAAAAGGGAGTGATAAAATTGAAAGATATTTATAAAAGGCACACAAATTCAACCGATGCCGATAAAAATAACAGAAAAATACAATGTTTTATTAATCTGCTTGAGAAAAACGGTTTTATCGTGCAGGAAGGAAGTTTACGGTATATAGATATACTAAAGCTGGCAAGTGAAGGCAAAACCAGCACGGCTTTGGGTAATATTGTAGGAGCACCGTATGCTACTTATATCCTTCCTCCGGCACCGGATCAGGAGCTGTCAAGCGAACAAAGACTGCCGGTAGTCTTTGATCCTGCCAATCCGGATAAATATCCTCCTAATCTGGATTTTATCCTGCCGGGATTGCACTATAAGCTGCGTCCGGACGAGGCTATAGTCCTGATCGGACAAACGCCTCCGTCGTCGGTTTACTTTTGTTTCAGAAGCTATCTGGCGTTAGTCCAAAATAAACCAGATAAAGACTACAGTGACGCGATTACAGCCGGCAACCCCATCACCGGTTTTTACCACTTTATCGGTGCCAGTTTGGGAGACCAGATTAACAATTACGATATCTGGACCGATAAAACGCCCTATGGATCTGCCGGAAAACCTTTTGACGCCTCCACAATAATCATCACCTCTGCCGATAAAAAAATATACAAGTGCATGCGTGATGCTCTGGCCGATTCCGGTTTCAGCCCAGGTATTATAAATAATGACTTTATTCCTATGGATCTTGTCAATATGGGACTGGAAAGGGGCAAAGATCACTTTTCGTTTGTAATGCGGGCAAACATTTTTGAAGACCCGAATGTCGGCTGGGATTATATTTATAACGTAAATAAATACTTCACAGTGTTACGGATTACCCCGATAAAGCCATACGCTGTGTCACACCCCTGGCCCATAACGGCACTTAAAGCAAAGGAGATCTGCACCACTGAATTCCAGTCTGCTTGCGCTGCAAGGGATACGCTGGATTATCTGAGAAATCAGATTATCGGCAAATATAAAAGTCCGGAATACGATATTGTAGATTTGGATTTTAATCTTGCAATACTTGATAATTATGAGGGTATATTGCAGGATGATAACGTTTGGGTCGACAACAGAGATACGGTCTATGTCAAAACGGAAAGTTTCAAATTAGCCACCGATGATGATTTTGTTATTGTATATGGCTTCAACAACATCAAAACGGGTTTTGCAACATTTATCAACCTGAGTTTTTATGGCGATGAGCTCTGGAACGGCGTTGCAGGTACTGTGTTTGCTGACTGTCATCAGAATGCCGCTGACGAGTATTTCCCCAAAAATGATAAAGACGCCAAAAACTATTACGTTGCTAAATTCGCAAGAGAAGAAACAGAAGGAAACGAAATTATAATACCCTATAGCACCGGCAACCCAAAAGGCTCTGCGTATGGCGTCGATAACAATCAAAAGGTTTTTTTAGTCATCAGAATGTATCTCAACCGGGAAACCAAAATTGCTTCGGCACCCTTTGATATTATCTGGGGGCACGCAATCCTTTTTACAAAAAAGAAAAAACCATGCCCGCATCGCTATAACAGAAACAGAGAGTATAAGAAGACACATGACGGTGGGTACGGACATAGATGTTAAATAATGCCTAAATCATGATAATCGGCATAGCAGGTAAATACATACCAAACTATGCCGAATTTTTAATACCTGTAACGCCCCCCTGGTGTAGGGGGTTTTTTCATTTATGATAAAGCGTTATGCGGGATAAAAGTTATACCGTTACCGCCTCGGGGACGCAGCGGGCAATTGACGTGTTGTCGCTGTGCCTGTCACGCAGCTCGGGCACAGGGTTTTCCTGCGACTCCGCGCGGTAATCCTGGCCGCACTTTGTAATGTGGAGCTGCACAGAATTGTGGCTCGGTACGCTGCCGACATCGCGGTTGACCTTCAGCTGATATGTGAAGAAATCTGCATCGGTCGGCATCTGGTCAACCGGCGAGTAGTTCTCGCGGTTGGCGGTCAGCCACACCTGGCTGCCCAGAATCTGGCGCACATAATCGCGTGTATCGCAGAAGGTCAGCAGCTTCGGGAACTCTCCGCCGTTGGGGATGACCTGCTGCCATTCTTTGCCCTCGTAGGTCTTGAGCAAATCCGCTACCTTGTGCAGGTGCGAGATCTCCTGCATGAGATGCATCTCCCATATCGATCTGACGTTCGGGCAGACCTCGTCGTTGTAGAACGAATAATAGAGGTAGCACTCCACATATTCATGCAGCAGCAGGTTTTCCAGCCATGTGCAGCGCGGGTCGAGCAGCGAACCGTAATGCGTGACGTGCTGCTCCTCTATCATGGCGATCTCCATATAAAGCTGGCGCCCGAGGTCGTATCCGTAGTAGTTGCCGAGGTTCATATAGAAGTTCATCGTCTGCTGCTCGCCGGCGGTGATTATCAGCGTGTTGAGCAGCGTCTGGATATCCGCCGTTTTGGCGTCGATCGAGTATTTTATCGAGTCAAACGGATGGCGGTGCTCGGCGATGGTCGGTCTGCCGGGCGTGATGTCCACATAGCCCTGCACTATCTGGTGGGCGGGAATGCCCATGTCAAAATCCAGCAGGTTTGCGTAGCGGTAAAGGTGGTCGAAGTCTTCGAGCAGCGCGAAATCGAGCGCCTGTTTTACATACGGGTCGGGCTCGTTCTGCGCAAGCCATGCGGTGAGGTCGACAGCGACATGCTCGTAACCGATTGTGGTTTCGAGCACAGATTCGTTGAGCGGCTTGAGCCAGTTGATATGCTTCTGCTGCTGCTGCTCGATGCGGCGGGTCAGCGCGACCTCGCGCCGGAGGTCGTTGTTGTCGCAGTTGCGGTTAAACTGATGCTTGAACATGACGGCTTCGACCTCGATGCCGTTCATGAGAATTATGCGAATCCGCGTATAGGGATTAACCGTATTTTTGTCATACGATTTGGGATACATTGTATTCCAGTCCATGATGCCGTCTTCGACCTTCATGGGCGTCTGATTAAACGGGTTCATATTTTTCTCCTTTATATATTCAGGATGCGATAGATATTATTTGCATGCCCGACGCGTGCGATACGCAATTGTAAAGGCGAAAATCTGCCCTGTTTTCAATAAATTTCTTTTTCAAACGCCTGAAACACAATGTTTCTGTTCAAATCAGCAAAATCACCGCTAAAATCTTCGCAATTCAGCTCATAGCAAACCCTTGACTGCAGCTCGCCAAGCTGATTTTTCCACGAATTATGTTCAACTCTCAGCTTGCGGAACCCCAGCTTTTCATATACATGCTGCGCTCGCGTGTTTTTGAGGTTTGTGTCGAGCACGATTTTCTCAAAACCGTATGTATCAAACAGCTCACCGATAAACATTCTGAGCAGCCTTGTGCCATAACCGCGGTCGTGTTTTGTAAAGTCGCAGATTTTGATACCTATCTCGGCGGTATTCTCACCCTTTGCACGGTAATTCATCTCGCCGATCGGCGTGCCGTAAAGCTCAATAATGCAGCGCCGCGACCGGTCATTGTCGTGTGCAAGCTGTGCGCGCACAGCATCGGGCGTTGTACCTATCCCGAGCGGAAATCCGGCATGCGCCATCACCTTGCCGTCATTCCACCAGCCGGCAAGCAGCTCTGCGTCGCCCGGCTCGGCGTTTCTTATAAGCAGTTCACCGTCTTTTGCGTACACAGTCAAAGCTCCTTTTCGTAAGTCAGCCTGCTGCGTTTGCTTCCGTCGGCGGTCGTACACTCGCCGCGCTTTGTTATCCTGTAGCCGCAGCTTTCATAGCAGTCGCGCGCCGGTATATTGTCCTCCGTGGTGTGTATCGCGGCACGCCGCAGTCCGCGTTCTCTGAATATTTGCTCGGCAAAACCGACTGCAAACCGCCCGATCCCTTGCCGCGCATACTGCAGGTCGATCACAAGTGCGTGAATCCAGCCGATATCGCTTTTAAAGCCGTTTAACCTGAGCCATCCCGCCGGATTTTCATCGGTGTAGATTACATAGTTCAAATCGCCCTTATCTATCCAGTTTTTATATGCTGTCTCCCAAACCAAAAAATCCGTCGGTCGCTCGTGCATGGCAGAAAGTATTTCCGGGCGGTTCATCAGCCTGTGCAAAAACGGCAGGTGCAGCGGGACAAGCTGCCGCGCCTGCGATCCGTGGGTTATAGGCGGATACGCCCTGTCAAAGGCACGCGCCAAGCTCTGGTCAATCTCGTATACAGGCGAATAGTGAAACGCGCCGCCGGCAGCCGTACACAGAAATCCCGGTATCAGCTCCTTTGCCATAAATGCCGGGAAGTTCTTGCCCTCGTGCGTCGTCACTCCGAAAACAGACGCATCGGCATATCCCAGCTGCGGGTAATACCACGGATGCCCGTACAGGAAAATTGCGCCCCAGCCTGATTTTCGGGCAATCTCCTCAGCCCTATATAGCAGCGCGGCGCCGACTCCGATGCGCTGAAACTCCGGCAGCACCGATAGCGGGCCGAAAATCAGCACGGGAATAAACCCGCCCGATGCAGGTTTAACATAACCCGCTGTGAACATCACGTTTCCGGCAATATAGCGGTTCCCGAGTATTTCGCACTCGGCGACAAGGTCAAGTTCAGGTATAAATTCGGGCACCTCTCTCAGCTTGCGGCACAGGAAATGCTCGTCGCATCCGATACCGCCAAGCTGCTCAATGCGCTCCCGCTTCCAAAACGCACGGCGGGTGAGATTTTCAACCTCTCCGCGGTCGTCCGGACGTTCGGCGCGTATTGTAATTGTCAGACCGTTTTGCAGCCGGGTATTGCAGGGTTCTTCCTCTGATGCAAAGCTGTGCACCGGAAGCACTTTGCTTATATAGTAGTCGCGAAAATCGTTCCACTCACTGGTCATATTTATTTCCTCCAGGATATTTCACTTTGTCTGAGCCGGAAACCGCCGGCTGATCCCGCTCAGTCAGCGGAAACGGCGGTGCTGCAAGCGGTCTGACTGCTATAGACATAAGCAGCATCTGGTTGTCGTCGCCTGCGATGCGGTTCGCGCCAAGCTTTCCGCATTCGCGGCAGCGGTGGATTATCGACCACTCGCCGTTCTTTTTCACCCAGACGCCTATCGGCTCCATTATTCCGCCGCATGACGCTGTACGGTCGCCGGGTTTGTTGTCAAGGTGAACGCTGCAAAGGCAGCGCGGGCAATGGTTTCGCTGGCTTGTGCCCCAGGTCTGGGATGATACCTTCTCGCCGCAGACGCGGCAGGTAAATGCATCGCAGCATTGCCGTCCGTTATCAGCCCGCCGGCAGTTATTTTTATCGCTGTATTTATGCATTTTGTTACCCCATCATAAAGTATTTATTTAAAGCTCCGTGCCTTGCCCTGAAAAAGGGCAAAGAAAAAGGACACGCCCACGTGTCCGACTATATCCGGTTGCACGAAAGGTCGCTGCGGCAACGCGACAAAACGCGGGCATTTCCCGCGGTGCGCACCGCCGATATTCTGTTGTTACTCTGCGGGCCCTCCCACAGACCAAACAATCACACGCAGCATAAATACAGCTCCTTTCACAGGTTCAGGGGTGCAGATTTACAATATCTGCCTTCACCGCGTATTATAGCACCGCCACATCAGGTTGTCAAGCGTATAAAGCATTTAAAATCAAACTTTCCTACTTGCGTATGAAGGCAGGATATTATATAATAACAATAATTTAATCTTTAATATTCGGTGAAACTACCGCTATGAATCTATTGATAAAACGCGCGACCGAGCATGACGCGCATGCGATAGCACAGGTTTCGTGCTTGTCGTGGCAGTCGGCATACAAAGACATAATACCGCCGGCTGAGCTTGCACGCCACACCAATACCGAAGCGCGCACAAGATTATTTGAGCGGCTGATTTCCTCCGGCGTGGACAATTTTCTCTTGGCGCTTGACGATACAATACCCTGCGGGATGTGCTCATACATTTCGAGCCGCGACGCGGATATGACCGGCTGGGGTGAGATTGTCGCCATTTATACAACCGAAGCCTACTGGGGCAAAGGTGTCGGCAGGGCGCTCATGAACGCAGCAATCGCAGGGCTGCGGAAGCTTGGATTTAACCGTGTCATGCTCTGGACATTCGAGGCAAATGCCCGGGCGCGCAGGTTTTACGAAAAATGCGAGTTTAAGTTTGACGGGACCGTGAAAGACAGCGGCATCTGCGGCTTGCCGGAAGTGCGATACAGGCTGGAGCTTCAGTGAATAATTTGTTGCATATTTTTACATACCGCATTCAAATGTAAATATTGGCTTACGACTTGTTAATATTATCAAATTGCTTGATTTTAACATATAATATGAGATATAATAAAAGCGCGTCCGATAATCGGGCGCGCCTGTTTATATAAAGCGGATTACTCCGCAGTGGTTTCGTACGGCCAGTCGATAATGCCGCCGAATTCCCTTATGTTTGTATATCCCAGCTTTGCAAGTGTCTGGGCAGCCAGCTTTCTGCGGCGTCCGCTGCGGCAATATACAAGTATAAGCTGATCTTTGTCCGGCAGCTCATCCGCCGCCCGAACTGCCACCTCATCATATGGCATGAGTATGGCGCCGGGTATATGCC
>JAPXNL010000027.1:0-19114 GCA_033808535.1 Clostridia bacterium
TGTCACCGGAGGCGGCGGAGTGCTCTGCTCGGATTTCTGCCGGGCGCTTGCCGCATGCGGTGCGACTGTTGCGGTGCTCGGACACCGCCCGGAGAGCATAACACGCGTATCTAATAAAATCAACGCCGACCCTGACATTATCGCAGCGGGCGGCTCGGCATTTCCGGTCGTTGCAAGTGTGCTCGACCGTGAGGCGCTCGAGAGAGCTAAGTCGGAAATCGACGCTCGCACCGGCGGCTGCGATATCCTGATAAACGGGGCGGGCGGCAACAACCCGCGCGGCACAACCTCTGGAGAATATCTGACGCCCGAAGACCTCGACGCCGCATCTGCCGCCGCGCGCGGTGTTAAAACTTTCTTTGATCTCGACGCAGAGGGAATAGAAGCCGTTTTCAACTTAAACTACCTCGGTACGCTGCTGCCCACGCAGGTGTTCGCGCGCGCCATGGCGAAAAAAGAATCGCCGGTGGTAATAAATGTGTCGAGCATGAACGCGTTCAGACCGCTCACGAAAATCCCCGCCTATTCAGGTGCGAAAGCGGCGGTGTCGAACCTCACGCAATGGCTCGCCGTGCACTTTGCGCCAGTGGGGATACGCGTCAACGCAATCGCGCCGGGGTTTTTTGTCACTGAGCAAAACCGCTCGTTGTTGATGAATGAGGACGGCTCGTACACAGCGCGAAGCAAAAAAATCCTCGCTCACACTCCGATGAACCGTTTCGGCGAGCCGTCGGAACTGCTCGGCACGCTGCTTTGGCTGTGCGACGCCCGGGCATCGGGATTTGTAAACGGCGCGATTATACCCGTTGACGGCGGGTTTTCGGCATATTCTGGGGTATAGAATTAAGGGTAATTTTCATTGAATTTAAATAAATACTAGTATTGCAGGTGTTTAGCGGTAGTGCTTTACACCTGTTTTGTTTTATAAAGATGGGAGGGAATACTTCTTCCGGTAGCGTTAGCCGCCCGATTACCGAAGAGCAGCATTTTACCGTTAGTGATACCGCCAGTGGTGTCCGGCGGTTTCTTTATCTTGCAAGGTTTCTGCTTGCCGGAGTGCAGCAACGGTTGGTGATACAAAAAATTAGGCCGCCCTGTTTGGGTAAGGGACCCAAATGGGCGGCGCAGGGTACGTATATATTGCCTGTACGGCATGTGGCATGGGCAAGGAGTACGGCGTAGTATTACTTAAATAGTATAGTACAACCAATGAAATTACATAAAGTAAATCAGCATCGCGGTGGTTAGGGGGCGTCAGGCGCCCCAACGTATTCCCATTAACTAATCGATAGATCCACGTGGATCAATATATGTTCGCGCCGCTGAATATTTCAATCATCTCGCGGCGCAGGCTGTCGGTGATTTCCAGACGGGTGCGCGGCGCAAGCTCGTAGACATCAGTATTGAACAGGTAATTGTTCAAATCGATTTCCTTAATTAGCATTTTGGTATGGAATATGTTTGCCTGATAGACATTGACGTCCACTGCGTCATAGCGCTCGAGGGTTTTCGGGTTGATATAGTCTTGTATTGATGTAATCTTATGGTCGATATACAGCTTTTTGCCGCTCATATCTCGTGTAAAGCCCCGGACCTTGTAATCGAGCGTGATTATATCAGAGTCGAAGCTGCCAATAAGAAAATCCAATGTGGACAGCGGGGTAATTTCACCGCAGGTTGAAACGTCAATATCAACACGGAAGGTAGCGATAGAGGTTTCGGGGTGGTATTCCGGATAAGTATGCACGGTGACATGGCTTTTGTCCAGATGCGCTACCACAGTTTCGCCGCTGCGGTTCATCAGCATAGACTCATCAGCAATCAAAAAAGTCACCGATGCGCCCTGCGGCTCATAGTCCTGGCTTGAGACATTAAGCACCTTCGCACCGATCATTTCGGTCAGTTTATGAAGTGTATCACGCAGCCGCTCGGAGTTGTACTGTTCGTCTATATATGCTATATAATCACGCCGCTCCCGTTCGGTTTTAGCATAACAGATATCGTATATATTGAACGACAGCGACTTTGTCAGATTGTTGAAATCATAAAGCTGGATTTTTTCTTCCATAGGCGGAACTCTCCTCCGGACAAAAATGAAAAAAAGATGCATCGCGATACCGCAATGCACCTAATTGATCAAACCCGCAGGAATAATAAATCGGCAGAAATGCTGGTTTAACTAATCTGCATATCATTCAGAGTCTATATAGCAGGAACTACTTTTACCACTCTTATTGATCATTTACAAGCTGTGCATTTTGGTACACATTTCGGTTATGAAGTAACCAACTTATAAAATTGCGCGCGGTGCGCACCTCAATAACGCGGCATAAGCCGCACGGCAGTTGACCCGGCTGTCCGTATGGCCTCGGCTCCGCACAAAAACGCGAAGCGGTCAAGCAGTTCCCGTAAACACAAGAAACTATTGCAGAGTATATCACACAGTGTGTTTTATGTCAAGTATCCGCGATACATGAATTTTACCCGACATTCGAGAAAAATATGTAAATATCGCCTTATTATAGCCGTATGCATTTTTATCTGTTTCGCAGGCGTAAAAAGACCGCCGGATACGCAAAATCCGGCGGTCTGGCGTCCCCGAGCCGATTCGAACGGCCGACCCTTCGCTTAGGAGGCGAATGCTCTATCCAACTGAGCTACGGAGACAGGTATTAGAAAACGGACGAGTTTACCTTTCCGCAACTTTCCGACAGGGTTGTGGAAGTTACAGGAACAGTTTGCCCGCACGCCCGTCTATTATAACACTGATTAAACAAAAAATCAACCCGCGCGCAAAATTTTTTACAGGTGCTGTGTTAGCCGGAGGTAAACACAGCGATACGCTAACGGCGCGACGCTTCGTACTGAGCGATTTTTGAATCGATAATTTGCCACGCAGCTTTGGTATATTCTTCGTATGAGCCTGCAATCCCGAGGTTACCTGAGTCAGTCCAGTTTGCAGGCTTGGCACCGGTATACGGCTCAAAGCCGTATTTTTTATACAGCCCTATCGCCTTGTAGCTCCATGTTTGCGTTGTGAGGTAGATAACTCTGCCCAGCGAAAGCTCGTTATGCATATCGAGCAGTGCGGTTAAAAGCGCTTTAATCAGTCCGCGCCCCTGATGGTCGGGACGGCAGGCAACCCAGTGCACACGCGGGAGCGGTATGCCGAAATGCTCGCCCTCCCACAACGAAGCGGTCGCGACAGCGCATCCGTCTTCCGCAACAGCAAACAAATTGCGGTGTCCTATAAACTCCGGATGATCGCTGAATGTGCTTCCAAACAGCTTTACACCTGCATCGACCGACTCAGCTTCACCGACCGATGCCATTATTTCCGCCCATTCGCGCTCGCGACCCGGTATATGGCACTCAATTCTGTATCCGGCAGGCAGGTCAAACCGCGGGTAATTGTCCGCATCCCGCTTTACCATAATAACCGGGGCAAAAGGCAGTGACTTGTCAAGCATATTAACATCTCCCGTATGCGATACTATTGTATGATATATGAAGCAGGTGAAGCGGCTGGAAGCGCAGATGTTTTTGCCGGGCAGAACACCATGAAAATCGCCGCCGCAGGTTGAGATACTGTCAATTGCTCCGGTGCATTGCGGCAATTGCATAAAAATAATAGCATCAGAACAGGCCGAAAGCAATATAAAAACGCAATAAATAGCCAAAAAAACAAAATTAATAAAATTCCCCTTGTAATGAAGGCAGGCAGGGGGTATAATAAGTCTTTGTATAGATTAAACCGGAGGAGGAAATATGGCGGCTATACGCAATTTTGCGATCACGCTCTGCGTGTCGCTGATAATTTTCGGGCTGCTTGCCTATTTTTTGGTGGGCATCGCTGAAAACAATCTTGATTTTATAGCAGGCGCGGATACCGGCGACGAAACCTCCGGACCGACCGCAACCGATACAGGTGAGTCTGAGGATACCGGTGTTACAATTGAGACCAAATCGCCCGAGTTTGAACCGCTGCCGGAGGATTTCCGCGGTTCGACAATCTCTGCGGTGATTATAGGTTCAGACTTTATGCCCGACGTATATGACGACTACGACCTGTCAGAGGAAAACAGGTATATAGAAGGGTTTCCTATAAAGGAGCGGCAGATTACGGCCGATTCGATTCTTTTTGTTCAGATAAACCTCGACACACGCGAATATGTGTTTTGCCCGATCCCGTCCAATACGCTCGTTGCGGACAAGGGAATTGACAAAACACTCGGTTCGCTGCTCGGAGAGTCGGGACCGGAATACATAAAGAACAAGGTCTCCGCTCTGCTGAATATTTATATCGACTATTACGCCATGTTTACGCTCGATGCGCTGGAGGATTTTATCGACGAACTGGACGGGATCGAGTTTGATGTGCCGGTCGATATGCAGTACTCCGACCCTTCTGAGGGCGAAGAGGGCCTGAAAATAGATATAAAAAAAGGCAGACAGAAGCTGACAGGTGAGCTGGCAGTCAAAATGCTGCGGTATGTGTCTTATGATAAGGGAGACGCAGTGCGCCGCTCGCTTATAGTCGATTTTATGAAAACGGTGCTTGCCGAAATCACCGACCCGTCGTATCTGACAAAGCTGCCTGGACTTTTCACTGAAGCAGTCGGCGCCGGAAAACTGCAGACAAACTTTACTGAAGATGCGCTTGCCGAGAATCTGGACGCAGTGTTTGCCTATCCTGATTTCACAAAGACCGTGCTGACGCTCCCCGGAGCGGATGTGACAGTCGGCGATGAAACCTTCTTCTCGCCCAACTACGCCGCAATTGAAAACCTGATAGCAAAATACAAATATACAGGCTGACAGAACTTATCGGCGAAGGACCAATATTTGACCGTTTTATCACAGAAAAAATATAATAATACTTTATACGGAGACTCGATGTATGAACAACACCGAAAAGACAATGGATAAAATCGTCGCGCTGTGCAAGAATCGCGGTTTTATATACAGCGGCTCTGAGATTTACGGTGGACTTGCAAACACATGGGACTACGGCCCGCTTGGCTCTGAGCTGAAAAACAACGTCAAACGCGCATGGTGGAAAAAATTCGTGCAGGAGTCCAGATACAACGTTGGTCTGGACTGCGCAATACTCATGAATCCCGAGGTATGGGTTGCGTCCGGACACGTTTCTACCTTCAACGACCCGCTCATCGACTGCAAATCCTGTAAAATGCGCCACCGCGCGGACAAGCTCATCGAGGATTATGTCAAAGAAAACAACCTCGATGTCACGGTCGAGGCAATGACTCAGGAGCAGATGGTTGCGTACATCCGCGAAAATGCCGTTCCATGCCCCGGCTGCGGCAAGAGCGATTTTACCGATATCCGCAAATTCAACCTGATGTTCAAAACCTTCCAGGGCGTGACGGAGGATACGGCGGCGCAGATATACCTCCGCCCCGAGACCGCTCAGGGTATTTTCGTCAACTTCAAGAACGTACAGCGTTCGTCGCGCCGCAAGGTGCCGTTCGGCATTGCGCAGATAGGCAAATCATTCCGCAACGAGATCACGCCCGGCAACTTTATATTCCGCACGCGCGAGTTTGAGCAGATGGAGCTGGAGTTTTTCTGCAAGCCGGGCACCGACCTCGAATGGTTTGAATACTGGCGCGGGTTCTGCCGCGACTGGCTGCTTTCGCTGGGTATCAGGCCCGAGAACCTTCGGCTGCGCGACCACGAAAAAGAGGAGTTGTCTTTCTACTCCAAGGCGACAACCGATTTCGAGTTTCTGTTCCCGTTCGGGTGGGGCGAGCTTTGGGGCATTGCAGACCGGACAGATTATGACCTGTCGAAGCATCAGGAGCATTCGGGTCAGGATATGTCGTATTTCGACCCCGAGACAAACGAGCACTTTATCCCGTATGTCGTCGAGCCGTCGCTCGGCGTCGACCGCGCATTGCTTGCCTTCCTTGTCGACGCGTATGACGAGGAAGTGCTCGAGCGTGACGAAAACGGTGGCGTCAAGGACATGCGCGTAGTGCTTCACCTGCATCCGGCGCTTGCGCCTGTAAAATGTGCAGTATTGCCGCTGTCGAAAAAACTTGTCGAACCCGCTACAGAAATCTACACTTCGCTTGCCGCAAGCTTCAATGTCGACTATGATGATGCCGGCTCGATAGGCAAACGCTATCGCAGGCAGGATGAGATAGGCACGCCCTTCTGTGTCACCTATGACTTCGATTCCGAAAACGACAAGTGCGTCACCGTGCGCGACCGCGACACCATGGAGCAGGTGCGCATACCAATTGCCGAACTCGAGTCTTATATTGCAGAGAGAATTAAATTCTAAGGCAACCGGATAAATATAACAGGTGAATAATATCTCCTGAAACACCTGTAATTTATAAACGCAGATATAAAACTAAACATAACCGCCGATTTGCTTTTCCGCCGCCGATTTGGTATAATGAACCAAA
This sequence comes from Clostridia bacterium, assembly GCA_033808535.1. GTDB lineage: Bacteria > Bacillota > Clostridia > Oscillospirales > CAG-272 > DTU078. The sequence goes on from JAPXNL010000027.1 coordinate 6,438, forward strand.
CCGGCGGCTGCGTCACAGCTAAAACTTTCGGCTGTATATAATCAGCGTTTTACAGATAACCCATTAAATCACCGCAACGGAGGAATCCTTCATTGCTCGATCAGCGCCGCGCCCCTATATATGAAGCGCTCGAAAATATGAAAGCCGCACGGCTTGTCCCGTTTGATGTGCCGGGTCATAAGCGCGGGCGCGGGAACCCTGCGCTGCTCGATTTTCTCGGCGAACGCTGCCTTTCGGTCGATGTCAACTCCATGAAACCGCTCGACAACCTGTGCCATCCGACCGGAGTAATCCGTGAAGCTGAAGAGCTTGCCGCCGAGGCGTTCGGTGCGGCAGCGGCATTTTTCATGGTCGGCGGTACGACCTCGTCGGTGCAGTCGATGATTTTAGCGACACTCGGCAACGGCGACCGCGTGATTTTGCCTCGCAACGTGCACCGCAGTGTGATAAACGCGCTCATCATCTGCGGCGCAATACCGGTATATGTAGACCCGCGCACCGACACAAGGCTGGGGCTGGCGCTTGGCATGCGGCTCGAAGATGTGGAGCGCGCAATTGCGGAACATCCGGATGCAAAAGCCGTTTTAGTCAACAATCCCACCTATTACGGCATTTGCTCCGACCTGCGCGGCATCGTGCGGGCGGCACACGCGGCAGGCATGCGCGTGCTTGTTGACGAGGCGCACGGCACGCATTTATACTTTGGCGAGGATCTTCCAGTTTCGGCAATGGCGGCGGGCGCCGATATGGCTGCGGTGAGCATGCATAAATCGGGCGGTTCGCTGACGCAAAGCTCGCTGCTGTTATGCGGCGAGAATGTCAACGCTGACCGCGTGCGGCAGGCGATCAACCTGACGCAGACTACCAGCGGCTCGTATCTGCTGCTCTCCAGCCTGGATATATCGCGCCGCAACCTGGCGCAAAAGGGCAGGGAGATATTCCGCACCGTGACTGAACTGACCGAGTATGCGCGCGGCGAGATAAATGCGCTCGGCGATTATTATGCATACGGGCGCGAGCTGGCGGGGCGAGAGGGAATATACGATTTTGATATCACAAAGCTCTCGGTCAACACGTCAGAGCTCGGGCTTGCCGGCATTGAGGTCTATGACCTGCTGCGCGACGAGTATGACATACAGATAGAGTTCGGCGACACCGAAAACATACTTGCCTATATTTCAGTCGGCGACAGCCGCAAGAATATCGAGCGGCTTATCGGCGCGCTGTCCGAGATACGCCGTAGATACCGCAAGCGCCGGCTTGAGAAGCCCGAGTTTGCATATATAGCGCCGAAAGTTGTCCTGTCACCGCGGGATGCGTTTTACGCACGCCGGCGTTTGGTTCCTCTTGATGAGGCGGTCGGCGAGGTCTGCTGCGAGTTTGCCATGTGTTACCCGCCGGGTATTCCGATTCTCGCACCCGGCGAGCTTGTGACCCGGGAGATGGTGGAGTACATCAAGTTTGCAAAGCGGAAAGGCTGTACACTTACCGGAACCGAAGATATAACAGTAGAAAACCTTAGTATATTGGAGAAGCTATGATGGAACTATGGTACAGTGAAAACCACACAGACAATGTGCGTTTCTCTATACGCATTGACCGTCAGCTTTGCTCCGTGCAAAGCGAGTATCAGCGCATCGACGTGTTCGAGTCACCTGAATTCGGGCGGTTTCTGACGCTTGATGGAATAGTAATGCTGACCGAGTATGACGAATTTATCTATCACGAGATGATTGTGCACGTGCCGATGGCGGTTCATCCCGACGCGCGCCGCGTGCTCGTGATAGGGGCGGGCGACGGCGGCACTCTGCGTGAGCTTGCTAAATATAAGCAGATTGAGCATATCGACATGGTGGAGATTGACCCCGAGGTGGTCCGCGTTTGTCGTGAATATCTGCCCACAGTGGCGTGCAGTTTTGACGACCCGCGCCTGACTGTTCACTATATGGACGGTCTGCGTTTCATCCGCAGCCACGAGGACGAATATGATATTATAATTGTCGACTCAACCGACCCGTTCGGACCGGGCGAGGGATTGTTTACGCGCGAGTTTTACGGCAACTGTTTCCGGGCGCTGAAAAGCGACGGCATCATGGTCAACCAGCACGAGAGCCCGTTTTATGAAGCCGACGCGCGCGCAATGAAACGCGCCCACGCCCGCATTGTCAAATCGTTCCCAATAAGCCGCGTCTACCAGGCGCATATACCGACATATCCGTCGGGTCACTGGCTGTTCGGATTTGCATCGAAAAAATATCACCCCATCCGCGACCTGCGCACAGAATGGAAATCGCTCGGCATTGAGACCAACTATTATAACCTCAACCTGCATCGCGGTTCGTTCTATCTGCCGGTTTACATTGAACGCATGCTGAAGGAATGTGAGGACGATGAGTAAATTCATAGCCTGCGATGCCTCGTTTGAGGAAAGCAGTGCCGTTATTTTCGGTGCGCCGTTTGACGGGACGACGACATTTCGCCCCGGAGCGAGGTTCGGTCCGGCGGCGATACGCGGCGATTCGTTCGGGATCGAAACGTATTCTCCATACCTTGACCGGGATCTTGCCGACCTTTTGATTTGCGACGAGGGAGACCTTGAATTGCCTTTCGGCAGCGTCCCGCGCGTGCTTGCGATAATAGAGGAAAAAACCAGCAAAATACTTGAGGCAGGCAAACTGCCCGTCATGCTGGGCGGGGAGCATCTGGTCACGCTCGGAGCATTGCGAGCCACCGCGGCGAGTTATCCGGAGCTGCATGTGCTGCATCTTGACGCGCACGCCGACCTGCGCGACGAATATCTGGGTGATAAGCTGTCCCATTCGACTGTGATGCGGCGCGCATGCGAGCTATTGGGCGGCGGGCGCATCTTCCAGTTCGGCATTCGCAGCGGCGACCGCAGCGAGTTCGATTATGCCACCTCGCATACAAATTTGCGCTGTTTTTACTTAAAAGGATTTGCCGGAACCGTTGCGTCACTGAAAGGCAAGCCTATATACTTTACACTGGATCTTGACGTGCTCGACCCGTCGGTGCTGCCCGGAACCGGCACACCGGAGCATGGCGGCGTCAACTTTTCAGATGTTCTCGACGCCATCCATGCGCTGCGCAGTGAAAACGCACAGGTTGTCGCCTGCGACTTATGCGAGCTTGCTCCGTCATATGACACAAGCGGTTCGTCGACCGCCGCCGCATGCAAGCTGCTGCGCGAACTGCTGCTGTCAGTCGTAAAATAAAATAATATGCATGAAAAAAGCCGGCAAGTCAGCCGGCTTTGTTTTATGTAGTATAATATGACGTAGGTTTTGCATTTTTGCTGTCCGCAGAAAATCCGTTCATACGGAGCCTGCGGGCTGTTTGCTGTCACGGTATTTTTTCAGCGCCGATGCAAGCTCGTTGGGGCAGGACGTATTTTTTGTGCCGCAGTTAATGCCTTCAAGCCGTTTGATAACATCGCCGATCTTCATGCCTCCGCAGAGGGAAGCGATGCCGTTTGTGTTGCCGTTGCAGCCGCCTGTGAAGCGCACGCTCTCGATAGTTTCGCAGTCGTCGGCTATGGTAATCTCAATTTCGCGCGAGCACACGCCGTGCGGAGTGAATCTGAATCGCTGCATGATATTTTAGTCTCCCGTAAACATAAATGTAGTGTTTATCTTATATTACGCCAATTTCATATGATGTTTCTTTTACCGGTCACACTGTCAAGCGTTATTTTATAAACGCGCGTAAATGCACCGCACTTCTCAATCGGGTAATCGGCAAATCCGCAGTGTTCGAGCAGCAGGCGCAAACCGCGCTGCGCGTCGTTACCGTCTGCAATCTCCGCTCTGCCGAAACCGATAACGCTTTCATATCCAGCGGTTATGTCATGATTGCTTTGTGAATATCCCGTGAAAATATCGGCTTCGACGCAAACACGGTTGTCGACGGCGAGTAGCTCGTGTTTCAGCCCCTCCGCAGCGCCATGGAAATAAACCGTGACTTTGCCCTCTGTAACCTCAAAGCCGAACGAAAGCGGAACGACGTAAGGACCGCTGTGACCGGCTAAACCCAGCCGCAGCACGTCGCAGCGCGCCATGATACCCGCAATTTCGCCGATGTCGGTTATTTCTCTGTCTTTGCGTCTCATAAAAATCTCCGGATTTTACATGTCCCGCATTTTCACTGTACGTTTTCAGCTTGAATTATTCTACCACTTCCGGGGTATGGTGTCAACAGCAACGCGTTTTATTAACATGCGGTAGAAAATAAAACAACCGATTGATAATTGCGGTCGACGGGCAGAGAAGATATAATAATAATACAAGCCTTTAATAATTTACCGGAGGGAGTATAGTGAAGATAAAGATTGGCGAAAACATTCGCCGTCTGCGCACGCAGAACGGAGTCACTCAGGAGAAACTTGCCGAATACCTCGGCGTCAGCGCACAAGCGGTCTCGCGCTGGGAATCCGAGACCTGCTACCCCGACCTTGAGATGCTGCCCGGTATTGCCTCGTACTTCGACGTATCAATCGACAATCTTATAGGTTACGATGCCTCCGAACAGGAGCAGGCGCGGTTAGTGATGCACATAAGTGAACTGGCGAAAAGCGGAAGAATTGACGAAGCGCGCGACGAAGCAAGGCGCGGACTGAGTTTGTATCCGAAAAATTACTCACTTGCTACCATGCTTGCATCGTACCTTATCGGATATGATAAAGGCTCGCCAGAAATTGAGGAATGCATCGCACTGTGCAGGCGAATTCTGCGCGACTGCAAAGCAGGAGATGATTTGGGCGATATCTTAAGACTTTCTGCTAAAAATTTTCTTATAATGTCACTTATTAAAAACGATGATCGAAAAGGCGCGTTCGATGTGGCGCAGACAATGCCTGCTTTTAATCATGTCCGTGATATAAATATTCAAATGACGCTCGTAGGAGAGGAGCGTTGGAATTACTCGGTTTCGGTGCTGCCGTTTATATGCGTAATGCTCGGTTCGTCGTTTCTTAACAAAATGGCGCATACGGAAAAAAATGAAAAGTGCAGTCCGCTTTATAACTATGCCTTGGACGAATGCAAGCGTGACATCCAGCTTTGGGACGCGCTCTATTACGAAGCCGACAAGCGCGACGGCGGAGCTGCCAAGCGCAGGTGCTTTGTATATATGTTCCTGCATTTTACGGCTGCGCGCAGATATGCGGAGCAAGGCGATAAAGCGTCGGCGCTTGCGCATCTTTCCGAAGTTGCGCGCTGCACAAGCGAAGATGGACCGGATTCCGTGTTTGCAGCCAATAATGTAAGTATGGAGTCCATCGCAAAAGCAGATCCCGCCTGTACAAAGCGCGACGACAACTACCGTGACAAAAGCAGCGCTTATTTCATCTATTATGGTTATATAGCAAACGGCTGTTTTTCCTCGCTCGAAGAAGAGCCTGGTTTCGCAGAACTGGTGGAACAGATAAAATCGGCGGGAGAATAGCTGACAAGCAGTTTAATCTGAGTGGATGCGGTGTATATCGACAGGCGTTTTCACTGTCACGGGATAACATGTGACTTTATTAACTTTAAAATGTAAATCTTTCCTTGACGATATGTGATATTTGTGTTATCATTGCTATAATATAACACACTTCACGCACCGCGTTAAGGTATGCGGCTGAAAAGAAAAGGTTATTTGCAATGAGTCAAAGGAACATACCCGTCAGCACACTCAGGCGACTGCCCGTATATTTGCATTATCTGAACTCGATCAAAGACAGGACTGCCAAAATTTCCGCGACGGCGATTGCGGAGGAGTTCGGGTTAAATGACGTTCAGGTTCGCAAGGATCTGGGCGCGGTCAGCGGCAGCGGACGGCCGAAAACCGGCTATTCGGTTGCCGAACTTATCACACAGCTTGAATCCGCGCTCGGGTACGGCATCAAAACAAAGACTATACTTGTGGGCGCAGGCAATCTGGGCAAGGCTCTGCTCTCGTACAGCGGTTTTGCCGACTATGGCATCGACATCATCGCCGCGTTCGACACCAATCCTGACGTTTGGGGCACATTTTCCGGAAAGCCCATCCTGCCAGATTTCGACATCGTGGCGGTTTGCGCCGACAAAGATATAAAGCTGGGCATAATAACTGTACCGGTTGAAGTAGCGCAGCAGACTTGCGACAGACTGATCGCCTGCGGCATCCGCGCGATATGGAACTTCGCACCGACTATTCTTCGCGTACCGGAGGGTGTGGTGGTCGAAAACGAAAACCTCGCGTCGTCGCTGGCTATACTCTGCAAGCACCTGCGCGAGGGTGACGCTTAAATGAGAAGTAAGCCGCAAGTCTCCGATTTTTTGAACACTATAAAAAGGAGTACCGGACGAGCGTCCAATACTCCTTTTATATTATTTAGCCTGCGTAAATGGTCTTTCCGGCAGAATGAAGGTCACGCGCGGCTTGGATTACACGTTCAGTCATGCCCCGTTCGGCTTTGCGAAGATATGAGCGCGGATCGTAGACTTTTTTGATGCCTACCTCACCGTCAACCTTGAGAATGCCGTCGTAATTTTTGAAAACATGGTCGGCGATCGGGCGCGAGAAAGCGTATTGCGTGTCGGTGTCTATATTCATCTTAACGACGCCGTAGTTTATGCTTTCCTCAATATCCGCCTTTTCGGAGCCCGAGCCGCCGTGGAATACGAACAGGTAGTGTACGTCATATCCGTATTTGGAGCGCAGATAATCCTGACCTGCTTTGAGGATTTTCGGATTCAGCTTCACGTTGCCGGGTTTATACACGCCATGAACATTGCCGAATGTGGCGGCAAGCGTCCAGAAGCCGCCGTCAACCTGGCTTAACTCCTCGTAAACGAGCAGCATATCTTCGGGCGTGGTATAAAGCTTTTCGCGCGGCGCACCCTCGGTGTTTACACCGTCCTCCTCACCGCCCACAACACCGGCTTCAACCTCAAGTATAAGTTCGCTTTTGGCGCAGCGCTTTAAAATTTCTTTGGCGATGGCAACATTTTCTCTGTGGGGCAGGGCGGAACCGTCGAACATATGGCTGTTGAACAGATTTGGCAGCCCCGCTCTCCTGCGTTTTTCGGTTTCCGCTATAACCGGGAATAGAAATGACTCCAGCTTATGCGCCTGGCAGTGATCTGTGTGCAAAGCGACATAAATGTCATAGCGGTACGCAACACGGTGAACATACTCGGCAAGCGCAATCGCGCCCAGAGCGGCATCTTTGACATTCGTGCCGGAAGCATGTTCTCCGCCGCCGATGGAAATCTGAATAATTCCGTCGGATTTGGCTTCCGTCAGCCCAGCAAGCACCGCGTTAACGGATTCAATCGAAAATACATTTATTGCCGGATAGGCATAATGGTTTTGATATGCGGCCTCCAGCATTTTGCGATAGGTCCCATAGTCTGCAACAGGCATAAATATCAACTCCCGTTTTTTATACATATTATTATGTTATATTTTAGCATGTACCGGTTTAAAACTTCAACCGCTTGCGCCAAAAGATTGACAAAAAGTCCTGTTTCCCGCTATAATAATCTTAAATTGCAATATATCAAATTGGATATAAACATAGTGCTTTATGATTATTCTAAACACATATAGCATTCATACTTCCGCTATGTGTCCGAAGCATATCCGAATATAAATCAGAGGATAGCCATGAACCTGATGTATTTAAAATACGCGGTGGAGATTGCCGAGACAAAATCCATGACAAAAGCCGCCGAGCGGCTTTATACCGCGCAGCCCAACATCAGCCGCGCGATACGCGAGCTGGAGAATACACTCGGCGTACAGCTATTCCGCCGCACATCCAAAGGGATTTATCCCACCGAGCAGGGCGAGGCGTTTTTGTCGCGCGCGCGAAAGATTTTAGCACAGGTCGACGAAGTTGAGGATATGTTCCGCGACGGCAAGAAAAACGTCAGCCAGTTTTCAATCTCGGTGCCGCGCGCCAGCTATATTGCAGAGGCGTTTGTGAATTTTGTAAAGAAGCTGCCGCCGGAGTCGTCGGTTGAAATATATTATAAGGAAACAAATGCGATGCGCGCGATTTCAAACATCCTCAACGCCGACTATCGCATGGGAATACTGCGCTATCAGGTTGCCTATGACCGCAACTTCAAGGATATGCTCGATGAAAAAGAGCTGATATCGGAGCCGGTATTCGAGTTTGTGCCGCAGCTTGTCATAAGCGAACGCAGCCCGCTCGCGGAAAAGGATGAGATTACGCCCGACGATCTTGCCGGTTACATCGAGCTGTCCAACCCTGACCCGTATGTGCCGTCGCTTTCACCCGCTGCGGTGCGGAAAAGCGAGGAGATGAGCGTATCGAGCAGGCGCGTGTATATTTTCGAACGCGGCAGCCAGCTTCAGCTGCTGTCGACGCTTCCCGACACCTTCATGTGGGTCTCGCCTATCCCGGAGCATCTGCTCAAGCTGTACGGTCTGGTGATACGCAAGTGTCCGTCGGTTACAAGACGATACCGCGATGTGCTTATACGCAAGCGCGACTATAAACTGACAGAACTTGACAAGCTGTTTGTTGACGAACTGATGCGCGAAAAACGTGAAATTGAATGATAATTATAAAAACGATAAAGGCATATCGATATAGATATATCGATATGCCTTTTTAATATTTCCAAAATCATATTTATGTGATATGATATTGATGGCAGATAAATACCAATCCAAATGGGGGTAAAACAAATGGCTGAAAATAATAAAGCAGTCCGAACCGGACAGATGTATCCGATTGTGGACAGCGTGGAAAGCTTTGAAGCACGCCTGGCAGAAGTACGCGCGGCACAGCGCGCGTACTCGACATACTCCCAGGAGCTGGTCGACAAAATTTTCAAAGCGGCGGCAATCGCGGCAAATAAGGCGCGCATTCCGCTGGCTAAACTCGCAGTCGAAGAAACCGGCATGGGTGTTGTCGAAGACAAGGTTATAAAAAATAACTACGCATCCGAATATATCTACAACGCATATAAAGACGTCAAAACCTGCGGAGTCGTCGAAGAGGACGCGGCGTTCGGCATAAAAAAGTTCGCCGAGCCGCTGGGTGTAATCGCGGCGGTCATACCTACCACCAACCCCACTTCAACGGCGATATTCAAGACACTGCTTGCGCTTAAAACGCGCAACGGAATTATCCTCAGCCCGCATCCGAGGGCGAAGCTCTGCACGATAGAAGCGGCGCGCATTGTGCTCGAGGCGGCAGTCGAAGCCGGTGCACCCGAAAATATCATCGGATGGATAGACGTGCCCAGCCTTGAGCTGTCCAACCTCGTGATGAAGGAAGCCGACATGATACTCGCCACCGGCGGACCCGGCATGGTACGCGCGGCGTACTCATCCGGCAAGCCCGCGATTGGCGTCGGTCCCGGCAACGTGCCCGCAATAATTGACGATACCGCCGACATTGTGCTCGCCGTCAACTCGATAATCCACTCCAAGACGTTTGACAACGGCATGATATGCGCATCCGAGCAGGCGGTTATCGTGCTGGATAAGGTTTACGACGCGGTAAAGGCTGAATTTGCGGCCCGCGGCTGCTATTTCCTTGACCCCGAAGAAACCGAAAAGGTACGCAAGACCATTATTATAAACGGCGCAATCAACGCAAAGATTGTCGGCCAGAGGGCGGCGACAATCGCGGAGCTGGCGGGCGTGAAAGTGCCTCAGGCCACCAAAATCCTAATAGGCGAGGTCGAGAGTGTTGAGCTTACCGAGGTGTTTGCTCACGAAAAACTGTCGCCCGTGCTTGCGATGTACCGCGCTAAAGACACCGACGAGGCGTTTGACAAGGCAGAGCGCCTTGTCAAAGACGGCGGTTACGGTCACACCTCGTCCATATACCTTGACGAGGTGAACGCCAGAGACAAACTCGCGTGCTTCTCCGAGCGCATGAAAACCTGCCGCATACTGGTGAACACACCCTCCTCGCATGGCGGTATCGGCGATATTTACAACTTCCGGCTTGCCCCCTCGCTCACGCTGGGCTGCGGAAGCTGGGGCGGCAACTCCGTAGCCGATAACGTCGGTGTAAAGCATCTGCTCAATATCAAGACCGTTGCCGAGAGGAGAGAAAACATGCTGTGGTTCCGCGCACCCGAAAAAGTTTACTTCAAGAAAGGCTGCCTTGCCGTAGCACTTGACGAGCTTGGAGGCGTGCTGGGCAAGAAAAAAGCCTTCATAGTCACCGATAAATTCCTATATGCAAACGGATATGCAAAGCCCGTCGAAAAGAAACTTGACGAGATGGGCATTGTGCACACGACCTTCTATGATGTCGAGCCCGACCCCACCCTCGCATGCGCCCGCGAAGGCGCGAGACAGATGACCGCGTTCGGTCCCGATGTGATAATCGCGATCGGAGGCGGCTCACCGATGGACGCGGCAAAAATCATGTGGGTGCTTTATGAGCATCCCGAGGTCGACTTCCACGACATGGCAATGCGCTTCATGGATATCCGCAAGCGAGTCTACACCTTCCCCAAGCTGGGCGAAAAGGCGTATTTCGTCGCGATCCCGACCACGGCCGGCACCGGCTCCGAGGTCACGCCCTTTGCGGTTATCACCGATGAGGCGACAGGCATAAAGTACCCGCTCGCCGACTATGAGCTTATGCCCGACATGGCGATTGTCGACGCGGATTTGATGATGGATGCGCCCAAAGGCTTGACAGCCGCATCTGGCATCGACGCCTTGACACACGCGCTTGAAGCATACGCCTCGATTATGGCGACCGATTACACCGACGGACTTGCGCTCCGCGCAATGCAGCTGATATTCACATATCTGCCGCGCGCGTATGACAACGGGGCAGGCGATCCCGTTGCCCGCGAAAAGATGGCAAACGCCGCGACAATTGCCGGCATGGCATTCGCAAACGCATTCCTCGGCATATGCCATTCGATGGCGCATAAGCTGGGCGCCTTCTTCCATCTGCCGCACGGCGTCGCAAACGCGCTGATGATCACGCATGTGATGCACTTCAATGCTGCGGAGGCGCCTGAGAAGATGGGCACATTCCCGCAGTACGGTTATCCGCACGCGCTGGCGCGCTACGCGGAGATCGCCGATTATCTCGGCATAGAGGGCAGCACTGACGAAGAAAAACTCGAGGGACTGATTACAAAAATAGAAGCGCTTAAAGCACGTGTGGGCATAAAGCCGACGATACGCGATTATGTGCCCAACGAAGCGGAATTTCTGGCACGGCTCGACGAGATGGCAGAGCAGGCGTTCGACGATCAGTGCACAGGCGCAAACCCGCGTTACCCGCTGATAAGCGAGATAAAGCAGCTGTACCTTGACGCATATTACGGCAATAGCAAGCCGGGCTCGGCTGAGTGAGCACCGGGAGAAGGAGGAACAGAATGGGTTTTCAGGCTGACAACATTATCGCTGTCAGAGCATCCAAGATAATTTACCGCGACGGCGACACTGTTTTAAAAGTATTCGATTCGGATTACTCAAAGGCGGATGTGTTAAACGAAGCGCTCAATCAGGTGCGTGTGGAAGAAACGGGACTCAACATCCCCCGGGTGCTCGAGGTGTTCAAGCCAGACGGCAAGTGGGCTATCCGGTCGGAGTATATCGAAGGCAAGACGCTGCAGCAGATGATGGATGAAGCGCCGGAAAAAAAGAGCGAATACCTGTACCTGCTGGTCGATCTTCAGATACAGGTTCACTCAAAGCGGATACCGATGCTAAGCAAGCTAAAAGACAAGATGCACCGCAAAATCGGGCTGGCAGACCTCGATGCAAACATTCGCTTTGAGCTGAATGCCCGGCTCGAGGGCATGCCAACGCATGATAAGCTGTGCCACGGCGACTTCAATCCGTCCAACATAATTATAAAGCCAGACGGCACGCCATATATCATCGACTGGTCGCATGCCACACAGGGCAACGCCTCGGCTGACGTTGCGCGCACCTACCTTCTGTTCTGCCTGGCCGGCGACATAAGCGGCGCAAACGAATACCTTGCGCTGTTCTGCGAAAAGAGCTCGACCGACCCGCGCTATGTGCAAAAGTGGATGCCGATTGTGGCGGCATCGCAGTCGGTCAAAGGGCGACCCGGTGAGCGCGAGTTTCTGCTCCGCTGGGCGAGCGTCGTTGAGTACGACTGAAAAGCCGATTGGTAAGATAAAGTGGCATTTGCACTAAACTGAAAACATTAGCCGCCGATCCTGACCCGGACCGGCGGCTATACAAATACGGCGAGGTAAAAGCACTGTTACGGGCGGTTATAAATTCTAATCAGGCTTACTCTGTTGATATCAGCAGTCATTTTCTGCAATACAGCTTGTTAAATAAATTCTGGTAATACGCCTGCGGATAGTGGTCGGCGAAACTGACTATAAACGGAAGGCGGGGGCGTCCGACGTGCAATCTCATGCCAACATGGCGGAAGCCCATGAATTTCGGCGGAACTTTGGTCACAATATCGTTGCCGTTTTCAACCCGAAATACCTTTAGCAGTCTTCGGTTATACGAATCGCGGAAGGCTTTATTGCCTACGCGGGGTGCGCCAAACAGATATACCTCATAGTCGAGGTCAGGAAAATTGTATTCCAGGTCAACCGAACAAAGAATAGCCAATGCCGCGCCTTGTGAATGACCCGATATGCGTACAGCTTTTATATCGCATGTTATCGCCCGGTGAATAACAT
>JAPXNL010000028.1:0-19052 GCA_033808535.1 Clostridia bacterium
GCATGATAATAAAAACGGGAGACCGATCATCTCCCGTTTTATTTTCATATTTGTTATCCCTGCGCCAGCTTGCGCTGTGCCATAACGAGCTTGTAGTATATGCCCTTGTTTGCAAGCAGTTCGCTGTGCGTGCCGAATTCTGCCACCTTGCCTCTGTCGAGAACCAGCAGCTTGTCGGCGTTGCGCAGTGTGGACAGTCGGTGCGCTATCGCGAGCGTCGTACGGTTGCGCACGAGCTTGTTGAGCGCGTCCTGAATCAGCTTCTCAGTCTCTGTATCGAGCGATGCCGTTGCCTCATCGAGTATCAGTATGCGCGGGTTGTGTATTATCGCGCGCGCTATCGCTATTCTCTGGCGCTCACCGCCGGAGAGCGAGTAGCCTTTTTCACCGACAAGCGTGTTGTAACCCAGCGGCAGGCTCATGATAAAATCATGAGCGTTTGCGGTGCGCGCCGCGGCGATAATCTCTTCGTCGGTCGCATACGGTTTTGAGTATGCGATGTTCTCGCGGATTGTACCCGAGAACAGGAATGTTTCCTGCAGCACCACGCCTATCTGCGAGCGCAGCGCGGTCTGAGATATGTCCTTGATATTGACGCCGTCAATCTCGATCGCACCTTCGTTTACGTCATACAGACGCATTACAAGGTTTATAAACGTGGTTTTGCCCGAACCTGAGTGGCCGACGATCCCTATCATCTCGCCGGGATTGATCTTCACGTTTATGTTTTCAAGAACGGGATTATAGCTCTGATAGCCGAAAGTTACGTTCTTTACGTTGATTTCGCCCTCGATTGAGATATCTATCGGCAGTCCGATATCCTCGATTTCGGGATTTTCCTCAAGAATCTCAAATACTTTGCTCGCTGATGTGAGAAACACCGAAATGCTGCGCGGTATGTTTGTTATCCACATCATCGGGCCGTATATTATTGCTGCGTAGTGGGATATCTGAGCCAGTGTACCCAGACCCATCTCGCCGCGGAACACCAGCAGGTTGCCGTAATATGCGATGAGGAAGTGCCCGAACTGAATCAAAAATCCCAGCAGCGGGAAAATGGTATCAAAGAGCTTTGCGTTTGATTCGTTCTGATTTGAAGACAGAACGCTGCTTTGCTTGAAACGCGAGATTTCGCGCTCCTCCATGCCGAAGCATTTTACGACGCGGATACCGTTCAATATATCCTGAAGCAGGTAGCTTGTTCGTGTGCCGAGTATCCATGACTTGACGTTGCGCCGCTGCACGACCTCCCATACTTTTTTAACCGCAAAGACTGTAAAAGGGATCGGCGCGAATACGAACACGCAGATAAGCGGGTTGATGATAAGCAGCACAACCAGCGCAACAAGAAACGATGTTACCTGTATAAACAGAGAAGGCAAAGTACCGATGATGAAGTGCTGCATTTCTGCGGTGTCATGGTTGACGCGGCCCATCAGGTCGCCTGTCGTGCGGCGCTGGATGGACGCAAGCGACAGCGACTGGAGCTTTTCGTAAAGCAGCGTTTTAAGCATCAGCGTGAACTTATTAGCCGATATTGCCGAGAATCTTGCCTGCATTACGCCAAGTGCGCGCTGTAACAGGTCAATTGATACAAACGAGACGATTATAACAATAAAACCTGTCAAGCGGCTGCCGGACAATGATGATGCCACTTCTCCGGTGGGTTTTATGTATTGGTCAACCGCAATCGCCTGAATCCAAGGCACCACAAACGAAAAGATGACGCCGAATATCGATACGATGAACGGGAAGAACATCATCAGCCGCAGACCCTTTGTCATGGCCCAGAGCTTTCTGTATACCTCCAGTTTATCCATGCAGTACGGGCAGATGGTCGTTCTGTGTATATATGGACGGCCGCATTTCTGGCAGAAATGCTCAGGCGAATCATTCGTAATCGGTTCTTCGATATTCTTTTCGGTCAGTATCTCCATTGCTTTGACAATGACCGCATATCGGGGCAGGTTGCGTCCGGATATAAAGTTGCAGAGCAGCGTGGTCGCGCCGTCGATTTTGGCGTAGAACCCGCAGATGCCGTACATAACCTCTGTCTGGAAATCAGTGGCGTTCTCAAGGCTGTACACGGCGAGCAGCCGCCCGCCCTCCAGCTTGTATATCTTTTTATTTGTGAACACCATGTAGCCGTTGACGAAATTATCGTCCAATATATTGAACGGCAGGCAGTACAGCATTTTTTCTTCCGGCCCGACCGCCGCTTCATACGCTTTTCTATCTGCGTCGGGCAACTCAAACTGTAGTTTCAAAACAAATCAGCTCCCGTCTGAATTCAGTCCCGCCGCATATCATAAATAGATTTCGATCTTGCGGTAGCTCGCTGGGTCGAGCTTTTTGGGATCGGGTATCTCGAAGCTGTTTCCATCTATGTCGTTGATGAAAATCCTGCCGTCCTCAAGCACGCGAATATTCGAAAATGGGTTGTTTAGAATGAATGTAACGCGGCCGGCGGTGGTGTCGGATTCCCAGTACGAATATCCGAACTTCTCTTTCACCGAATATATCCGCTGGATTACAGGTGAAAAATACCTGCGGCGCAGCTCCTCATTTATCAGCCGAACCGTAGCCTCGTCAAAATCAGACAGCCGGCGGATCATGCCGATCTCCTTGCCCTTGCCCTTTTTCTTATTGTCAGGCTCGCGGACGGATATAAATTCGTCAGGGTTTGATATCGGGAACGCGCGCAGCACGATAACCCGCTCGAAATATTCGTCCTCTTTCCCGTCGCCGTGAATGAGCGTCATTGAGATCAGTCTGCCCTTCGACGGGTAGAATTTCGCGTTTTCCGGTGTCAGCGGCACAGACTCTCTCTGGTCTGCTAAAATCAGGTCGCCGTCGTCGATTTCATCGAGAATGTCCTTTTTCTCTTTGACGGGCTCTAATTCTTTGCTTTCTTTATCCTCGCCGGTTTTAGCATCTGCGTTATCGGCTTTTTTCTCTTGTTCGGTTTTTTGCTCCGAGGATGCGGTTTCGACTTCGGTTTTGGCTTCGGTTTTATCTTCAGTCGCCGTGCTGTTCTTTTCCTGGGCGACAGTTTTTGTATTTTTTTCGTCAGCCATCGATTTTATCCCTCCGGATTTGCGAAAATATTGTAGAAGTTGTGATGCCTGCGATTATCACGGCACCCGTTATCGGTCGCCATACACGCGCGCAATATGCGCACGCGCAATTTGCGCGTGAACAATGCCGGGGCGAATAGGTTACATGCCTTGCAGCACTTTCTTCATCGCCTCGGTCTGGAGCGTGTACAGACGGTAGAATATTCCCTTCTTTGCAAGCAGCTCGGCATGCGTGCCGCGCTCAGCGATTTCGCCGTTTTCAATGGCGAACAGGTAGTTGCAGTCTTTCAGCGTGGACAGCCGGTGCGCGATAGATATCGTAGTTTTGCCCTCTATGAGTTTGTTGAGCGCGTTCTGGATAAGGCGCTCGGTTTCGGTATCCATCGCAGCGGTCGCTTCGTCGAGTATGAGGATTGCCGGTCCCAACAGAACCGCGCGCGCTATCGAAACGCGCTGGCACTCACCGCCCGACAGCGAACGGCTGCCTGTGCCGACGACGGTTTCGTAACCGTCGGGCAGACGCATGATGAAATCATGCGCGTTTGCTACTTTTGCTGCTTCAACTACTTCGTCCATCGACGCATCGGGACGGGCGTAGCGGATATTGTCGGCAATTGTTCCTTTGAAAAGGTATATTTCCTGAGAAACGATGGCTATGTTCTTGCGCAGCGATTTGCTCTTGATCTGCTTGATGTTAATGCCGTCGATCTCTATTGAGCCGCTGATAACATCATACAGTCTGGTTATCAGGTTGGCAATCGTCGATTTACCCGCACCAGTATGACCCACAAGCCCTACATGGTCGCCGGGATTGATTTTAAAGGATATGTCCTTGAGTATCGGACGGTTTGGCGTATAATGGAAGTTGACGCGTTTGAATTCGATTTCGCCGCGTAGATGGTCGATAGAGACGGCGTCGGGCGCGTCGGTAATCTCAGGCACAGCGTCGAGAATTTCGAACATGCGCTGCGCGGAGTTGATCGTATCGGTAAGCTGGTCGGTAAATGATGTAAAGAAGTTCAGCGGTCCGAAAATCATGCCTATGTAGCTGAAATACGTGGCGAAGTCGCCGTAGGTCATGACTCCTTCGATAACATTGTAGCCGCCGAAACCCCAGATCGCACGGCTGGACAAGCCTATCAGCAAGCCTATAATCGGGAAGATTGTCAGCGACACCATGTTAAGCTGCAGGTTTGTACTGCTTAACCGTTCGCTGTATGTGTAAAAACGGTTTGTTTCTTCCGATTCCTTTGCAAATGCTTTTACGACGCGGATACCGTTGAGTGCATCGCCCAGCACGGCGTTAAGCGATGATGAACGCCTCCACTGTTTTGTATACATGCGCCACAGCTTCGGCAGCATGAATTTGAACATCATCACTATAATCGGAACGGGGATAAAGACTATCAGCGTCAGCTGCCAGTTTATAATGAAAAGGAATACTGTAAGACCGATGAAGTTTATTCCGTTGATTACCAGTGCCGGGACAGCGTTGATGAAGAACCCGCGCACCCTGTCGGCGTCGTAGTTGACGCGTGTGATAAGTCGTCCGGTCTGGTTATTATTGAAGTAGGACAGCGACAGCTTTTGCATAGCCGTGAAAATGTCCAGCTTCATGTTCAGCGTAACCCGCGTGGACATGTGGGCGTTTGCGCGGTTCTGCAGGATTCCGATTCCAAGCGACAAAAATGATATACCCATCACAACGGTAACCATTATGTATACCCAATGCTCGCTGTGCAACAAACCGACTTCCTTGCCGCCCACGGTTCCTCGCTGACTGATGACCTGGTCAAGCAGGATTTTGTTCGATATGATAGGGTTAACCAGCGAAACCACGGAGGTCATTATCATGCAGAAGAACACTGTAAAAAGCTGCAAGCGGAAGTCGTTGAAATATCTCATCAGGCGCTTTATAACGGCGCCGCGGTTGAGACAGTGTTCGCAGATCTTTCGGCTCTGATCTGAGAAAACACGACGGCATTTCGGACACTTAACATTGAACTGCTCGAAGATCGGGTCTTCTGCGGTAACGTTTTCATCCTTACGCAGGCGGTTAACTATATCAATAAAAGCAAATAGTTGGCGTTTGCGCGCATTGGTGGTAAACGCCACAATTTCGGTTGTCAGATTGTTATTTACTTCTTCATTTTTAGCACTGTCGGTGTTTTCCGGGCTATCCTCCGATGTTTGGGGAGGATTCTCTGGCAAAGGATCTCCCACGCGGGCGAGCACCCGGTTTGAACAGACAAAGTTGTCTACATAAATCTCATGGAAAGTGTTAATATCGTACGATTTAAAATAATTGAAATTTTTCTCTACAGATTTAGCACGCGCGGCTCTTTTCGATTCAGTTTTTGCGGATGCATTCGGATCAAAGCCGGATACTCTTCCATCAAGGCGGAAAGAGGCGGCTGTTACATACAAAACTTTGTCTTCTTTGCTGTACGCCATCCAGCTTTCGCCGTAGTCGCCCGAATTGTCAAGGTCAAGTCGAACTGCGACTTCAAGCGTGTCAACATTCACACCGTGCGCAGTAAACGCAGCGGATGCCTCCGGCGTTAGTGTATCTAGCGGTAGCAACTGCATCAGCTCCGATCGTTTAAAAGGGTTGTGCACCATAAATTACGTCGCTTGGATGCGACATATCACTGTATACTATACCACAATGACTCTTTCTGTCAAGAGGGATAAATTTTTTCTGAAAAGTTTGTATATTTTCTCAGCTTTCTTTTATGACAGACTAAAATATTGTTTATTTTGTCCATTATATCTTGCAAAATATATGCAGGTATGCTAATATCGGGTTGTTATCAATTAGAAACGGCGGCAGGTATATGAGCATTTTCTCAAAACTTTTCGGGCGGCGCGCGAAGGAGGAATCGCAGCGCAAAAAGCTGATACAAAAACTTGACGGCAGAGCGATCAAGTATGTTATTGAGCGTCTGCCTCCACCGGACGGCAGTGATGCACCTGACTTCGCAGATGAACAGGTAATCGGCCGCGCAGGCGCTCTGATTTTAAAAGACAGCGAGCTGTTGGTTTACGCCGACGGAAAAGTTTTGTTCCGCGCCGCGACCGACACTCTTGACGCCTCTGAACTATTGTCGCTGGAGGGCGTCATCCTTACCGCGCCTGACCTTGAGCATGACGGATGTGTCCGCACAATCGTGGCGTATTACACTTATTTCATGAAATAGCGCGCGTCCTTATCTCAAAAAAATCCGCCCGGATTCCGGACGGATTTTTCACTTATGATGCCAGTTTGTCGTGCAGTGTTATGCCGTTGTTTTCCGCAAACTCCCGCAACAGCCGCAGATATTTTTCAAACGCAACCTCTTTGCGCTCGTACAATTCAAGCGGTTTTGATATGCCGACTGCCTCTATTGCGATCACGCGGGTTTTAAGCTTAATTCCGAGAAATCCCCGCACAAAACCGTCATAGAACGTGATTGATGTAATTTTAGACGCGGGCAGGTTGCGGTTCATAGGCGGGCTGACGCTTGTATCGGTGAATACTATTTCATGTTTATCGAACAATATCTTTTCTTCATCCATGTCCAGTCGCCCTCTTTCAGATTATGTTAGGTAAATATTAACACAAATCTTATACATTGTCAAGCATATATCAGGTAATTTTTAATAAACATCGTACTTTCGTAAACCTTGCTATTATTCATCATATGTTCAAAAATGCTGGACGACCAATACCCAATCGCACCCTTTGCCCTGGGATGGCGGGGCAAGCATCGTTTTCTCGCGTGGATGAAGCACGCCGAAAACCGTCTCCTCGCCGGTGCGCGGGTTAAACCAGCTCGCGCGGATCGGGCTGAGGTATCCCAGCGGCGCCGGGTCGAACGTAAACGGTATGCCGAGCGGTGAATATATGTACGCATAGTCATCGCCGGCTGCAGCGGTCATGTGCCCCACGCCGGCAAACCGCTCGCATACAAGCTCGGGCATATTGCGCAGCGAAAAATAATCGCGCGACAGCCTGAGCTGCTTGACAAATCCTATCTGCTCCGCCCCCTCGTGCGTGAGCGCGTCCTGCCATGTGTACGGGAAGTACGCGGAAGGCTCGCGATTCATGCTCCAGATGCAGTGGTTGCCGTATGTGTGCCCGCACGCGCCTGCGAGTATGTTCCAGTAAGCATTCTGCCTTACATCCGCGCTGTCCCAGAGAAATCCGGAATTTGCGGTAAAACATGCGGGATGGTCCTCATAGCGCGGCTCCGAGTCCAGATACGGCTTATCGGATGCCGCTGCCATCTTAAGCATGATTTCGTCGGATATATAACACTGGTCGGTGCCGTGCGAGGTCTGCGAGGTGTGAAAATCTATGTAGTCCGCGTCGCCGATAACATTCGCCGAATTCTGCGCTCCCTGAGGGTGAAAAGTTATCAGATGCGTGTCGCCTGTGCTTTTTATGCCCGCAGCCATAGCGTCGATTATGGCGCGGTGACGCGGCTCAAGGTTTCGGTCGCCACCGAGCATCCAGATTATGTTCCGGCGGTTTTTGTATCTGTCGGCAATCCATCTGCCGTAGGCATAAGAGTTCTGTTCGTTGAATATTTCCGGCCCGATTCCCCAAGCGACATTGAATTTATCGCCCCATGTCGGCAGCAGCACGATGAAGATATCGTGTTTATCAGCGACATCTATTGCGTAGTCGACATGCGCCCAGTAGCTGTAATCGCCGTCGGTATCAGGCTGCATCGGGTCGGGCAGCCCGTCCGGTCCGGTTTTCAGCGGCAGCCTGCCGTAGAAATTGGGGGTACGCAACCCGTCCCGCTCCGCCAACGCGACGCTTTGCACCGCGGTGAAGCCCTGCCTTGCCCGGCACGCAAAATAATAGTCCATCTCCTCGCGGCTCAGCGCGTGGAACAGCTCCCACGCAGTATCCGCAAGGTAAAAGAAAGGCGTTCCGTCGTCCCAGGAAAGATATCTGCCGGTTGTAATAAGTCTGCTCACTTATAATCACCTCTTTTTGCAATTATAACCTGAACTGACAGTAAAATCAAGCGCTAAATCTTGTGTCTGTCTGTCGATAATTCGGGATATCCGCCGTTATCGGTTGCTATGTTCGAAAATCGCCCCCCGCCTGCTGCCTGTGAATAGTTGCTCCGACATATCCGCTGTTTTCGGTTGTTATGTCCGGCTAACCTGTAAAAAATCACGCCGCCCGATTTTACTGTTGCCGAGCGGCGTTTATGCATTTTAATATTTATTTATTTCGAGCGACTCGTCATCGGTGCCCTTTTCGATTGCGCGCACCACAACATAATAGCTGTACTTGTCGTTTACGTCCACCTTTACGCGGTCGCCGACTTTTTTGCCGAGCAGCGCGCGTCCGAACGGCGACTCCTTGCTGATCAGTCCTGTAAGCGGGTCGCTGCGAAGCGTGGTGACGATTTTCACCGTCTGTTCTTCTCCGCTGTCTTCATCATACAGCTTCACGCTGTCGAATAAACCGATGCTGTCTTCTTCTGACTCGACTTTTATCACCACAGCGGTGTTTATCATGTTCTGCAGGTAGCGAATGCGGCTGTAAGTACGGTTCAGCTCGCGCTTAAGCGTACGGTACTCGTCGTTTTCACTGAGATCGCCCAGGTCTCTTGCGTGCTGTAGCTCAACCCTCAGCTTTGGCGTTACCTCCTTTATGAGATACTCTATCTCTTCCTGCATTTTCTTAATATCAACTTCGGTCAGTTCATCGTGCATACTGTTCTAAAAGGCGCTTCCCTTCCTCCTTAACGATAGAATTATACCACGCGCGGGCGCATTTGTCAAATATAAGCTATCTCAAGGTCGCAGAGCGTCCGCATAACCGATGAACCGTCAGGAAGTTTGAATGTGCGCGTCGCGTCTGCGCCGGAATAGTTCATGACTAAAAGACGCCCGTTCTTTGTCGCCGCGAATATGCCGTCAATTACACCGTCGTGTACCGTCACGCCGTGCGACTCGAGGAAGTCCGTCATCTCACCGGCGACATCGGCAATATTAAAGCGCTCTTTTTGCGGGGTGATATTGATCGAGTTCACGCCGTTGAAAAGTACCGGCAAATAGCCCTGCCCGCCCTCAAGGTCATAAAGCTCGTGCAGGCCAAGGCCTATCACCAGACCGCCGCGCGCCTTGAATCCGGCGATTTTATCAAGCGTAGCTTTTCTGTAGCAGCCGTCAAGCGCGATAACCAGCACCTTCAGCGTGTCGAGTATTCCGTCGGCGATTGTCAGGTCGCACACATACGCATAGTCCGTATAGTCGCGCATCTGAGTGAACAGCTCATAATAGCATCCTATCCGGCTCGTGTCGAGCACCATCGGAGTGTCGGGGTAGAGCATGCCGATGTCGCGGGTTACGCCGCCCTCGGAGAGGAAGCCGACGTTCTTTGCGAAGTTTTCGACACGTTCGGTGTTATCGGTGATATTGCCGGCGTAGAAATGCAGCGATTTCGCGCCGGTCGCGGCAGCATTGTAAACACGGCAAACCACGCCGCGTTCAGTAACCTGACCCGCAGGCTCAAAGCTGAATATGCCGCCATAGAACGAGCAGGCAGTTGCCACCCAGTTTGTCACCGCGAAATTGTTTATAAAATTGGAGGCTTCGTTTGTGATACGCACTCCGGCTTTGGCAGCCGGTGTCGAAACGGCCGCCGAGATTTTGCTCTGCGCCGCAAACTCCGAGGCGTGCCACGGCACTGCGTCGCCGCCGGTACACAGATACAGCTCGGTGTCGGGGAAATATTTACGTGCGGTCTGCATCCAGAACGACGCGTACTCTGTCATCGACGCGCGATACCAGTCGATAAAGTCAATCCATCTGCGGCGCTGCTCAGGTGTTTTGGGTATATAGCGCCCCGGCGAGGTGCACTCGTCGATTCGGTAGTCATCGGGCGTGGTTTTTACCGGCGGGAAAGCTACTGCTGCAAACGTGGGGAAATCGGTGCCCCACGCACTGTTGAGCGCAGCGATATCGCCGAACTTCTCTTTCATCTTCGCCGAGAAGTCTGCGCGTGCAAACCTGTCGTTGCACCAGTATCCGGCATGGGCGTGGTATATGCCGGGTATGTTCAGAGGCCAGTTGCCGTGCCAGACCGACACAATCGCCTCGCCAAAGTCGCCGGTTATGCCGAACAGCAGCCCCTCAAATATGTCATGGTCGGAATAATGGCGCGCAAACTCGGCAAGGAATCGCTCGATATAATGGTAAAAACGCTTGTCCCAGAAAGTCTGGATTTTACTCTCAATATTATGCTCAAGGCATTTTATGCCCTGGAATTCAGGCGACGCGCGGTACCAGTCGGGAAGCGAATAGGCAGGGCCGGCGATGATAAACGGCAGCCATTTGAGCCCGTTGCGGCGCAGGATCTCGACCTGCTGGTCCCACTTGGAGAAGTCCCAGTTGCCTTCTCCGCCGTTTTCGCAGGTTTCCCATGTCACATACTGCTCGACGGAGGTAAAGCCCACGGCCCGCAGCATCTGAGCGAAATTGTCGTCTATCAGGCCGCAGCCGCAGCACAGCTCCTGCCCTTCCGGCATGCGGATGTTTTTAGCCAGCATAGCCTCGCGCAGGTTTTTCTCGCGCGGGCTTGCCTGGCGGGATTTCTCTGCCTGCTTAAAAAATACCGGCTTGCCGTCGGAGTCGGCGTCACACACGCAGCGGAAGCCCGTGGAGGCGTTCGCGCCGCCGCCCAGCACCTGTCTGCGCCGCGCGATGCGCAGGTCGCCGGCAATCGAATGATAGCAGCCGCCGCGTGTTACCGCATAGCCGCCCCAGCCGTCCTTGAATGCCTCGGTGTCGCGCACCTTGTCATCGTAGCGGAAGAACCAGCCGTCGACCCACTCGAACACGTTGCCGGCCATATCGTACAGCCCGTACCCGTTCGGCGGATACACGCCGGAGGGCGAGGTGTACTTGTAGCCGTCGTCGGCGCCGTGCTCCTGCCACTGAAGGTCGGAGTTTTTGTCGGCAAAGTTGGCGCGGCTGCCGTCGACAGGCTCATTCCCCCACGGATAAAGCGGGTTTGTAAGTCCGCCCGCAGCGGCAAACTCCCACTCTTCCTCGGTGGGCAGGCGCTTGCCCGCCCAGCGTGCATATGCGGCGGCTTCATGAAGCGATACGTTGATAACAGGGTAATCAGGGTAGTTTTTTATGTAGTCGGGCATATCCGGCCAGCGTGGTGATGCGGGAAGTGGACGTCCGACCGCCTCGCAGTATGCTTTGAACTCGGCGTTTGTGACGGGACGCTCGTCCATATAGAACGGTGCAACGGTAACCTCGTGCAGCGGGCGCTCCTCGCTGTAGCCGTGCTCGCTGCCCATAATAAATGTGCCGCCGGAGATAAACACCATTCGCTTGCCGTCTTTTTCGCTTGTTACAGTTTGCATATTGATTCTCCTTTTATATGGCGTTATTGCCATTTATGGATGTGAGAGTAACCGGACTGCCGGAAGAATACAGATAACCCGCAGGTTATACGCGTCCGGAATGCCGGATGTCACAGACTGCCCGCCGGTTATGACGCGACTAAGCGGTTACTGACTGCCCGACCGCGCTTTGCGCGCCTCGCGGCGCAGCTTCGCGGCCTGGAATTCTGCGTATTCCTCCTCTGTTTCGCATATAATCGGCGGGACCGGCGTGGGTTTATCGTTTTCGTCAAGCGCTACCATGACGAGGTATGCGCGGTTGATGTGCAGCTTTTCGCCGTCGAGCCGCTCTATATAGGTGTCGACCCGCACCTCCATCGACGTGCGGCCGGTAAACGTGACCTGCCCGACAAGCACCAGCGTGTCGTTTACATATGCCGGGTGCTTGAACTCGAGGTGGTCGATAATCAGTGTCGTTACATTGCGCCCCGAGTGACGGCGTGCGGTAACGGCGGCAACGACGTCTATCCACTCGACAAGCCGTCCGCCGAAAAGCCGCCCCGAACCGTTTATATGCTCGGGCATGAGAATCTGTATTTGCTCTGTTTTTGACTGACTAACTCGTTTTGGCTCTAAATTAACCATAAATTCCTTGCTTTCATATAATAAGATATCCCACTAATTTATCAGGGAGTGATGACCGATTGGCAGTACAGGATCTGCCCGCTGCCCCACACTATTTCAGCGGCGGCAATACGGCTTCGGGCTTTGTAAGCTATTATGATTATATATTCAGAGACCTTGACAGGCTTTATATAATCAAAGGTGCCCCCGGCACCGGCAAATCAAAGCTGATGCGTGATATAGCTAACGAAGCCTGCAACCGAAACTATAAGGTTGAATATTACCATTGCTCGTCCGACCCCGATTCACTGGACGGCATAATCATACGCGACATATCTGTAGGCGTACTCGACGGAACCGCACCGCACGTAGGGGTAACATCAGTGCTCGGGGATTTATTAAACCCATGACCAGCCCGTAACGAATCAACATACCAACGGCTCACCGTAGTGAAACTTGCCTGATATGAGACAACAGACAGCTGGTTTACGTTACCCAAACCCACGACTAGTTGATTACGAATCAACATATCGTAGTGTAAACCCAACCCACTGCCTGTTGCCATTAAAACAACAGGCAGCAGGTTTGGTGCAGGATTTAAAGTTAACTCAATGTCACAAGTGAGCGCTCTGTTCCGCACATCAGCTCGAACCCGCCGGGTGTGAATACCCGGTCGCCGTTCTCGTCGACAAACGAGAAGTCTTCGCGCGTCAGCTCGAACACAACCTCTTTCGTCGCGCCGGGCTTGAGTTTCACGCGCTTAAACGCGATAAGCGTCTTGTTCGGCGCGCCGGGGATATCCTCCGCTCGTTTAATATATAGCTGCGCGACCTCCGCACCGCTGCGTTCGCCGGTATTTTTTATTGTAACTGTAACCTTTATATTATCGTCAGACTGAACAGCGCCCAGTCCGGAATATCCGAATGTCGTATACGAGAGTCCGAACCCGAACGGGAACACCGGCTCGCCGCGGAAGTATTTGTAGGTGCGGCCTTCCATATTGTAGTCCTCAAACGGCGGCAGTTCGTCTGTCGAGCGATAGAACGTCACCGGCAGCCGGCCAGACGGGCTGTGCTTTCCGAAGATCAGATCGGCGAGCGCAGCGCCTCCCTGCGCTCCGGGATAGAACACCTGCATTATCGCCGAACAGCGCTCTTTTGCCGCCGACAGATCGACCGCGCTGCCGCTGATGTTGACGAGCACGACAGGCTTGCCTACGGCGACCACTGCCTCGAACAGTTCGCGCTGCACTTCCGGCAGGTCGAGATCGCGCTTGTCGCCGCCCGAGTACGACGCGTCGCCTTCCTCGCCTTCCATTGCGGGCGTCAGGCCGAGGAACAGCAGCACGACGTCGCTCTTTTGCGCGGCGATTACCGCCTCGCGGAGCAGTGTTTCGTCGGCTCTCCTCCACGCGCGACATCCCATTGCGTAGTATACTTTTCCTTTTGCGGCTCGCTTTATGCCGGCAAGCGGCGTGATTATCTCGGAAGGAATGCCGTTGTAGTTGGCGAGCGCCGTTGTGCGTTCGTCCGCATTCGGGCCGATGACCGCTATTTTAAGATCAGTCGTGTTACAGAGCGGCAGCACACCGTCATTTTTAAGCAGAACCATAGACTGTCTTGCGGCGCGGCGGTTGAGCTTCTTGTGCTCGGGGCAGTCGACAACGTCGTAGCTTATTTTGTCGTACGGGCAGTCGTCAGTGAACATGCCCAGCCTGAATCGCGACTCAAACAGCATCTCGGCGGCGTGGGTGATTACGTCCTCGCATATCAGCCCCTGCGCGACCGCGGCGACAAGGCTGTGGTATGCCGAACCGCAGTTCAGCTCGCAGCCGTTGTTCAGCGCCAGAGCCGCGCTTTCAGCTTCGTTTTGGGTGATGCGGTGACCGCGGTTAATATCGCAGATCGCGCCGCAGTCGGAGACGACGTAGCCCTCGAATCCGAAACGCTTCCGCAGTATTTCACCCAGCAGCGTAGGAGAGGCGCAGCATGCCTCACCGTTGACGCGGTTATACGCGCCCATAACCGCCGACGGTTTTACATGTTTTATGCAGTATTCAAATGCTGCGAGATATGTTTCAAACAGGTCTTTTTTGGAAACTTCGGCATTGAAGCTGTGGCGCAGTGCTTCAGGCCCGCTGTGCACCGCATAGTGCTTAAGTGTGGCGTCGGCCTTGCGATACACGGGGTCGTCGCCCTGCAGGCCATCGACAAATGCGCATGCGATACGGCTTGTCAGGCACGGATCCTCGCCGTAGGTTTCGTGTCCGCGTCCCCAGCGCGGGTCACGGAAGATGTTGATGTTGGGAGACCACATCGTCAGCCCCTGATATTGCTGTGTGTCCCCGAACTTGCGGCTCTCGTTGTATTTGGCGCGCGCCTCATCGGAGATAGCTGTCGCGACCTTTTTAATAAGCGCCGGGTTCCATGTAGCGGCGAGCGCAATAGCCTGCGGGAACACCGTCGCGGTGCCGGCACGAGCCACGCCGTGCAGGCACTCGTTCCACCAGTTATACGCCGGCACGCCCAGCCGCTTTATTGCGGGCGCGTCAAAGCGCAGCTGCGAGCATTTTTCGGCAAGCGTCATCTGCGAGACAAGCTCTCGCGCCATGCTTTTAAAATCTTTCATAGCTGTTATCCCTTTTTATCCTTGTTATTTTATTGTATTTTCAAAAATAAATCTGACAGGTAAACGGTTCAGTTATAAGATAAAAGAATCCCTTACATTTTTCATTTAATAATATCCCGACGATACAGGAAAGTTACAGCAAATCAAGGATATATCTATATCATTAAGTCCGATTATAGCATATCCAAATCCGGAAGATTGTTAATATTATGTTAATACATACCGCTTCTGATATGATATAATACACTGGAAAACATCCGCGACGGAGGATAATGCCTGATGCCAAAAAACTATTGTATTATATCTCACACCCACTGGGACCGCGAGTGGTATCTGCCGCTTGAGAATTTCAAGCTTAGGCTTGTCGACCTGATGGACAACCTGCTCGACATACTCGCCGGCGACGAAGGATACCGCTTCCACCTCGACGCACAGACCATCGTGCTGGAAGACTATCTTGCATATCGCCCGCATAAGCGTTCGCTGCTTGAAAAGTACATTTCCGAGGGTCGGATTCTCGTCGGACCGTGGTATGTGCAAAACGACTTTTACCTCACCAGCGGCGAGGCGACTGTGCGCAACCTTATCATCGGCAGCGCCATCGCAAACGAGTTCGGGCGCAATATGCTCATAGGTTATGCCGCCGACCAGTTCGGCATTATCTCGCAGCTGCCGCAGATACTGCGTGGGTTCGGTATAGACAACTGCATATTCGGTCGCGGATATGCATTCGGACAGCCGAAGCCGCTTGAGTTTATCTGGCGCGCACCTGACGGTTCCGAGGTGCTCTGCGAGCATATGGCGTTCTGGTACAACAACGCACAGCGCTTTTCGGAGAATACAGACGAGTCGGTCAACATGCTACGCGGCATCATTCGCAATATGGAGCCGCGCGTTAAAACCTCAAACTACCTGCTGATGAACGGTGTGGATCACCTTGAGGCGCAGGAAAACCTGATGCCCATCATTTCGGAAATGCAGAAGCGGCTCGGGCTCGACGAGTATGTGTTCCAGGACACAATGCCGGAGTTTATCGAGCGCGTGAAGGCTGAACTGAAGGAAAGCGGCACGCAGCTTGAGGTATACGAAGGCGAGCTGCGCAACGGCGGCGCCTGGAATGTGCTGACGGGCACCCTGTCCTCGCGCGTATATCTCAAACAGGCGAACGTACGCTGCCAGCGGCTGATCGAAAACAAGCTGGAGCCGCTGTGGTTCGGAGCAACTCTCGCGGGACTGTGCGACTACCCGCTCGATTTTGACAGATACCTTTGGAAAAAGCTGATCGAGAACCACCCGCACGACAGCATCTGCGGCTGCAGCGTTGACGCCGTGCACCGCCACATGGTCGACCGCTTCGAGAGCGTGACGGAGTCGGGCGAGGATCTCGCCGACCGCTGCGCCGAGTCAATCGGACGGCATATCGACCGCACCGGGCTTGACAAGTCGCAGTATATTGTCACCGTGTTCAATCCCACGCAGGAAAAATGGGGCGGCGCCGTTGAAGCAACCGTTCAGATTCCGCTTGAGGAAGATAAGGGCACGGTCACACTGACCGACGCCAATGGCAAGCCTGCCGAATTTACAATCTTGTCCCGCGAAGTAAAAGAGATACGCATCTTGTCTC
This sequence comes from Clostridia bacterium, assembly GCA_033808535.1. Classification (GTDB taxonomy): domain Bacteria; phylum Bacillota; class Clostridia; order Oscillospirales; family CAG-272; genus DTU078. The sequence goes on from JAPXNL010000028.1 coordinate 16,320, forward strand.
CGATAAACCTGCCCGGCTCGAAGACTGTAGCGGAATACAAACTCCGTATTTGGGCAGGCGAAATAGAGGGTATTTCTTACAAGAGCTTTATTGCGACGCCGGCAGAAGGCGGCATTATACTGCCTGTAAACGAGACGTGTAACGCCTATGAGCTTGACAACGAGTTCATGAGCGTGAAGATAAACACCAACGGCACGCTTGATGTCACCGACAAGCGGAGCGGCGCGCTCTACTCCGGACTGATGCTGCTTGAGGATATGGAGGACCACGGGACTGCATATATAAATGAAGAGTTCGGCGCGCCCGTTACATCCTCGCGCGTCAAGGCGGCGGTGGAAGTTATTGAGCAGAGCCGGTTTGTGCAGTCGCGGCGCATTCGCTTTGAGTTTGCGTTCGAGCGCGACGGGTATAAGTGCATCCCTGTCGACATTAACGTTACGCTGAAGCGCGGCGTGCCATATCTTTTCACCGATATAACCGTCAAAAACGATATTGACAACCACAGGCTGCGCGTGCACTTCCCCACAGGCATCGACTGCGATGAAAACTATGCCGGCGTGCCCTTCGGAGTGGTTATGCGCCCGAAAGTCAGCCAGTTCTCCAACGACAAGACGCATCCGAACACCGACTATGTGGGTATTGAGGACGGGGGTCGCGGCATCGCAATATTCAACACCGGGTTATACGAGTATGAACAGCTCGACGAGGACGGAAATCCGCTCGCAATCACGCTGCTGCGCGCCACGGGGCGTATTACCGGCGATTGGAACGAGCGCGACCGGATCGAAAAGTGCTGGCTGACCACCGAGAGCCAGTGTCACGGTGAGCATACGTTCAATCTTGCAATCTACCCGTATGCGGGCAACCGTGTGGGAAGCCGCGTTACGTCACTCGCCGTTCAGTTCGGCACGCAGCCGTTTGCGCGCACATTTGCCGTTGACATCAACAAGTTCGTCGGCGGGCGTCCGTTTGTGCAGGGACCGGGTCTGCCGGGTCTGTACTACCGTCCGCTCGAGCATCCCGAAATCGTGCTGCCGCGCGAAGTCAGCTGCGTGAAGCTTGCCGAGAGTGTGCCAGGTGCCATGGTGTTCTCGGCGCTCAAAGGCGGCGAGGACGGCGAAAGGCTGGTAGTAAGGCTATATAACACCTCTGACAAGCAAATTGACTTCACGCTTGATTTTGCACGCGAGCTTGAGACGGCGGCTCTGGTGCGCATGGATGAAAGCATCATTGCGCCGCTTACTGTCAACGGCTCGACAGTGTGCGGACTGTCAGCCAGGCCTGGCGAGATTGTGACCGTTGCAATTAAATAAATAGCCACAAGGTAAGTAGAAGTAAATTGATATTAAGTTGCGGCACCTGACGGTGATATTGCACCGTTTGGTGCCGCATCCCACGTAAGGGACACAAACTATCCCGGCGTATGCGACGAGATTGTAAATCTCGGCGATTTCTGGCGGACGGAAAAGCTGCGTGAGTCGAGCGCCGAAATTAAACATATAATAAACGAAAAACACAGCCACTATACACGCGCCTACGCGTATCTGCACGCCGCCGAGCAGCTCGAATGCGAGCTGCAGCGCATATACAGCGGCGCGATACTTGCGGAGAAGATGGCGGCTGCCGCCGGGCGAATTATCGCGGCGTGCTGCAAAAACAAAAACCCCGACTCATGCGGCAAGCTGATAATCAGACCGCTTGAAGCATTCACCGCAGGCGGAGTTGTTACGTTCGACACGTTTGCAAAGCGCGCATCCAAGCGGTTCTATCTGCGCGACGAGCGCGGGATCGGATATCTGTTCCTGCGCGACATTATCGACGGCGCAGTCGCGCGCGGCGAAACTGTTGAACTGTCGTACGACGCCTATTCAGGCAAGCGCGAACGCGCCGTATATCTGCAGAATGCGGACGTTGCGTTTGAGCCGTACCGCTACGACGAACACGGCTACTGCGAGGGCGACAAGCTTGTCAACATGGAGCGGTTTATAGATACAACCGCGCTGTCACAGTATAAAAGCGGGATTCGTTTCACCAAACGATATCGCGACCTGCTCTATGCCGGCGCCGTCGCGGAGCTTGACGCCAATAAAGCGCTGCATACGCGGCTCGAGGCTCTTTACGGTGAAGCGATGGACTTCGCACGCAAAGAGGAGTTTACAAAACGGCTGCTTATGAAAATTTTTAATTGATTATAGGGATATAAAGATATTATTCGGAGAATATGTTGGGGGCGTCTGACGCCCCCAAATCACGCGATACTGTATATTTATGTGATGGCTTTTCCCCCACCAATGCGTTGTTATATATACAATTCGTGCCGCCGTACTACCAAACTGGCGGCTTATTTTTTATTATTTTTATTAAATTTATAAATACTCAGTGGGGCATGGGGTATTCTTCCCATGCGACAGAAGCTGCCAAATAACCGTCGAGCAGAAACTCTGACTGCCAACAACACCGCCAGTGGTGTCCGGCGGTATCACTAACGGTTGTGTTGCTGACTGTCGGTGTCCAGCGACTGCGCTTACGAGGATATAACGTAAACATAAATTTCTGCTGATAATCCGATGTTTATCTTCAGCTTTACCATCCTTGTTTTACCTTCCATCGTTTATCGAATCAACTTATATCCTGCGATATTATGGAACATATTATAACTATCGGCGTCTAGTGTCGTGTAAATGATTTATATTTATTCCATAAACTGCAGGAGGATAACAAAAAATGAAAAAA
>JAPXNL010000029.1:0-17133 GCA_033808535.1 Clostridia bacterium
ACGAGATGATCATCCGCTGCTCGAACTGGTTCCACAAATACGGCATCGCGCAGCTTACCTACAACATAATCGGTCTGCCCTACGAAGACATACACAAAGCGCTGAAAACCATCAAGCTGAACGCGCGCATAAAGAGCGACCGGGTTATCCCCAACATTTTCTACCCCTACGAGGGCACGCCGCTCTATGAAATATCGAAAGAGGCAGGATTTCTGCCCGAAGGCGACATTACAAAGCGGCGGGTCCCGCTTGTCCAGCCCCAGTTTCCGGAGGAGCAGGTGCTGTTTATCGAGGCATACTTCATGTTCTTCGTCAAGCGGTACAGGCGCGCGTTTTCGCTGCCGCCGGCGCTGGGTAAACCGTATGAGCGCTTCCTCGACAAGTGCGTGACGGGCAGATTTGTGCCGCATAAGTTCCTTGTGCGGCTGCATGACGGCTTTGTGGTCGTGCGCAACGCGATAAAAGACCTGCTTATCAACCGCATGCCGAAATTCTATGTGATGCTCAGAAAACTCAAGCACCGCAAGCGTGCAGCAAAGAAGGTAAGTTCATAAAATGGCAAATAAAAACGTTTATTCAATCGACCGCGACAAGTGCATTTCCTGCGGCACCTGCGATGTGCAGTGCGCGCGCGGCGCGATTTTAATCAGCGAAGAAGGCAAGTTTTCGATAGATTTCGAAAAATGCATTTCCTGCGGAATCTGCTTCCGCGACTGCCCCGTTGACGCAATCGTAAAACAGGAATAGCCAGCTGCACTCGCCATAAATATTTTGATACAATTGTCTGCCAGAAGACTTTGGTGACAAATGTCACCATAGTATGAAAATAATGGTGCAATTTAAAAAAGCATTGACAAAATGCCGGGGGTAGTATAAAATATAATCAAGCGGCATATAAACTAATCACATATGCACATTGCTTTTGCCGGTCGAGCGGCAAATAAATATAAGGCACGCCAGCGAATGCGCGCCCATAATACGGAGGGTTATATGGCAGAAGAGCTTTTTGGCGACGAGATCTACACTCTCACTGATGACGAAGGAAACGAAAACCAATTTGAGCTGATCGGCAGCCACGAGCTTGACGGCGTAACCTACCTGGCGCTGGTCCCCCTCGATGAGAAGGGTGAAGACCACGAGGAGGGCGAATACGTCATCCTTAAGGTGGAACTTGACGACAACGGTGAAGAGGTGCTCGTCACCATCGACGACGACGACGAGTTCGACCGTATAGCAGACATTTTCGACGAAGAGCTTTTCGGCGAAATCGATTATGACGACGACGCCGAGGGCGACGATTTCGACGAGGAATAATCCGGCGAGAGTCGGCAAAAATAAAATCAAGCATTAAAACTTCGAATTTCTCAACCGCCAGTTGCACCGCTTGACGGTGCGGCGGTGAGTAACCTGCCGCGTACGTGACACCGGTAATTAAAACCCACATCAGATAATTGGAACCTGGCTTCCGCGCCGGGTATGCAGACCTCCTCCCCCGCCCTGCAAGCCACGGCGGCAAGGAGACGCTGGGAGCACAAAAGCGCGGAGAGGGTACCTACCTTGCGAGAGCAGGGTTCTTCAATTCCGGTCGCGTCCCTGGGGGCGCGTAGCACGGCACGGTGGGGAATTTGATGGTACAACCCCATCGTTTTGAATGGGATAAATGCTGCTCAAAGCGACGGGATAACCGGTAAAACGGTTATCCCGCCGGCATTTTCGGGGGTATAAACGGATTTTTATAAAAATATAAAACAGAAGGTGTGAGAAAATGGCGCATAAGAAAACAGTGCTTTTCGACGGAACAAGCCTTGACGGCTGGTATTCGATGTCCGACGGCAGTCCCGCAAAGTGGAAGCTTGAGGACGGCGTGGTCACTGTCGGCCGCGACTGCATCGTGTCGCGCTTCGAGTACGGCGACGCGCACATCCACGTTGAGTTCCGCATACCGGATATGCCGGAAGCCCACGGACAGGGCAAGGGCAACAGCGGCGTGTATGTGCACGGCTGCTATGAGATTCAAGTGCTCGACTCTTACGGCAAAAACCCTCCGGATCAAAGCGATTGCTCCGCCATATACGGAATGCACGCACCGCTGACAAACGCCTGCCTGCCCCCGCTGGAGTGGCAAACCTATGACATCTACATCCGCGCGCCCCGCTTTGACGGCGACAATATGACAGAGTGTGCGCGCATGACACTGCTCCACAACGGCATAGTGGTACATAACAACGTCCTGCTCCCGCGCGCCACGCCCGGCGGTCCTATCCACCGTCCGGTTCCGCGCGGCCCGCTGATGCTGCAGGATCACGGCAACCCCGTTTCCTTCCGCAACATCTGGATTGAGGAGCTTTAATCGACAGTACATAAGATCCGCCCGGTATTTACGTTACCGGGCGGCTTTTTTTACGGCACGGATGTATCATAGCCTCATATAATAATATATGAACGCATAAGTCTGCGACCTGTGCGATTTTACGGAAACAACAATCCGAGGTGAAAAAATGTTTAACGGTAACAGAAACGGCAGAAACCGCTCCGGCAAATACACGCCGAGAGATACCGGGCCGTTCCCGAATGTCGTGTCGATCAGAACCGAGGCTCTGCGCAACGACAACTTCCGTGCGGCAGTCTGGACAGGCGAGCACCTTCAGGCAACGGTGATGAGCATAATGCCCGGCGAGGATATCGGGCTGGAGATACATCCTGATACAGATCAGTTTTTCTACATAATGCTGGGTCGCGGTGTCGCGATGATGGGCGAATCGATGGATAACCTGGACCTCGAATCGCCAATTTTTGCCGGCGACGCGATCTTCGTTCCGGCAGGAACATGGCACAATCTGGCAAACGTAAGCCGCTCACCCTTGAAATTTGTGACCATCTACGCTCCGCCCGAGCATCCTGCAGGCACCGTCCATCCGACAAAAGCTGACGCCGAAGCCGACGAAGAGTCGCCCTACTGACCGCGGACGGCACATAACCGCAGCGTTATGCTCTGCCTTTCTGCCGGCGCATACGGCGGCATGTATAACGCAAAAATAATGCTGTATAGGGAGCGTGTGGAACATGCTCCCTGTTTGTATTTGGCGGCGGCGTCAGCCGCAGGTATGGAATAATCAAACGTGATAGCATCGACCGCAGACGCAGAAAGAAACCGACGCGGCGTACAAAAACACTAACCGTTTGGGACACCGCCAATGGTGTCCGGCGGTGTCACCACCTGCTAAAGCCTCAGCATGTTAATTACATCTGTGCAAACACTGCAGGTTTGCGCTAAAACTCTGCGGCTTTTGCCAACGGGGGAGGTATCCCCCGCGCTCCCTTTGGTGCAACCGTAGCGGGTTTATACTGAAATACGCTGATTTATAGTCGTTGTTGCACCGCTGATGTCAATCCGCTCTTGATTTATCTCCCGCGATATGCTATACTTGTTAAAGCGACAAAAAATTTCTTTCCGGACGGAGGCGCCATGTGTGCTGAAAGGCGAAAGCGCACCGGACGGCGCGTTCCGCGCAGGCCCGTACGCAATGATGATACCCCGACCCGCACGGGGACTATCGGGACATATATAGCGTCGCTGATACGCGGACGCGGACTTGCGGGCGGCGCACTGCTCGTTCTCCTTTCGGCGGCAAGGTTTACAGCGTCCGGATTTGCATATTACCCTCAGCTTGACGACTATATACAGTATTACAAATATACGGCGCTCTGCTCTCCGGCGGAAGCGGTTATTAAATACGGCATGCTCGCCGCGCGCCCGCTGTCCAACGCAGCCGACGTGTTCGTCTGGGCGAACTTCTGGGGCTGCCTTTTCGCGGCGGTTTTGATTATATCGCTGCTTTATGCCGCGTCTGCCATAATGTTCCGTCAGGTATTCACGCGGCTCTTCCCCGCCGTATTCGACGGCGCGGGCGGGACAGCTTTTGTACTGCTGTACCTGCTTTTGCCGCTCAACATCGAGGGCACATACTGGCTTTCGGCATCGACCCGCGTGGTGTGCGGACTTTTCTGGACGGCGCTCTCCGCTCTGCTTTTCATCCGGTGGCTAGAGGACACCCGACTGCGTTATGCAGTGGCGTTTGCCATCACCCAGCTGCTTGCGATGGCATCATACGAGCAGGCGCTTATGCTCACCGTGGCGCTCACCGTGCTGATCGCGTTCGTTTTTTGGGGGCGGAGCCGGCTTGACACGATTTTAGCGCTGCTTACTTTGTCGAACGGGCTGTTTTATTGGGGATTTATCTTGCTCTTCCGCGGCAAAAGCGCGCTTTACGCGAATGCGTACGGCGCGGTTTCGCCGTTTACGGCGTATTTCTGGACAGACCATCTGCCGCATGTCATAAAGCAGTTTGCAGCCGCGTTTGTCGGCGGCGGGGCGCTGACGATCATCCGTGGTGCTGTGCGCGGCGCGGAATTGATTTTCTCAGACGGCAGGATAGCGTTCGCGCTGCTGACGCTTGTATGCGCGGGACTCACATTCGCGTATATGTTTGCTGGCAGATCTGCGCTGGACGAGCCGCAAAAACAGGCAGCCAACGCTCCTGTGCGGCTTCTGCTCCCGCTTGCGGCAGGCATTATGCTCGCCGCCGCGCCGCTCGTGCCGCATGTTGTGAAAGCCAACCCCTGGTTTTCGCTGCGGGGCACGGTATGCAGCCTGCCCGGAATATCGCTCTGCGCTCAGGCTGTTTTTACATATGCCTCACACCTAATCAGAGAGCGGCTCGGAGCAAAACAAGCGCTGCGGCATATATCCGCCGCGGCAGGCGCGCTGTTTGTCGCTGTTTGCTTTGTGGCGACTGCGTCGGAGCTTGACGACTACAGGCTTACATACTACCATGACAACGCCGTTATGTCGGCGATAAGCGAAGCAATCCCGCTTGAAAGCGCGGCGGGGCGAATAGCGCTTGTCGGTGTTGAGCCAAACTACCTTGCGGAGCAAAACTTTTACTATCACGAGCATATCCACGGCGTCACGGAAAGCGACTGGGCGCTCTCCGGCGCGCTGTATGCCTACAGCGGCGGGACGCTCGACCCGTCGGCGCGGTTCGTGCCTCTTGCGTCAGACGCCGCCGTGCAGGTGTTTGCCGGCGACAGCGGCGGATATGATGAAATCTATATATACGCGGACGGGAAATTCGTACGCGCGGACATAAATTGAATTTTTGAAAATATCAGGAGAAATATCTATAATGAAGAAGCTGTTTACTTCGGAATCGGTTACTGAAGGACATCCCGACAAAATGTGCGATCTCATCTCGGATGCGATACTCGACGAGCTGCTGCGCGCCGACCCGTTCTCCCGTGTCGCATGCGAAACCACAACCACGACGGGTATTGTCAGCGTGATGGGCGAGATAACCACAAATGCGTATGTTGACATACAGGGCGTCGTGCGTGAGACCGTGCGCGAGATCGGGTACGACCGCGCAAAATATGGCTTCGACTGCGACACCTGCGCCGTCGTTTCATCCATCCACGAGCAGTCGCCCGACATCGCGCTTGGCGTCAACCAGTCGCTTGAGGCGAAGACGGGACAGATCACCGACGGCTATGACATCGGCGCCGGCGACCAGGGCATGATGTTCGGCTTTGCGGCAAACGAAACGCCCGAGCTTATGCCTCTGCCGATATCGCTTGCCCACAAGCTGGCGAAAAAGCTCGCATCTGTCCGCAAGAGCCGCGAGCTTACCTACCTGCGTCCAGACGGCAAGACCCAGGTGACAATAGAATATGAAGGCGACCGGCCTGTCCGCGTGGACACCGTGGTCGTATCCACCCAGCATGACCCGGATGTGTCGCTTGACACAATCCGTGCAGATATAATCGAGCATGTTATAAAGCCGACCATACCCGCCGATTTCCTCGATTCCGACACGAAATACTTCATCAACCCGACCGGGCGGTTTGTGATTGGCGGTCCCATGGGCGACTCGGGTCTTACCGGGCGAAAGATAATCGTCGACACCTACGGCGGCTACTCACGGCACGGCGGCGGCGCGTTCTCGGGCAAGGATCCGACCAAGGTCGACCGCACCGGGGCATACGCGGCGCGCTATATAGCCAAAAACATTGTCGCGGCAGGGCTGGCCGACAAGTGCGAGGTTCAGCTTGCCTATGCCATCGGCGTCGCGCGGCCTGTATCGGTGATGGTCGAAACCTTCGGCACCGCGAAATCCAGCGAGGAACTCATCGTCAAGCGGATTCTGGAGAAGATCGACCTGCGTCCCGCGGCGCTTATCGACCGCTTTAACCTGCGCAGGCCTATTTACAAGCCTCTGGCTGCATACGGTCACATGGGCCGCGAGGATCTGCGCGCTCCGTGGGAGAATCTCGACATCGCTGCAAGCCTGTAAATATACGGCAAGCGGCGGAGCTTTACATACGGCTCCGCCGCTTGCTAACAACTGAGCATTGTGCGGCATAACCTGTTTACGGGTGATGCTTCTATGACCGCACTTGCGGTTTTTTCACAGATTTTAATAGCGGTTTTTGCCGTTTACGGAATTTATATGTTTATTAAGGAATGGTTTAGACTTTGATGCTGGATAAAGCCGACGGAAAAAATCCGCACGAGCTCGTTGAAACGTCAGGGCTTGTCGAGCGGATCATATTCCAGAGCGAGCAGACCGGATACACGGTTTGCGACCTGTCGGATGAGTCGGGCGAGCTGCTGACGCTCGTGGGAGTGATGCCCTTTCTGACGGAGGGCGAAACGATAAAGGCGATGGGTCGCTGGGAGGTACATTCCAGCTACGGCCGGCAGTTTAAGGTTGAGTACTACGAAAAGGAGCTTCCCTCATCGATACCGGCGATTTTAAAATACCTTTCGTCGCGCGCGGTCAGGGGAATCGGTCCTGTGACCGCAGAGCGGATAGTGGAGAAATTCGGCGAGGACACGTTTGACGTCATAGAGAATCACCCGGAAATGCTCGCCGATATTCAGGGCATTTCCCGCAAAAAGGCGGAGGAGATCTCCGAAACCTTCCGCGCGCAGTTCGGTATCAGAAGCGTGATGATGTTCTGCCGCGATTTCGTCGGCCCGTCGGCGGCGGTGAAGATATATCAGAGATGGGGCGGCTCGGCGATAGATATGATTCGCGCCAACCCTTACGTTTTGTGCGACGAGATACCCGGCGTCGGCTTTGTCAAGGCCGACCGCATCGCGCGCTCGATAGGCTATGCAGCCGACTCGCCAGATCGGCTGTGTGCGGGTATTGCATATATACTGCGCTACAACGCCGAAACAAACGGCCACGTTTTTCTGCCGGAGGACAAGCTGATTGACGTCGCGTCCCGCCAGCTCGGGGCCGACAGCGAAAAGGTGCGGGCGGCGATGGAGTCGCTTGCGGCGGACGGCAGGGTCGCGCGCGCCGACGTTGCCGGCAAAAGCTGCATTTACCTGAAATACTACCACGATGCGGAGCATTTTATCGCAAAGCGGCTTTGCGACCTTGACCGGTTTTGCACGCCGCTCGACACGTCGGATATTGACAGGCATATAGGCCAGCTCGAGCTGGAGTTTGATATAAAATACGCCGCGCAGCAGCGCAAGGCCATCTCGGCGGCAATGACGCACGGCGTTATGGTGCTGACCGGCGGGCCGGGCACGGGCAAAACCACTGTTATCCGGGCGGTGCTGACGGTGTTCGACCGTATCGGATACGAGATTGCGCTCGCCGCGCCGACCGGACGCGCCGCGAAGCGAATGTCGGAGGCGACCTCGCGCGAGGCAAAGACTGTGCACCGGCTGCTTGAGATGGACTTCTCCGACGACGACATGCCGGTTTTCAAGCGCGACGAGCAGACGCGGCTCGATGAGGACGTGATCATCATCGACGAGGTTTCGATGATGGACTGCCTGCTGATGGACGCGCTGTGCAAGGCGATAAAGCCGGGCGCGCGGCTGATACTCATCGGCGACTCCGACCAGCTTCCGTCGGTAGGCGCGGGAAATGTGCTGTGCGACATAATTGAGAGCGGCAGGTTTGCAACCGTCAAGCTGACTGAGATATTCCGTCAGGCGGGCGAGAGCCTGATTGTGACAAACGCGCACGCGATTAATCGCGGCGAATATCCGAATCTGGAGTCCAACCGCAGCGACTTTTTCTTTTTACACCGCGAGCGCGACGACGAAATCGCGCGCACCATAGCAGAGCTTTGCGCCGTGCGTCTGCCCCGCCGCTACGGGGAGGAGATACGCGCGGGCATACAGGTGATCACGCCGTCGCACAAGGGTGCGGCCGGCACCGCCGCGCTCAACGCGCTGCTGCAGAGCACGCTCAACCCGCAGGCGCAAGGCAAGCGCGAGAAAAAGGTGCGCGACGTGGTTTTCCGCGAGGGCGACCGCGTGATGCAGGTGCGCAACAACTACAACATCGCGTGGGAGAAGGACTCAACCAGCGGCATCGGCATTTTCAACGGCGACACGGGTATAATCGAGTCCATCGACTTTGCCGGGGAGTGTCTGACCGTAAACTTTGACGAGCGCATCGCCGTCTACGACTTCACGATGCTCGACGAGCTTGAGCATGCCTATGCGATAACGATACACAAGAGCCAGGGCAGCGAATATCCGGTTGTTATCATCCCCTCGTATGGCGCTGCGCCGCAGCTTCTGACACGCAACCTGCTCTACACGGCGGTCACGCGCGCGCAGGAGATGGTGATTATCGTGGGGCGGCCTGACATCGTGTCGGCGATGATAGACAACAACCGGCTGGCGAAGCGCTACACGGGTCTGAAATACCTGCTCGAAGCCGGAGTTCAGCTGTAAACCGGCGCGCGGGCATAAAGCGTCACATATTAAGCAGAGGTTAAGCCATGAGAAGGGACATCGGCATAGATATCGGCTCGAAAAACACATATATTTTCGCCGCGTCGCACGACAGCGTGAGCTGCGAGCCGTCTGCGGCGGCGGTGGATACTGTCACGGGCACACCGGTGGCGCTCGGCGCGGAGGCGAAGCGGTTTTGCATGCGCACGCCGGGCGGGAACCGGCTCGTCTACCCGCTTGACGGCAGCGCGTCGGTCGAGAATTTGGATTTTATCGCGCGGCTGCTGAGCTATCACACCGCGCAGAACCGGAGCAGCCGGCTGTTCCGGCCTAAGGTGGCGATCGCGGTGACGCCCGACATAACCGATGACGATGAGGAGCGGTTTACCGAGGCTGTGCTTGCGGCGGGCGCGGCGGAGGCGGTGCTGATCGAGGCACCGCTCGCGGCTGCTGCCGGGGCGGGGCGCGATGTCTACTCGATTAAGCCGACCGTGATTGTTGACGCGGGCGCGTCCAAAACCGCCGCTGCGATTATCGCTGACGGCAGGGTGAAGCATTATGCCGTAACGCAGACGGGCGGCAACACGTTTGACGAGGCGATAGCCGACTATATACGCAGCAAGTACCGGCTCATACTGTCGCCCGAAACGGCGGAGGAGCTGAAGATGACGTATGTATCGCTTGACCCGAAGCGCTCGGATAAGGTGGCTGAGGTGTCCGGGATGGGCGTGGTGAGCAGGCTGCCGCAGACTGTGACTGTGCGCGTCGCGGAGCTTGCGACTGCGGCGCTGGTGCCGGCGATGGCGATATCCGACCTGGTGTGCCGCGTGCTGGATAAGCTGACCGCCGAATACGGCGATCCGAACGCCGCGGGCGCGACGGTGATAGTGGGCGGCACCGCTAATCTCGCGGGGTTCGCGGGATTTATCGCCGCCGAAACGGGTGTGCCCGCGTCGGTTGCCGACAACCCCGGCGCCTGCACAGCCATCGGCCTCGGGATTGGGCTTGGTTAACACTAACGGTAAGTGAAACTGAACGATTAGTGAATTTTTTTCACGTTATCCGTTTACGAAGCGGGAGCACGGAAGCAACCAGCAAGCATACACCACGGCTAAATGATACCGTCGGACGTCATCAGGGCGTCCGGCGATTTCACTAACGGTCAGTGCTTCTGCCCGTTTATAAATTTCTCTGCCCCTGCTGGGACACACACAATAGAGCAACCTCACACAAAACAATACGCCGCCGAACGGTTATCCCCGCCGGCGGCGTAACTATTAAAACATAACACTACCATCATTCAGCCATGCCACGCCAAACCTCTCAACCTTTTTCGCCGCACGCGCAAACCGCCTGTACGAGTACTCATGCAGCCCGTGCACATCGCTGCCCAGCGCCTTCACCGCGCCCGCGCGCAGATACGGCAGCACGCGCCTGTAACCAAGCCACGTACACACCGCGTCGGCATTGACCTGCATGTCAAGTCCCAGACGCAGCAGGTTGTCCACGCATGGGCGCGGGTACCGGTCGATATGCGCAACCACTACGCGCAGCCCGCGCCGTGAAATTGCGGCAAGCTCGTCATACGACCACGGGTCGGGCACGCCGTACGTCATTTCGATGAGAATCATATCCGTGCCGCCGATGCCCAGCAGCTCCAGCCCGTCAAGACCCGACAGCCCCGGCGAAAGATGCACCTCCGCGGCGGGAACAATGCGCGGGCTGCCGGGCGACGCCTCGCGCAGCTTACACAGCGCCTCGTCACGCGCGCCGGCAAAATCGGCGGGCGAAATCCCGTCGCTGATATAGAAGTGGGGGCTGGCTACGATAACGCCGACCCCGGCACGCCGCGCGGCGTCAAGCTGCGCAAGCGAATGGCTGAGATCGGCGCTGCCGTGGTCGATTCCCGGAGCGATATGCGCGTGAAAATCAACGTATGGCATGATAATATTCTACCTGAAGATAAGGCTTCGGGCTCAGTCGAGCCCGTGGACGACTATTCAACAAAGCGGATAACCGAAAGCTTTTTCTCCGCCTCTCTGCCGGACGCGCCGACGGGATATCCGAGCGCGGCACAGCCGAAGATAACATGGTCGGCCGGAACGCCGAACCTGTCCAGCAGCGATCTTACGCGATTGTCATCGCACACATGCGAGGGCTGGTTGATCCAGACCGAGCCGATGCCGAGCGAATGCGCGGCAAGAAAGATATTCTGCAGCGCGCAGGCGCAATCCTCGCGCCCCAGCCTGTAATCGCGCGGTACCGAGCAGATGATGAACGCGTCGGGCCGGTAGAAATCGTAATCGCTGCCGTGTCCGAGCGCCGCAGCCACTGCGGTGGCAAGCTCCGCAATCTTCGCGCGGTCCTGCAGGACGGTGAACTGCCACACCTGTGAGTTGTTTGCGCTCGGGGCATAGCATGCGGCGCGCGCTATAATCTCAAGATCGCTGCGCTCGATCTTCCGGTCGGTAAACGAGCGGACGCTGCGCCGCGTCATAATGTTTTCAATAGCCTGATTCGGGTATTTCATTTTATATCACTCGTCGTCGGATTTTTCAAATGCGTCCTTGGGCGCTCCGCAGACGGGGCAGACAAATTCGTCGTCAACATCTTCCCACTTCATGCCGGGAGCTATGCCGGAATCGGGCTCGCCCTTTTCTTCGTCATAGACATAACCGCAGATGGTGCATACGTATTTCATAAATGTAACCTCCGTCAATTTATTTAACCACAATATAACACAGCATGCGCTTTTTGTCAACGATATGAAGTTATTTTTTATACACGCCGTAAAGCCCGCCGGAAGGCAACCACGAAAACTCCGCCGGCGCGCCGTTATGCAGGTATTTTGCCGGATGGGTGGTGTCAAACCAGTCAAGCGGTTCGAGCGTGTCTTCTGCGCGCGAAGCGGCTGTAAACGCGGCGCGCAGGTCGCGCTCTATCTCGGGCGTCAGCGCCGCCGGCTTTACCGAAACAAACAGCGGCTCGCCCGACGCGGTGAACAGCTCAAGCAGCTGCCGGTTATACTCCCACGGTATCGCGCCTGTTATGCCCACACAGTCTGGGTCGGCAAGATAAAACGCATTGTGCTGCGGCAGCCTGAAGGCGAGCGTGTTGACTCCCATCAGGTACGAGCGCTCCCAGTCGTAGCCGCTCGTGTCATCGCCGCTGCGGTGCAGGTGTATATAGCCCGCCGCAAGATGCCCTATAACGTTGCAGCCTATTATCACCGCGCCATGGCTGTGCTCCCGGATTGTTTTATACAGCGTTTTTGTCGCCTGCGCGTTGGTAACGGAGCCGTCGCGCCATGACCAGCTGCCGGGCAGGTTGAGATAGTCGTCGGCGGTGTGGCCCCACACGCCAAACGTGTCGAACGCCGTGAAATCGTACTTGATAAGCTCGTATCCCCACTCGCCGGTCAGCCTGTCAATATCGGATGCGACAATCTCAAGCGTTTCTGGCACGGTAAGGTCGAGATACTCACGGTTGCGCGCCGAGCGTATAATATCCGGGTCGCGCTCGTCGAGCGTCCATATCGGGCGGCACCATATTCCGGGCCGGACGCCGCGCGCGCGCATTTTGTCGGCAAGCGCCGCCATGTCGGGGAATTTCTCGTTGCCTGTGTAATACGGGCGTCCGCTTGCGTGAACACCGGGCGCAAGCTGCTGCCAGCCGTCGTCGATGACCATGAACGGTCGGTTTTCCAGCCCTTCCGTCAGCCGTGCGACAACATCAGAGTCGGTCAGGATTTCTTCTTCAGACGATTTGCCGTAGGCGTAATACCAGTTGTTGCTGCCGTAAACGGGACGCTCCGGAAGCAGCGGCGAGTTACAGAGCAGCCTGCAGAACCGGCACGCAAATGCAAACGGGTTCTCACCCTCGTCCGTCGCGCTGACAAGCTGCGCGGCAAGCGTTTTGCCGCCGAGTGTCACGCCGCGGGTGCCGCAGCGCGTGTCGAGCGTCAGCGTTATTCCCTGCGCGTCGCACTGCCAGAAGGCGAGCATATCCGGCCCGGTCGCCACGCCGTATCCCGCCGAGCGCGTGCCGTCGGACAGGATTGTGTACCACGGCAGATAGCGGTGGGGCATAAGCGGATACCAGCCGAGGTTGCCGTACCCGCGCTCCACGGCGTCCAATAGGCAGCGCACACCGCCACTGATGCTGCCGTGCCAGCGCAGGCGCACAAATTTCAGCGGGGTTTTGCCGGCGGTCACAGTGACCTTGCCCGACTGCAGCTCCACGGAGATATCGCCGCCGGCATAGCCGGTGTTCGTGCGGGTCAGCTCGATATACCGCTCGCCCGTGTCGGCTGCGGCGAAATAGGGCAGATTCATTATGTCAACTCCGAATGACAACATAATTTTACCTCGATATATTGGATTTTGAGAATACAATCTTACAGCGCTTCCCCGCGCTCTCCGCGAAGCCGGGCGAACGCCGTGCCGAACACAAATTTCGGCAGCTTCATCATGCGGCCAATGCGTTTCGGTTCGCGCAGCAGGCGGTAGAACCACTCAAGCCCGAGCTTTACGAAAATTTTCGGCGCGCGCTTTGCCGTGCCCGCGAAAATATCGACGCTGCCGCCAAACCCGCCGGTGAGCTTTATGCACAACTCGTTTTTATGGTCGGCGATCCATTTCTCCTGCTTCGGCACGCCGAGGCACACGATCAAAAACGCCGCGCCGCTGCGGTTTATTTCGGCGATGACCTCCGCGTCGTCCTTGAAATAGCCGTCGCGCGTGCCCGCGATAACAAGACCTGGGTATTTCTCGCAAAGCCTGTCCGCCGCAGTCTGCGGCACGCCCGGCTTGCCGCCGAGGATAAACACGCCCAGCCCAAGCTCCGCGCAGAGCGCTATGACGCGCTCGGACAGCTCGACGCCGGCAACCTTGCCCTTTTTCAGCGGCCTGCCGAGCATCTTCGATGCCAAAATCACGCCGCTGCCGTCGGGTATTATAAGGTCCGCGGAGTTGATAAGCCCGCACATCCGGGGCTGCTCGACGCAAAGCTGCACAATCTCTGCGTTCGGCGTGTGTATTACCGCCGGATTTTGACGCTCCGGGTCGGTCAGCCAGCCCCTGCAGCGCTCAAGCGCCTCTGACATGTCGACATTATCGAAAATAACACCGCGTATTTTGATTTTTTCCATAAAATTTTGTTCTCCGATGAATAAAATGCGCCGCTTTGACAGAAAATAAACCGTAAAACATTTTTTTACGGGGTATGTAAACATGACGCGCGATAATAAATGCATTGCCGCAAAGTTACTTATTCCGCTCGCCGCATTGATATTGGCCGCATTGCTTTCGGCACTGCCGATACACGGCGAGCAGGCGATATATGACGGTGTGGTGCGCCTGCACGTGCTCGCCAACTCCGACTCGGATGCCGACCAGGCTGTCAAACTGAAGGTGCGCGACGCCGTTTTGGATACGGCGTCAACGCTGCTCGAGGGCTGCAAAACCGAAGCCGAGGCAGAAGCGGTCACAAGGGCAAACCTTGACACACTCGCAGCCGCGGCAGAACGGGTACTTAAAGAAAACGGATTTGAATACGTCGCCAGAGTCACGCTTGGCCGGGAGTTTTACCCGCGCCGCGAGTACGAGGGGTTCTACCTGCCCGAAGGCACATACATGTCCCTGCGCGTGCTGCTCGGCAAAGCGGAGGGTCAGAACTGGTGGTGCGTGCTGTTCCCGCCGCTCTGCACGGCAAACGCCGAGGAGTATACTGAAAAGCTCAAGGAGGTGGGCTTTACGCCGTACCAGATAAAGCTGCTCACCGAGTCGGATACGCCGCGATACAAGCTGAAATTCCGCATTGTGGAGCTGCTGCGCGAATGGTTCGGTTTTGATGCGTTCAAATCCAAATAAATTATACCCGCATGAGCATTGGGAATTGTTAGCATATTGTAAATAACGGCATCATAATTAAACGGACGGTCAGTTGGCCGTCCGTATTTTTTTGGGGCGCATTTCACCTGCGGACGTATAATCATCTGCTCCTGCATGGAGGTGAGGCTAAAATACTTTACACCTTAAACAGAAGTATTGTGTTATCGAATTTTTACAAATATGCGCAATATTCCAGTTTTTATCACTCTTGTTGACAATTCTGAAAGATATGTTAATATGAATTTAACAGAAAGGGAACAGGCGTAAAATGAATAACTTTAACACACCAAATAACCAAAATCCGAATTTTACTCCTGCGCACATTGTCAGACAAACGCAGTTTCCTGTATGGCTGATAATTACGCTTGCGGTTTTTGTATGGGGTTGTATTTTGACTATACTTGACGACCCCTTATGGTTTGTGATTTTGATGGCTTTTGCTGCACCGGCTTATATCATCGCGCTTATTGTCGCAGCCGTTAAAAACAAGCCCGTAACAGGTCTTGCTGTTTGCCTTTCAATCAGTTTTTTTATGTGGATAATATTATTATTTTTCAATAATGACCTACCCACCGATGATGAGCGCAGTATATCCTCAGCGGAGCAGATCTGCGCAGATTGTGTCAATTCTATACATATGATGAAATATCCCGTTATCCTGACAAATATAAGGATGAATATGCTCTATTCGCCGGAGAGATATTGCAGGTTATAGAAACGCCTTCATTGTATGGCATCACGGTAGAACTCCGGCTCGATCTTGACATAGATAAGGTTGTGTATGTAATCTACTACCGCAGCGACAATGAACCCCGGCTGCTTGAGGGCGATATCATAACTGCATACGGTGTTTTAGACGGGCTGATTACCTATGAATCGATTTTCGGTGAACCTATTACAATTCCGCTGTTTAATATGTTTGAATACGATATATACACTTAATCAGCAAGCGCTTTGCGTCCGGTTCGCCGGGCGTTGTTTTTTATCAAAAATGCACATCCCCCACGCAGAGGATGTGCATTATCGCTTTTTGTTCGCAGTTCACCGCCCATCAACATGAGCGGGTTAGACGGTCGTTGAATGCGCTTGCGCGGACTGGCAGTGTGGTGGGAGAAAGCTGCTTATCGGTATCAAACGCATAATTGGCGGCACGCGCTATGCTCAGCGCGGCGTTGAGCAGCTCGGCGATGTAAATGACAGCGACATATCCCGATATGCCGAATCCCGGCACGAGCACCCACACAAGCAGCGCGCTGACCGCCGAATCGAGGATGTTCACCTTCATCGAATAAACCTGCTCGCCGAGCCCCTTAAGCACGCAGTCGATTAGCCTGTCGATATACATAACGGGTACGAGCGGCGCCATCGTATGTATGAACGCGCCTGCCTCGGCGCTGGAGTAGAGCGCCTTGCCCAGCACGTTTGCCCAAATAGCGAACACCGCCGCGGTCGTGACGGAAAATATCAGCGTGACGGCAAACGCGCGGGCGATTATGCGCCTGATCAGCCGGAAATTTTGCTGCGCCTTTGCTTCGGCAAGCTCCGGCACAAGCAATGAGGCATACGAATACAGCACCGACGAGGGCAGCAGCACCAGCGGCAATACCATGCCGTGCAGCACGCCGTATGAGGCCAGCGCATCGTCGTGGCCTGCGCCCCATTTCTTCAGCCCGCGCGGCACAAGTATGTGCTCTATTGTAATCAGCGCAGCCCGCACATACGCCGATACCGATATCGGCACCGTGACCGACAGCAGCAGCGATATGCCGCTCCTGCCGCCCTCAGTCACCGGCGCGGATTGCTGTTTTGACTCGCTGCGCCGCACGGGGTCGAGCATGTAAAGCAGTGTGTTTATGCCCAGCGACGCGCCCTCCGCAAGCGCGGCACCGCCGACCACGATGGCGCACATATACTCAAGCCCCGCATCGGGCGGCGCGAACACCGTCAGCGCTGCGGCGGTGACGGTCAGCTTCACAAACTGCTCGAGCAGTTGCGTCGCGGCGTTTTTATAAACCTTGCGGATCGCCGTGAAGTATCCCGACAGCGCCGATGACACCGCAATCGGCGGCAGGCTTATCGCCAGCAGCCGAAGCGAGAGCACCGTGCGCGGGTCGCCCAGCCACACATTCCCCACAAAGTCGGCCGAAAGAGTCAGCACCATGCACGAGATGCCTCCGGTGACAAGCGCGTGGATGATGCAGCTCTTCATGACTTCCCTGCTGCCGCCCGGCACACCTTTTGCGCGTGCCTCCGCGACGAGCTTTGTCGCTGCGAATCCCACCGCAGAGGTCGCAAACGTGTACGCCAGCATATATACCGACATTGTAAGCGAGATAAGCCCCACGCCGGCTGCGCCCAGACGCGCGGTGAGAAACGCATTCCACAACACGCCTATGCCGCGCAGAAGCAGCGAGGTCGCCGCAAGCGCCGAGCCGTTCAGTATAAATTTAGTCCACTTGTTATACCGGCGTT
>JAPXNL010000029.1:17143-18995 GCA_033808535.1 Clostridia bacterium
TAATATTTTATTATGCAAAGCAACATTTTATGCATATCATAAATATTTGATAATTTCTGTAAAAAACGGATAAATTAATATTGTGTTTTTACAAACTAACTGATATAATATTATATCGCGATCGTATTCATTTTTTAAGGGAGTATTATATGGCGTTTAATAGCAGTTATCTTTCAGATGTGTACGACAGTGTCGTAAAACGCAATCCGGGCGAATCGGAATTTTTGCAGGCAGTCAAAGAGGTGCTCGAGTCGCTTGAGCCGGTCGTGGAGCGCCGCCCCGATATCGTTAAGGCGGGCATCATCGACCGCATCGTGGAGCCTGAGCGGGTTGTAACCTTCCGCGTCAGCTGGGTGGACGACGCCGGCCGCGTGCAGGTGAACCGCGGGTTCCGTGTTCAGTTCAACTCCGCAATCGGTCCGTACAAAGGCGGCATCAGGCTGCACCCGTCCGTCAACGCATCGATTCTGAAGTTCCTCGGCTTCGAGCAGGTGTTCAAAAACTCGCTCACAGGTCTGCCGATGGGCGGCGGCAAGGGCGGCTCCGATTTCGACCCCAAGGGCAAATCCGACGGCGAAGTCATGCGCTTCTGCCAGAGCTTTATGACCGAGCTTTACAGGCATATCGGCGCGGATACCGACGTTCCCGCCGGCGATATAGGCGTGGGCGCGCGTGAGGTTGGCTATA
The DNA here is from genome assembly GCA_033808535.1 of Clostridia bacterium. Lineage (GTDB taxonomy): Bacteria > Bacillota > Clostridia > Oscillospirales > CAG-272 > DTU078. Next base: position 17,831 of record JAPXNL010000029.1, read on the forward strand.
TGTTCGGCCAGTACAAGCGCATTACAAACCAGTTCACGGGCGTGCTGACCGGCAAGGGGCTGTCCTACGGCGGCTCGCTTGCGCGCAAGGAGGCGACCGGCTACGGCCTGTGCTATCTGACCGCCGAAATGCTGAGCGAGCACGGCCACTCGTTTGCGGGCAAGACTGTCGTCATCTCCGGTTCGGGCAACGTGGCAATCTACGCAGCGGAGAAAGCTATGGAGCTGGGCGCGAAAGTTGTCGCAATGTCCGACTCGCAGGGATATGTATACGATGCTGACGGCATTAAGCTCGATGTTGTGCGCCAGATCAAAGAAGTCGAGCGCGGACGCATAAAGGAATACGCAGAACGTGTGCCCGGAACTGCTTACACTGATAACTGCTGCGATATATGGAGCGTGAAATGCGACATCGCACTGCCCTGCGCCACGCAGAACGAGCTTGACGCGGACGGCGCGTCTAAGCTGATTGCAAACGGCGTACTCGCCGTCGCGGAGGGCGCGAATATGCCCTCCACGCCCGAGGCGATCGTGCTGTTTTTGTCGAACGGTGTGCTGTTTGCGCCGGCTAAAGCTGCCAACGCCGGCGGTGTTGCGACCTCGGGTCTTGAGATGTCGCAGAACTCGCTGCGCATGCAGTGGTCGTTTGAGGAAGTCGATGAAAAACTGCACGGCATTATGCGCAATATTTACAAGACGATATCGAGCACCGCAAAGGAATACGGGTTCGGCGGCAATCTCATCGCGGGAGCCAACATCGCGGGATTCCTGAAGGTTGCCGACGCCATGCTGTGGCAGGGCGTGTGCTACTGATAAATTTTTGATTAACGTAAAAATCCGCTCGTAAGGCGTTGGCCGAACGGGCGGGTTTTTGTATACTTATACTTGGTGGTTGCTGAAAGTGCAACGCCCGCATTGCAAGTGGGTTGCACATCTGGGTGCGGTAACCTCAATGCTCTGCGGGCAGCTATTGTTTAACAATTACACACAAGAGGTGCGTAGAGTGAGGCTGTAATACACTTAAGGCTCCGCGGTCAGCTTAACTAATAAACCATAGCGGTGCGCACCGCCGGGCGTTATTTATATGGGACTTTCTTTGCTTGGCTCGATTGTCAAGTCAAGTGCAATTTTTGATCAAAAAAGACTTCTAAAGGAGTTTCCCAGTT
>JAPXNL010000030.1:0-15805 GCA_033808535.1 Clostridia bacterium
TATCATGAGAACGGCACTTATCAGCGCGCCGAGTATGCTGAACAGAAAGAATACGATACCGAGCACGTTGAATATAGTGGAGATAATGCCCGATGCGACACTTATAACAGCCGCTGCTATGAGCAGCAGCAGACTCTGGTTTGCAAAAAACCTGCCGTATCTCGACTGCGGTGCCGCGACAAGCGGGACGAAAAACAGTATTCCGAAGCACGCAATAATTGCGTATATTTTATTTGCGGCAATGTCCTGAGGGTCGAACTCTGAAGTACGGTCGGCGCCGTCAGTAAATAAATTGCCTGCCATCCGCGAGAAATCCTGTCCTCCGCCATACTGCGACTGTGAGTTTGAATATGCGTTTTCCTCGTTGAACCGATATCCGCAAGCGCCGCAGTATTTCTTTTCGTCCGGAACCTGAGCACCGCAATTTTTGCATGTTTTCACTTGATAACTACCACCTTTTCACCTCGTTTTGCTTGCGCCGAGTTCATGTCAAAGAATATCAATAATAATAAGAATAGCTGCCAAACATTTCAGCCAGGACTGAGGCGAACAATATGAAGAACACAAGTGCTACAAAGAAGCAAATCAGAGCCCAGAGGAACTGAGCTACAACCAGATTGCGGCGGTTGGGGTTCGAGTTGTCAAACGCCCAGACAAAGAACATTATCAGTCCGACTATCGGTATAGACAGAATGAAAAAGGTGAGAATGTACGAGCCGATCGACATAACCGGTGCCATCTCTGTCCCGAATCTGTTATACTGCGGCTGGGCGTATGCGCCTGCGTACTGGTTTGAGTATCCGGTTGTTTGCTGCGGCACATTGTTTACATACTGGGTGCCGGCCTGGGTAGCGGTCGTCTGAGTACCTGTGGCCTGAGTAGTCTGTGTCCCTGTGGCTTGAGTACCTGTGGTCTGAGCGCCGTTTGTCTGAGTGACGGTTGACTGAGTTTCGGACTGCTGTTCGGCTGCGGTCGGGGCAACCTTAGCTCCGCAATCGGGGCAGAACTTATTGCCTTCCTGAATGGGTGAGCCGCATTGGGCGCAAAACTGTTTTTTCTCAGTAGACATAATGCAAATCTCCCATTATAAGGGTCAGTTAAGTGTTTTAAGATAGTCGATGCAGCGCCTGACCTCGGACAGTCCGTCGGGTTTCAGCGTTTCACTTTCGACGACCATTTCCATTCCGAGTGCTATCGCCGTCTCGCGCACGGCTTTAACCGGTGCTGTGCCCTCGCCGAGCGCAAAGCCCTCGCCCTTATCGTTGCCGTCTTTGAGGTGAATGACGCGCACACGATGTGCAAGCCGTTTCATCAGCGCAACGGGATCAAGCCCGGCGTTGTACGCCCAGTATGTGTCAATCTCAAATAAGACGGATGTGCGATTCTCAAGCTCATCGTAGATAATCTGCCCGTCCTTGTTGGGTTTAAACTCATGGCTGTGGTTGTGATAATGCAAAGCAATGCCGCGCTCGGCAAGCTTCGGTCCGAACTCGTTAACCATCGCGATAAAATCGTCCAGCTTCTGACGGGTGGACAGATCCGCGCCGGGTATTATAATGTTTTTGTTGCCGATCTCGGTGTGGTATTCAACGGTTTTTTCAAAATTGTGCGCAACCTCGTGCCAGCCGGTGTGAGTACCGGATACTCGCAGGCCGTTATCAGCGAGCATGCGTTTGATCTCCGCGGCGGGAATACCGAAAAAGCCCGCGAATTCGACAAACGAATATCCCATTTCTGCCACTTTCTGCAGCGCGTACTCCATATTCTTTTCCGTTATGTCACGCACGCTGTACAATTGAAGTCCGTATTGCATAATAATCCTCCGACATAAATAAAATTAAAACAAGTATACTATATTATAGTAAATAATTTATCAGGTTGCAATATATTTGCAACAAATTTGAAAAATAAAAAAATTGCAGCTATATGTTGACATTTGGCTGCGATTGTGTTATAATCACATTTAAATAATAAAGCAGGACGATCTCCGTTCTCACCTTGCGGGGCAATGGGCCGCGCGGGTTAATATCGAATGGGTAAAGTGCATGCCCCGGCAGCAGTCGGGGAAGAAAGTGCTTTACTGCTGACGGAGAGCGTAATGCACTCCGTTTTTTCGTTTTACCGGGATGGAGAAATAAATAAACTGATTATTATTTAACATACAATTACGGAGGTGTTTCCCCAATCAGAAGTAACAATTTCAAAGATTATCTCGTCAACGAGGAGATTGGCAGCGGACTGCGAATTCCGGGCTCCAAAATTCTTCGTGTCATCGGACCGGACGGCGAACAGCTGGGACTCATCACATATGCAGCAGCGCTCAACAACGCTTACGACCGCGGGCTTGATCTGGTGCTCATCGCGCAGCAGGCGGACCCGCCCGTATGCCGCATAATGGATTACGGCCGTTTTAAGTTCGAGCGCGACAAGAAGGAAAAGGAAGCAAAAAAGAAGCAGCAGCTCATTGAGGTAAAGGAGATACAGCTCTCCTGCCATATCGATGTCGGCGACTTCAACACCAAAGGAAACCATGCACGCCGCTTTTTGTGCGATGGCAACAAAGTCAAAGTGAGCGTGAGGTTCCGCGGACGACAGATGACACATCTTGACATCGGTCGCGACCTGCTCGACAAATTTGCCGAATACTGCGCCGAATTCGGGACAATTGAAAAAGCGCCGGTTTTGGAGGGCAGGACGATGATAATGTACCTTGCTCCGATTAAGAACACGCCCGCCAAGGGCACGGCGAAACCGAAGAGCGGTGCAGCATCAGACACTGCGGCGTCGCCGGATGAAACGGATGCCACGAAAGAGTCTGCAGTCCGGGCGCAGAAGGGGAAATAAACGTTCTGGTAATCTTATATAGATATTTGGAATAAGCTGCGGCGGCCTGCCACGACAAAATTTTACGGCTCGCTGCGGTTGCTCGCCCGCGCACAGACGCGCGGGTATATATTATGTTTTGCACTGCTTCCTGCGTTTGCCTGCGCAAATAGAAACAGGCATAAAAAATACACCGGCAGCGGAGACGCTTTACCGGAGAATTGGAGAATCAACAAATGGGAAAGATCAAAACACATTCTGCTACCGCAAAGCGGTTTAAGCTGACAAAGAGCGGACTTGTAAAGCATAGCGGACAGAACCGCCGTCACAAGCTCGGACATAAATCACCCAAGCGCAAAAGACAGCTTCGCAAGGGCGGCTATCTCAGTGACGCAGTAGCCCCGATCGTCCGCAATCTGCTCCCCCGCGCCTGAGTCGCGCACATGAATCGAAGATCAGGAGGATAACATAAAATGGCACGAGTAAAAGGCGCGATCATGACGCGCAAGAGAAGAAACAAGGTCCTCAAGCTCGCCAAGGGCTATTGGGGTGCGAAATCAAAGCATTTCAAGATGGCCAAACAGGCCGTAATGAAGAGTGGCAACTATGCATTCACAGGCAGAAAGCTGCGCAAGCGCGATTTCCGTTCGCTGTGGATCACACGCATTTCCGCTCAGGCAAAGGAATGCGGCATGAACTACTCGACCCTGATGCACGGCCTGAAGGTCGCCGGCATAAATCTCAACCGCAAGATGCTTGCTGAGCTTGCAGTTTCCGATAAAGCAGCGTTTTCCGCTGTTGCCGAACAGGCAAAGAAAGCTATCGGCAGATAAGGGTCTGTAAACGCTGTCCAGCAAGTTTAATCCTGACGGCTCAAAGTCACAGGTCATCATGAGCAATATGAAAGGAACAAACCCGGAGCCCCTCCGGGTTTGATTCGTTATTATGACACTATGACTGAAAATTACAAATATATAACCTCAAGAACCAACCGCGCGGTCACGGAGGCTGCATCGCTCTGTGACAAAAAGCATCGCGACGAGCTGGGATTGTTTTTGTGCGAAGGAGTCAAGCTCTTTTTTGAGGCGGTATCAGCCAGCGCCTTAATAGACAGGGTGTTTGTCACCCGCGAAGCAGCGGGTGATCCGGCTGTCCGTGCGGCACTTGAGCAGCTGGACGAAGGCGCCGTCTGCCTGGTGTCGGATGCAGTGCTTTCGCGCATTTCAACAGAAAAAGCGCCGCAAGGCGTGATTTGTACAGTCAGGCATCTTGACAAAACGCATAAAAATATTACAATATATAATAATCCTTCCGGACCGCCCCGCCGGGCGCTGTTTCTTGACGGTGTGAGCGACCCGGGCAATGTGGGCACCGTGATACGCACGGCTGCGGCTTTCGGGTTCGATATGCTTATCCTCGGTCCCGGCTGCGCCGATATATATAACCCGCGCACAGTCCGGGCGTCGATGGGTGCAATATTCCGTCAGCCCGTCACACGCGTCGCAAATGCGGCACAGTCGGTGACTGCGCTGCGCGGAATGGGTGCAGAGGTCTGGGCAGCTACGCTCGACGCCCGTCTTACGGTGGACGAGCTTGCGGCACGAGCGGGTGACACGCCGGTATGCATCATCATCGGCAACGAGGGTCACGGGATTTCGCCGGAAGTTGAAGCCGCAGCAACAGGCAAAGTCAATATTCCGATTACCGCGGACGCTGAATCGCTGAATGCCGCAGTTGCCGCCGCGATTTTCATGTGGGAACTGCGCACTGATAGAAATAAATAATGTGCCGCAGGCGCGAATATCCGCGCGTGGGGCGATATACAATATCACGGGAGGCAGAAAGGCGTAAATGTCTGACACAAACGACGCCAAACGGGAGCTGCTCATCCGTTGGATATGGTTCGCGCTGGCGTGCGGACCGGGCTCCGACGCATATGACTCACTGCTGCCCGACTTTGACTACGACGTCGGTGCCGTTTACAATGCGACGCGCGCGGAGCTGACCCAGGCCGGTGCGGATGGTGCGCTGCTGGAGAGACTCACAAACAAGTCTACCGACGAAGCTGAAGCGATCTGGGCGCAGTGCCGCAACGAGGGCATTAAGCTGCTCACGCCTTTGCACAAGGCATATCCAAAGCGACTGTTTGAGATAGCCCGCAAGCCGCTGCTGCTCTATTGCCGCGGCATATTGCCGGCGCTTGACAACTATGCCTGCATAGCCGCTGTGGGAACGCGCGATATGACCGAATACGGGCGCAACAACGCCTACACGCTTACCTTCGATATGGCAAAGGTAGGCGCGGTTATCGTCAGCGGAATGGCACGCGGAATCGACGGCGTTTGTCACAGGGGCGCGCTTGATGCCGGCGGCTTTACGGTTGCGGTGCTCGGCTGCGGAATCGACCGCATTTACCCGGCAGAGCACAGGCCGCTTTACGATGAAATCGCGAAAAACAGCCTTATTCTGTCCGAATATAAGCCGGGCACGCCGCCCGAGGGGCGCAATTTCCCGGTGCGCAACAGGATAATCAGCGGACTCTGCGACGGAACGCTGGTAGTGGAATGCTCCGAGCAAAGCGGCGCCATGCTGACAGCCCGGCACGCACTGGCTCAGGGGCGCGATCTTTTCGCATTGCCCGGCAAAGTCGGTGAAAAAAACTCGGCAGGCGTCAACAAACTTATCGCCGACGGAGCGCGAATTGTGACGTCTGCGGTTGATATTGTGTCAGCTTACGCAGAAAAGTATCCCTTGACCCTGCGGCTTGAAAATCTGCCGAAACCGGGCGTTACCGACAGACGCCGGCGCGCATTTATTGAGCGCATTGACGCGCACGGAGGCAGCTCTGTTAACTATCAAGCCGATACCGCCAAAGCGTCGAAACGCCCATATCCGACACGCCGCAATAAGTCGATGCAGCAGAGCCCGGAAAACGAGCTTGCCGACCGCTCGGAACGGGCTGCAACGCAGGTGTTTGACGAGAGCACGCTGGGCGAAAACGAACGCATAATCTATTCTCTTATCACAGCAGAAAAACCGATGAGCGCCGACGAGCTGACCGTCTCCGGACTTACAATGAGTCAGATTATAACAGCGCTGACCCTGCTTGAGATAAAACGCGCTATCAGGTTCGCGGGCGGCGGCAAATACATAAGAATCGGCGGCAGCGCCCCGATTGAATAAAAGCGGTGCAGTTTAGTATCAAAATATTATAATCGGCTCAAAATGCATACACATATAAACTGAACGTACAACCCGCATTATGTCACAGGCTGCCTGTGCGGGCTGAGGGATACGCATTTTTCCGGCAAATATACTTATCTGTAAAACTGTATTCGGATAAAAATTTGCCGCCTCTTAAAAATAAATTCAATATTGTAACTTATAATAACCCACATGCGGCAGTCCATGCCGCATAAAAAGCCACACAAATAACAATGGAGGACACGGGCGGATGGCACGAAAGCGTCGCGCCCGCAACCAGATGTCTGCCAATCTTGTAATAATCGAGTCACCTCACAAGGCGAATACAATAAAAGGCTTTCTCGGCGGAGGCTATAAAATTGTAGCATCCAACGGTCATGTCCGCGATCTGCCTAAATCCACGCTCGGTGTAGATATCGAAAACGGGTTTAAAGCGCGTTATATAAACATACGCGGCAAAGGCGAGCTGATCCGCGAACTGAAAAAAGAAGTGAAAGCCGCCGACCGGATTTATCTTGCCGCTGACCCTGACCGCGAGGGCGAAGCCATCTCGTGGCATCTTGCGGTGGCGCTGGACATTCCGGACGAGAAAGTGCGGCGCGTAACTTTCAACGAGCTGACTAAAACAGCGGTCAAAAACGGGTTCAAATCACCGCGCCCTATCGATATGAATCTGGTCAACTCCCAGCAGGCGCGGCGGATACTCGACAGAATCGTGGGCTACAAGCTCAGCCCGTTTTTGTGGAAAACAGTCCGCAGCGGTCTGTCGGCGGGACGCGTGCAATCCGTGGCGACGCGCATCATAGTTGAGCGCGAGGAGGAAATCCGCGCTTTTGTTCCAGTTGAATACTGGACTATTGAAGCGTTGCTCGGCCAGGGCAAAAAGAAGTTCCGCGCCAAATATTACGGCGATAAAAAAGAAAACGGCCAGGTGGAGCGCATCGAGCTGCATAACGGTGAGCAGGCGAAAGCTGTGGTCGAGAGTGTGACCGGCAAGCCGTTTACGGTGACGTCGGTGAAAAAGGCGGTGCGCCTGAAAAACCCCGCGCCTCCGTTTACCACCTCGACACTGTTGCAGGAAGCGTCTAAAAAGCTCGGATTTCAGTCGCAGCGCATCATGCGCGTCGCGCAGGAGCTTTACGAGGGCGTCAACCTCGGCAGCGCGGGCGGCGGCGTGCACGGTCTTATAACCTACATGCGTACCGACTCGCTGCGCGTTTCGGCTGAGGCGGCCCAAGCGGCAAAAGAATATATCATAGGCGAGTTCGGCGAAAAGTATTACCCTCAGACGCCGCGCTCCTATAAAACCGATGCCACGGCTCAGGACGCCCACGAGGCGATCAGACCCACGAGCCTTAAATATACACCGGAATCGATTAAAAAACAGCTTACCCCGGACCAATATAAACTCTATAAGCTGATCTGGAGCCGCTTTGTTGCGAGCCAGATGGCATCGGCAGAGCTTGACACGGTCACAGCCGAGCTTGAGTGCGCAGGCCGTGTGTTCAGGGCGAGCGGCTACACAGTCCGCTTTGGCGGCTATCTCGCTGTTTACGGCGATGCCGACGACAGGGAAGAAAAGGACGAAAGAAATTCTGGCGAGGGCGACGCAGAGCACGAGGAAACGGCACAAAAAGCAAAGCTGCCGGAGTTAATTGAAGGCGAGCAGATTGCAGCCGAATCGGTCACTCCCGAACAGCACTTCACAGAGCCGCCCCCGCGCTTTACTGAAGGTTCGCTTATCAAGTTCCTCAAAGACAAGGGCATCGGACGGCCCAGCACATACACGCCGATTATCACCACGATTATAGCGCGGGGCTATGTTAAGCGCGAAGGCAAGTCGCTTGTCCCGACTCCGCTCGGCGAGATTACGACAAAACTGATGGTCGACAGCTTCCCCGACGTTGTGGATTATGAGTTCACGGCGCAGATGGAGGAAAAGCTCGACGACATCGAAAACGGCAAGCTCGGCATAACCGATGTGTTGAGCGAGTTTTATACCGGCTTTGAAGCCAGCCTGAAAAAGGCTGAGCAGACGGTATCGCGGGAGGACATCAACCTGCCGGTCGAGGAAACCGACCTGATCTGCGAGAAGTGCGGCAGCCGCATGATAGTTAAAAACGGGCGCTACGGCAAATTCGCGGCCTGTCCCAACTATCCGGAGTGCAAGAACACAAAACCGCTCGACCGCGACGGCAATCCCACAGAAAAAGTCCGCGACAACCCTGAACCGACAGATGTGATATGTGACAAATGCGGCGCGCCGATGGTCAAGCGGCACGGACGTTACGGGGATTTTCTCGCGTGCAGCCGTTTCCCGGAGTGTAAAAATACAAAGCATCTTGCGCAGGAGATCGGCGTAAAATGCCCGAAGTGCGGCAGCGAACTCGTGCGCCGCTTCAGCAAGAACCGCAGCGTGTTTTACAGCTGCGAAAAATATCCCGACTGTGACTTTGTGTCGTGGGATATGCCCACAAACGAAGCCTGCCCCAATTGCGGAAAACCGCTTTATGTAAAAAAGGGAAAACACCAGCTTGTGTGCAAGGATAAATCCTGCGGATACAAGCGCGATCTGCCGGAGGAAAGCGACGAAAATAAAGAATTGCCCGGCGGCGAAAAAGAATACGAATATGCAGCCGTAGAGGAAAAATAACAGATGAGAATCCTGATAGACGCGATGAGTGGCGACAACGCGCCGCTCGAAATCATAAAAGGGGCCGTAATGGCCGCCTCCGCTTATGACTGCAACATAACACTGATTGGCGACGAGGACACAATCACAAGCATTGCGGCTGAAAACAACCTCGAAATCAACCGCAGCAACATCAGCTTCGCACACGCAGCCAGCGTTATATCGATGGAAGACAACCCGCTGTCGGTTGTGCGCGACAAGAGTGACTCGTCGATGGCTGTCGGACTGAAAATGCTGTCGGAGGGGGAGGGCGACGCGTTTGTGTCGGCGGGCAACACCGGTGCGCTTTACGCCGGCTCAACGCTGATTGTGCGCCGTATAAAAGGCGTGCGCAAAGCCGCGATAGCCACGGTAATGCCGTTCGGCCGGCCGATGCTCATGCTCGACTGCGGCGCAAATGTAGAGCTTGCGGCGCCTGCGTATGTTCAGCTCGCACAGATGGGCACGATTTACATGCGCAGCATCTTCGGCATACCGTCGCCTGAGGTGGGACTGCTCAACATCGGAGCGGAGCGGACTAAGGGCACGAAGCTGCTTGTTGAGGTATACAACATGCTCGAGCAGGATTCCTCGATAAATTTCAAGGGCAATGTTGAGGGCAAGGAGCTGCCCTACGGCGTCTGCGACGTGCTTGTCACGGACGGTTTCACCGGCAACATCGTGCTCAAGCTGACGGAAGGCTGCGGCAGCTATATAATGCACCGCATTAAAGATGTTTTCTTTAAGAACCTCTTAACCAAAGCTTCGGCAATGCTTGTTAAAAGCGGCATGATGAAGCTGAAAAACGACTTCAGCGCTTCTCAGTACGGCGGCGCACCGCTGCTCGGGCTGTCAAAACCGGTTATAAAGGCTCACGGCAGCTCCGATGCAGAAGCGATTAAGAACGCCGTGCGTCAAGCGATAGGCTATATAAATACCGGCATAATATACGAAATCGCGCGCCTGACAGTGGGCGACGAGCTGGGAGAATAACGCGCCGTGGATGTAAATGCGCTGGAGATGACGCTTGGATACGAGTTCCGTGACAAGGGACTTTTAAAGCTGGCTCTGACCCATTCGTCATACTCCAACGAGATGAAGGCGAAGGGCACTCTTGCCCAAAGCAACGAACGCGCCGAATTTCTTGGCGATGCAGTGCTTTCTTTTATCGCAAGCGAATACCTGTACGAAACTTATCCGAAGCTGCCGGAGGGCGAGCTCTCGCGAATACGCGCGCAGGCAGTCTGCGAACGTGCGCTAAGCGAATATGCGCAGGAGATTGGTCTGGGCAGTTATCTCTTGCTCGGGCACGGCGAGGTGCTGTCGCACGGCGAGCGCCGGCCATCGATTCTTGCCGACGCGTTTGAGGCATTGCTCGCGGTAATATACCTCGACGGCGGAATGAAAGAAGCGAAGAAATTCGCGCTCCGGTTTCTTGAACCCGAAATAAAGCGTGTTATAGCTGCAAATGTCAAAGACTACAAATCCCTGTTGCAGCAGGTCGTGCAGGTCGAGCGCGATGTGCTGCTCGAATATGTGGTCACAGACGAATCCGGCCCGCCGCACCGCCGGGTGTATACGGTGGAAGCAAGGCTGAACAACAATATCATCGGGCGCGGCAAAAGCAGCACAAAACGCGAGGCCGAACAGCAGGCGGCAAAAGAAGCATTGCGCCTGTTCGGGCTCGAATGAGCACCGGACAACCTCCGCTCGCAATGCCTGGATCTGAAACAGATGAGGCAGCCGGGCGGGAAGAAAACAAGAAGATTACATCGGAAGAATCCGCAGACATAAGGAGCGGTATCGGCACTCTCAGCGAGCGTACATTGCACGCGGCGCTTAAACGCCTGTTTGAGCCTGACCAAACCTGCCACGAGGTCAAATATAAAGGTTACATTGCGGACATAATGCGCGGCGATGAGATCATAGAGATCCAGACGCGCGCGCTGAATGCCATGCGGGTGAAGCTGACGACGTTCCTTGACAGTAACAAAGTGACGGTAGTCTACCCCGTGGTGCGCGAAAAATGGCTGAATTGGGTGAATAATGACACCGGAGAGATTGTCAGCCGTCGGAAATCGCCGAAAACCGGCAAACTGCTTGATGCGTTTGTTGAATTGTATAGAATAAAAATGTTTCTGCGCGACCCCAACCTGACGATTTGCCTTCAGCCGGTCGATGTCGAGGAATACCGTCGGCTTGACGGCTGGAGCCGCGACCGCAAAAAGGGTTCGACACGCGCGGAGCGGATTCCAATAGGGGCGGGCGAGCCTGTTTATCTGCACAAAAGTGCCGATTATGCAGCGCTGCTCGACGGGCTGCCGGACGAATTTACGTCCGCGGAGCTTGCGAAAATAAAAAAAATATCGCGCGGATTAGCGCAGACAGTCATGAATGTGATGTGCTATGTGGGCGCTGCAGAGTGTATCGGCAAGCGAAGCCGCGCAAAGCTGTATAAAATCCGTACTGACGGAGAAAGTGATTTATGAGCGGACTTATAATACCCAGAGACTATAAACCAGTGCTTGACATGCGCCGCACGGTTGTTGCTATAAAAAAGGTTAAAGACTTTTTTGAGCGCGATCTCGCGATAGCGCTGAACCTGACGCGAGTTTCCGCGCCCTTATTTTTGCGCGCAAGCAGCGGGCTCAACGACAATCTCAACGGCGTTGAGCGCGCGGTTTCTTTTGATATTCCCGATATAGGCGAAACTGCCGAAATCCCGCAGTCGCTGGCGAAATGGAAGCGCTGGGCGCTGGGTGCATACGGCTTTAAGCGCGGCGAGGGGCTTTATACCGACATGAACGCCATCCGCCGCGATGAAGTGACCGACAATATGCATTCAGTGTATGTCGATCAGTGGGACTGGGAGTGCGTCATAGACCGTTCGGACCGCAACGTCGAAACGCTGAAAAAGGTAGTGCGCAAGATTTACACATCGCTGCTGCATACCGAACACTATATAGCAAACGAATACGATTTCGTCAACACCCTGCTGCCAGAAGAAATACATTTTATCACAGCCCAGGAGCTTGAGGACGAATATCCCGATCTCTCGCCGAAAGATCGGGAGTATATGGCGGTCAAGCGCTACGGTGCGATATTCCTTATGGGAATAGGCGGCAGGATGAAATCCGGGCAGATTCACGACGGGCGCGCGCCCGATTATGACGACTGGTCGCTCAACGGCGATATTATCGTCTATTACCCCGTGCTCGACAACGCGTTCGAACTCTCGAGCATGGGCATCCGCGTTGACGAAGAGACGCTGCTGGCACAGCTTGCGGAGCGCGGCTGCCCGGAGCGTGCCGAGCTGCCGTTCCACCGCGCACTGATAGCGGGCGAGCTGCCGCTGACAATTGGCGGGGGCATCGGCCAGTCGCGCATGTGCATGTATTTTTTGCGCAAAGCGCATATCGGCGAGGTTCAGTCGTCGCTGTGGCGACCCGAAGATGAACAGCGCTGCAGAGATGCAGGGATAGTGCTGCTCTGAATATACAATAGCTGCGATAATAAAAATAAGGGCGTATAACCGATAGGCACAATAAAGTGCCCGCGGGTATACGCCCTTTTTATATGGCTTTTAGATTTCAGTCAGCGTGCTGCGAGGTTTTCGTACTCGAGCAGCGGGTCGTCGATGAGAATGCGCCCCTCGCATGCGTCGCTCAAACCGGAGTATAGCATTGCCTTTCCGCCGCCCAGCCGCACAATGCCGGAGGTAAACGTGACATCGGCAAGACGAGGCTGCTTTGGAGGCGCGTCGGGGAAACACGAGCGGTCGGCAATAATCTTCGGCGCGGTATGCGTGCCGCGCAGATAATCGACTCCGAATGCGATGCTGTAATAATGGAGATAGTGAACGCCGTCTATCACTTTGCCCCACGAGCGGTGTCCGATAACGCCTATCCTGCCGCTGCCGAGGTCGTGGAGCTGGTTGCAGCCGCCCCATTCGTCGTCGGGGAACAGGTTTTCCAGATACGGCGCGTTGTATATGAAACCGGGCGTTATATCGGCAAGACTGTCGGCGATTGCAAATCCGACCTTGCACACGCACTGGTGTTTTGTTCTGACCGCTTCGTCGTTGGGGCGCGAGAAAACTGCAATGCGCCCGTCGCCAAGCTGAAGCAGGCGTATGTCTTTCATATAGCCCGGCCCTGAAAAGATATATTTAAGGTCGTATATCGACTTGCCGCGGTAAAACCGGGTTTCGTAATAGATAGGGCTCCGGTCCCAATCGACATATACGCCGCCCAGCAGTAGCTCACCGTCTATGAAAGTGACGAACGGGTCCTGCAGGTCGAACACGGGCGCGTCGGCGATGAGCGACCAGTTTGTATCGCTGCCTTCAAAGAACATAGTGCGCGATTTCTCGGAATCGCGGCTCTCGACCCGCCCGGCTATTACGGTGCGGCTGTCGTCGGTGAAGGGAATAGAGGTATTATATACGTCAAGCCCGTCCACGCCGGAAAAAGTTAGAATCTTGCCGCGGTTTGCAGGATAATGAAAACGCCTGAAATCGGCATGCTGCAGCCTGCCCGATTCCGAGCGTGTGATTTTTTCAAACAAAGCCATAACAAATGCCTCCGTTTGTTACTTATTTTTACGGGCTTTTTTGCCTCGCCGCCCTGTGACGGCCCGAATTGCGGCGCCTGTAGCCGCAGCCACTATAATGCCTGCCGCGGCACCTGCCAGGTCTATTAAAAAATCGCGCAGCTCACAGCTTCGCCCCGGTACAAAATACTGGTGAATCTCGTCGCTTGCCGCAAAAAGCACGCAATATATAAATGCTGCCAGCCTGTTTACTTTAAACGAATACGCCGCAGCAGCTCCGAGTACACCAAGAACTGCAAATACCGCAAAATGCGCGGCTTTGCGCACGATAAATTGCAGACTTTCGATATATTCATGTTTTACTTCGGGCGGCATATCAGCAAATCCGCTGTCGAGTATACCGGCGATAAAACTTATCAAAGCTGCGCTTTCACCCGAAGACTGGTCGGCGGTTTTGCCGGATCTTGAAAAGATAAATGCCGACCATAGAGCGAGCAGTACCAGAAAAAGTATGCCCGCCTTCATATTAACCGCTCTGTTTGTCATAATGACTTACGATTTGCGGCTGTTCTGTGTGACATGTTATTCATGAAGCACCTTTTTCCTCTGCGCCGACCGCGACGCATTGACGGCTTTCGCAATTTCTTCGGGATTTATCTGGAATGGATCCGATTTTTCAGCCTCTTGGTCGGGGTTTTGCGCAGATTCGTCAGGACTGAGGCGGTAATAATAGCCGCGCCGGTAATAACCGCCGGATTTTTTATAATATTTGCTGTAATAGAGGCCTTTCTTATAATATTTGCCGCTGATGGACCGCCGCGTGCCGTTGAAAATGCAGCCGAGCAAATCGGCGCCGGAGTCCCTGATTATGTTTATTGAGTCGGCAATAAGCCCCATATTGGCATAATCCTGCTTTATAACAAACAAAACGCCGTCGACGCAAGAGTTTAAAGCCAGCGCGTCGGACACAAGTCCGACTGGAGGCGTGTCAATAATTATGTAGTCCGCGTGCTTGCTTAATATGGCGACGAGCTTGCCCAGTTCCTCCGCATTTGTCTCCGGCGCTTCCTCGCCGGTGCGAAACACGAGTAAATAATCGTTCAGCCGGAACAGTGCGTCGGCGACCGGCGCCGTTTCATTTAATACGTCCTGTATGGTAGGTACGTTGGCGGGGATACCGAGTATCCCGGAAATCATCGGGCGGTGGATATCCATGTCGATGAGCACAACGCGCTTCTTTTTCTGAGCCAATGCCAGCGCAAGGTTAACTGAAACGGTGGTTTTGCCCTCGCCGCTGACTGCTGAGGTTACATATATGGATTTGACGCCATGCTTTGCTGTGGTATACTGGAATATCGAAGCCATTATAGCACAGGCTTCCCCATATTCGACGGGCAGATTTTCTTCAGAGAGCAGCAGCCCTGATTTTTTACCGGCAAGCGGCAGCTCTGCGAGCGTTTCGAGCTTGAGAAGGTTCTTTATATCGCTTTGGTTATGTACTTTTGGCGACAGGATGCCGGCTAATATCGCGAAGCCTAAACCCGCAAGCAAGCCCAAAACCGTGCCCGCGATAATATACTTGACAGGCGGCGTATAGATAGGCGTTGCCTCCACTGCTTTATCGATAACGGTGACGCTGCCGATGTTGATGGTCTCAAGCATCGCTTTCGGAAGCACGTCCATGAGCGCATTCAGTATCAATATGCATTCGGCTTCATCGGGCCAGTACAGCGTCACCTCGATGATAGGAGTATTCTCGGCGTTTTCAAGTATGATGGAATCTTTTATTTTATCTATATCAACGTCAAGATATTCCTGATCCAGCCGTTCGGTCAAAAGCGATATTACGCGGTCAGTTTTTATAAGGTATGTAACAGTGGGTATTATACTGTTTGCCGTTTTGAGATCGGAGGGATCTGAATATATCGGCTCGCCGTATTCAATGATATAAGACGGTTTCGAGGTTACAAGCATGGAGGACATTGCGCTGTAGGTCGGCTTAATATCCGTGCCGGTTAAATTAATCTGTGCGACAAGTCCGAGCGCCAGCCCGAACAGGACGCACAGGATTATAACCAGAATATGCTTATACAGATATATTAAAATGTCCGAAATTGTTATTATATTAAGCGTTTTCTTTTCGGCTTTGATATTGCTTTGAACATTCATATTTATAATTTCCTTCAGACGCGGCATGTGACACTACCGCGTATATACGAAGCAAATTATACCATAAATTATCGGTTATGTAAATAGATGCATTTGTTATTTTTTGAAAATATCCGGGCATTACAGCTCGAAAAAATTTTCCTGTTTTACCATTAATGATAAGATTTGCCCCGGTGAAACGCAGACCGCCCGACCGGAAAAAGGTCGGGCGGCATATATTTTATGGAAGAATATATTGGGCACAAAAAGCAGCCAACGAATTTTACCGAAATGCTGCCGACGGGTGCATCAAGACGGTCTTTGATGAATTGTAATTGCAGTTATTGAGGGTTGGTGGCACAATGCAATCAGCGTTTCTCGCGGCGCTTCACGCAATCGGTCAACAGG
>JAPXNL010000030.1:15815-18599 GCA_033808535.1 Clostridia bacterium
TCTGCCCGTTCAGGGAGCGGAATTCGTCTTCTGCCCATGCCTGAAGCTTGTGGTACAGCTCGGGCGAAAGGCGGAGCAGGATCTGCTTTTTGGAACCGGCGCTTTTTTCCTCTGATACCGATTCGGGTGGCGTATTTTTATCACTGGCCATTTTTACGCTCGGTTTAATACAGGCTGCCGCTGTTGACTACAGGCTGAGCGTCGCGGTTGCCGCAGAGCACCACAAGCAGGTTGGACACCATTGCGGCTTTGCGCTCGTCGTCAAGGTCGACGATCTGGTTTTCGCTCAGCTTGTTCAGCGCCATCTCCACCATACCCACAGCTCCGTCGACGATCATCTTGCGCGCGTCGACGATAGCCGTTGCCTGCTGGCGCTGCAGCATGGCGGCGGCGATTTCGGGAGCGTAGGCGAGGTGCGTAATGCGCGCTTCGATTATCTCAAGACCGGCAATCTCAACCTTGCTCTGCAGCTCTGTCTTAAGCTTGTCGGCGACTTCGGCGCTCGACCCGCGCAGCGACTTCTCGTCGTCGTCGGACACATCGTACGGGTATATGCGTACGATATTGCGCAGCGACGAGTCGCACTGCACCGACAGATACTCCATGAAATTGTCGACATTGAATACCGCCATGGCAGTGTTGATAACACGCCAGATAATCACAACTCCGACCTCGATGGGGTTGCCGAGCTGATCATTTATCTTCTGCTTATCGTTGACCAGCGTCATAGCCTTAAGCGATATATGCTTGCCGTAAAGTGACGAGCTGGAGACTTGCCCTGTATTTATGGAATTCGACGCCTGCGTTCCGGCAGGTACAGGCTTCGGAGCGGCCGGATTCACAGCCGCGCTAAACGGGTTGACAAAATAAAACCCCTCGCGTTTCAGTGTTCCGGTATATTTTCCGAACAGTGTCAATACCAGCGCTTCATTCGGCTTTACAACCTTCAGACCGGCGTACACCAAAGGTCCGACACAGGAGTAAATTATGCCGACTACGAGCATCGCAGTCCCCAGCGCGTTTTTGCCGTTTTCCAGCATGATCCCGCCGAAGATGATCAAAAACACGGCGCCTATAATGAGCAGGGTGTTGATTATCAGCACCGCCATTCCGCTCGATGCTTTCTGTTCGATTTCTTCGTAGACAATCTTTTTGTCGTTTATGTTATTCATCTGTGCAACTCCTTTTAGTGATATCAAAATAATATCATAAATATATTACCATGATATACTCGATATGTCAATAGAATACGTAATATTTTTTATATAGCGCTTGTCCGCAGGATGATAATAAATTAAACGCTTGAAATAACTGCACAAATGGGTTATAATTGTGTAAAACACAAGAAAATGAGGTTTTTATACATTGCAATTTTCCGCCGCTATTTTTGATTTGGATGGTACACTATGCGATACGATAGGTGACCTGCGAACTTCAATGAATGAGATGCTGCGCACGGTCGGATTTCCCGAAGTGAGCCGCGAAACGGTGCTTGCAAGCATCAACAACGGCGCGCGCGAGTTTGTGCGCGGATGCCTGCCTGAGCCGGTGCAACAAGACGAGGACAAGCTTGACCGCTGTCTTGCGATCTACAAGGAATGTTACTCCCGCCATTACCTTGATACAACATACGCATATGTCGGCATGACGGAGCTTATCGCGGAGCTGCGCGCCGCAGGATTCAGGCTGGGCGTGCTATCAAATAAACACGACACGATGGTTAAGGCGATAATTTATAAACTGTTCGGCGATGATGCGTTTGACGATTATGCCGTGTGGGGACAGGCTTTTCTGCCGCACAAGCCCGATCCGGCGGCGGCGTATTACCTCGCGGGCGTACTGCATGTCAGACCCGACGAGGTGGCATTCATCGGAGACTCGCACATCGATATAAGCACAGCATTAAACGCCGGGATGTTTCCCGTGGGCGTGAGCTGGGGCTATCGCCCGGCAGAGCTGCTGATTGAGACCGGCGCCAAAGCTATATGCAATACGCCTGGCGAGCTGAGGAAATTATTGCTTGGGAAATAACACCTTACAAACTAAAACTGAAAATTTTTTATTATAAAGGAGTCAAAAATCATGGCTGCTTATGGAAAAAAGGTTTGGCTGATACCCGACTGCTATCTCAACTCTGTTTCGAAAAACCCCAATATTTCGCACGAGGCAATCTGTGTTATTAACACCTCCGACACCGACGCGGAAATAAAGCTGACGCTCTACTTTGAAGATCGTCCGGCGATGAGCGGGTTTGTCTCACACTGCGGAGCACAGAAGACACATCACATCCGCATGGACAAAATGCGCGATGCAGACGGCGCGATTATCCCGCGCGATACACCCTACGCCGCGCTGGTCGAATCGTCTGTGCCCATAGTCGTGCAATACAGCCGGCTGGACACCTCCGCCGCCGAGATGGCGCTGATGACGACAATCGCATATCCGGTAGAGGATTAACCGGAAGTAATACATAGCCATCAGAGAACCTCGCCCCCGTTCTGCGCTGCTGCTCAGTGAAAAAAACGCGAATATAAGAGTGCCGCACCTCGCTCTGCATAGCAGCGAAGTGAAAAAATGCGAAAATAAAAGAGCCGCGCAACTGCTCAACATCGCAGCAGTGTAACAAGACGCGAATATAAGATAGCCGCGCCCCATTCCCCGTTGCAGCGGAATAAAACAAGGCACGGCTCACCGGCAATGCAATTTGCTTTACACATGATTAGGAGGATAATACATGACTTTACCGTTTAAAATACCCCTGCTGGGGAAAACCGCGGTTGTCAC
>JAPXNL010000031.1:0-14230 GCA_033808535.1 Clostridia bacterium
AACTCATATAGCCACGCCCGACGGCACAGTATTGATGAACACAAGCACGCCCAACTCGGGTCTTGCCAAGGGAGGCAGCGGCGACGTGCTTGCCGGTATGATAGCCTCATTTTTAGCCCAGGGTTCGGAGCCCAAAATTGCGGCTGCGGTTGGCTGCGCCCTTCACTCAGAGGCAGCAAGCCGCTGCGCCGGAAGGCTGACTAAACGCGCGATGCTGCCATCCGATTTAATCGGTGAGCTGCCGGGCGTGTTTGCAATGGACTAAAGGTAAGCGCGACTGCACTTTACTTGATAATGAAATATAATCCGCGAACATACAGCGTTAACCGGGTACATTAATTATGCCGGACTCAATTTAATTAAGAACAGAGGACATAAACAGCAATGAAAAAAGTCTCATTCATACTTGTTCTGACAATCGCACTGTCTCTTATTGTTTCATCCTGCGCCGGTGAAAAGGACGGAGGCGCTGCTGCTGATACCACAGCCGCAACGGTTTCGAATGCCGAAACATCGGAAGTCGATGCCCGCAAAGCAATATCAGACGACCTGCCCGACAGGGATTTCGACGGCAGGCAGTTCCGCATCTTCTCTTCGCCGGGTCGCGAAACCACGTTTTATGCCGAGGAGCAGGACGGCGAAGTTATAAACGACGCGATTTTCAATGCAATTGCCACAACCGAAGAGCGCTTTAACGTCGATATCGTCAACGTCCCGTCGGGCGGCGACGACGTGGGGCATAATGACAAAATCCGCTCTACAATCACCGCGGGCGAGGACGCGTTTGAAATCGCCGAAAACCACGACTCATTGTCGGGCGGTCTCGCGGTTCAGGGCCTGCTTCTCAATCTGTACGATATTCCTTACCTCAACTATACAAAGCCCTGGTGGCCGTCAAATGCCGTTGAATCGCTGACTTTCCGCGACAAGATGTTTTTGGCAAGCTCCAACTTCAGCTTCCGCGGCTTCCACTGGACGCGCGTATATTTCTTCAACAAGGATCTGCTTCTCGACTACAACATGGAAGAGCCCTATAAGTACGTTTTCGACGGCACGTGGACGCTTGACAGGTTCATATCGATGACCAAAGACACCTATGAGGATCTCAACGGCAACAGCCAGCGCGACGACGAAGACCTGTTCGGCTACGTGGCGAAAGGGCCAATATATTGCTATCTTGAGCAGTACAGGCTTAACCCGGTAATCAAAACCGAAGACGGCGGACTTGAGCTGGGCGTCAACAACGAGCGCACGCTGACTCTCGTCGAAAAGATGTACTCGCTGCTCCACGAGTCGAAGGGCGGCATGATACGCGACTTTGCCACCACAGAGAAAATTTTCAGCTCGAAGCGCGCGCTGTTCGCGCACGGCTATATCTCGAACGCGGTCGACATATATCGCTATACCGACGTCAACTACGGCATAGTCATGCAGCCCAAGCTCGACGAATCGCAGGATAGCTATTATGGCGAGTACACCGACCGCTTTATGCTGTTCCCGATAACCTCACTTGATACCGACTTCTCGGGCATGATTTTTGAAGCCATGAGCGCAGAGGGCTATAAGCAGATATTCCCCGCATACTACGAAATCGCGCTCAAGCAGAAGTTTACCTATGACGACGAGTCGGTTCAGGTACTCGATATAATCAACGAAGTGCGCGTTATAGACTTCTCGTACGTCTATATCCCCGACATCAACGGCATTCTCAACATGCTGTTCTATAACAACCCTTCGAGGGATTTTTCATCGCTCTACGCTAAAACCGAAAAATCGCTCAACGCCAAACTGAATCAGATTATCAAATCCTACGAAAAACTCGAAGAGCAGCTTGCAGGTTAGACACAGTGCTCAGACAGCCAAAAATGGGCTGCTTAATCGGTAGCTGTTAACCCGTCAGTTCTTAACCATGCTCGTATTATTTTTGTAAAATAATTTCAATTACAAGGGGAGAAATTAATGAAAAAATTCTCGCTATTTATGGCACTGCTCTTAATGCTGACTGTCGTCTTGTCGGCATGTGCCGGCGACAAGGACAATGGCAGCGGAGCAGATACAACAGCACCTGCATCAAACGAAGAGGAAACGTCGGAGATTGATGCGCGCAAGGCGATTCCTGACGACCTGCCCGCAAACAACTACGATGGCAGGGAATTCCGAATCTACTCGTCAACCGGGCGCGAAACCACTTTCTATACCGACGAGCAGGACGGCGAAGTCATCAACGACGCTATTTTCGCCGCCATCGGCACCACCGAAGAGCGTTTTAACGTTGACATTGTCAACATAGACTCAGGCGGAGACGACGTTGTTCACAGCGATAAAATACGCCAGGTCATTACCAGCGGCGAAGACGCCTTCGAGGTTGCCGAAAACCACGACTCGCTGTCGGGCGGTTTGGCGATTCAGGGACTGTTCCACAACGTGTACGACATTCCGCACCTCAACTTTGAAAAGCCGTGGTGGCCGTCCAACGCCGTGGAGTCGCTGACCTATCGCGGTCAGATGTATCTGGCAAGCTCCAACTTCAGCTATCGCGGCTTCCACTGGACGCGTGTGCTGTTCTTCAACAAAGACCTTATTGTCGACTACAACATGGAAGAGCCGTATAAATACGTTTTAGACGGCACATGGACGCTCGACAAATTCAGCTCGATGGTGAAGGACATCTTTGAGGACCTCAACGGCAACAGCAAGGAAGATTTGGAAGACCGTTACGGGTATGTGGCTAAAGGCCCGATCTACTGCTACCTTGAGATGTTCGATCTGACGCCTGTCATAAAGACCGAGGACGGCGGTCTTCAAATCGGTGTTAACAACGAGCGCACGATAACGCTTGTTGAAAAGATGTACTCACTGCTGCACGAGTCAAAAGGCGGCATAATTCTGGATTATGCCGGCACGGAAAAGCTGTTCGGCTCGCAGCTCGCGGTGTTTGGGTTCGGCGAGGTCGGCGACGCAGTTGAAAAATACCGTTACACCGAAGTCAACTACGGTATAGTCATGCTGCCCAAGCTTGACGAAAAGCAGGAGAACTATCTTGCGGAATACACCGACCGCTTCCTGCTGTTCCCGATAACCTCGCTGGACACCGATTTTTCGGGCGTTATCTTCGAAGCGATGAGCGCAGAGGGCTATAAGCAGATATTCCCCGCATACTATGAAATCGCGTTAAAGCAGAAATTCACCTTTGACGACGAGTCGGTAAAGGTGCTTGACATGATCAACGACGTGCGTGTGCTCGACTTCTCGTATATTTATATCCCCGACATCAACGGTATGCTCCAGACGCTGCTTTTCTCCAGCCCGTCAAAGGATTTTGCCTCACTGTATGCGAAAAACGAGAAACTTCTCAACGCCAAGCTGAAACAGATTACGACCTCGTATGAAAAGCTTGAAGAACAGCTTGGGAAATAACAAATGGGAAATAAACACAATTACACCGAATCGACGGTGACACCGCCCTGTGCGGGTGATGCCGCAGCGATTTCCGGAACCGGTGCAAAGTTTGAGAGCTACGGATCGCCCTACGAGGACGAGCCGGCGGCTCCGGCTGCATCTGTCACCGGATATTCGAGAGTTGACGCGTCGACGCTTGCCGGAAAGGTAGTCTGCGGCTACCAGGCATGGTTTAACACGCCCGGAAGCGGTATTGAGTTTGACAGATGGTTTCACTGGGCGGGCAGCACGCCTGCAAAAGACAATATAACTTTTGAAATTTACCCCGACACGCGCGAATATCCGGAGGACGCGCTTTATAAAACAAACCTCGGCGCGCTTGGCTGCGGAAAAGAGGCAAAGCTGTATTCGGGCAACATCGCCAGTGTTATCGACACGCATTTCCGCTGGATGGCCCGGTACGGCATCGACGGCGTTGCGCTGCAGCGGTTTGTAACCGACGCGAGAAATCCGAAGATATACGGCAAAATGGCGCAGGTCATTGAAAATGTGGGCGCGTCAAGCGAAAAATACGGGCGGATTTTCTACCTTTGCTATGATATTTCAGGCGCGCCCGACAAAGGGTTTTTTGACACCTTAAAAGCCGACTTTGACAGCATCCGTGAAAAGCTGCTTTCATTCAGCAGCTATCTCTACCACGGCGGAAAGCCTGTAATACAGGTCTGGGGGCTGGGCGTGGGCGGAAACTGCAGAGTTTCGGCCGCAGAGGGCGTGCGCACCGTAAAGTATCTGCTCGACCTCGGTTTTTACGTTATCGGCGGCACCCCGACGCACTGGTTCACAGAAACCCGCGACGCGCTGAAGGGCTACAGGGAAGTATACAACCTCTACCACATGATATCGCCGTGGCAGGTGGGACGCTTCGGAGGTTCTGATGTTGCCGGTGAGTATACAATAGAGAGGGTGCAAACCGACCTGCAGTACTGCGAAAATCTGGGCGGCAAAGACTATATGCCCGTGATTTTCTCGGGTTTTGCGTGGTCAAACTGGAACGGCGGCAAGCGCAATCATATCCCGCGCGAGTCCGGCCGGTTCATATGGGAGCAGGCGCGTGCGATTGCGCGTACAAAATGCACGTCTGTGTATCTCGCCATGTTCGACGAGTACGACGAGGCAACCGCAATTGCCAAAGGGGCAGAGGACAGCTCCATGACGCCCACGGATCAGTATTTTCTGACCTACGCGGCAGACGGCAACTGGCTGTCATCGGACTACTATCTGCGGCTGACAGGCAGGATAACAGAATTGTTCCGCTCCGGCACCTCTTATGAGTCATATCCGGCTCAGCCCGACATCCCGTTCTCGGCGGGACCGGTGTATATGCGCACAAGTTTTGAACGTGACACCGACCCGGTTGCAAATGTGCGACAGATACACAACACCTGCGGCGCTTCGCTTGAGCTGACCGACGAGGCGGCACTGTCAGGTACAATGTCATACAAGCTGACAACCTCCGGCGCGGGCGAGTGCGAGTTTATGCTGCTCGGGCTGCCCGGCAGTGCGGACGGCTCAGGCTACAAAATCAGCCGGGGTATGCGCGTGCGTTTCTTTGCATATTCGAACACTGCGGAAGGCTTACGTGTGTCGCTTGAAATCTACACCGCATCGGGCAGGCGCCTGTCACAGACCGATGCGGCGGAACTGCCCGCTGTCGACACATCGCAGACCTACGGCAAGCCCGGCGAATGGTCGCGGTTCACCGTGAATATCGGCAGATACCTTGAAGGTGAAACTATCACCGGCATAAGCCTGCGGCTTGCGACCAATTCCGTACAGACGGTTTATATAGACAACATCCTCGTCTGCGACGGCTGACAGCAAAAATCACGCCGGCAGCTTTCCAAAAAAGCTGCCGGCGGTTTTATATATGTTTTATATATGTATGTAAGACAATTGGGAACAAAAGGTGGCAACAGGCGTCATACTTGATACCAAAGTCATATATGAAAGTCAATTATGACTTAAAAAACAGCCGGGGAGATAAGCAAATGAGAATCCGTCGAATATTGTGCCTTGTACTCTGTGCGGTGCTGTGCATGCCATTGTTTGCCGCGTGTGCAAACAGCGGAGCGCTGGACTCCGATACAGACGACAATGGCAATAAAAAAACGTTTACAATAGACGTATCCAGTGCAGGCTATACGCTTGCGGGCGGCGGCTTTAAAGCGCTGCGCACCGGTACAATACCCAAAGCGCTCGCTGCGGCGACTGTCAAGCCCGAGGGAGATGCGCCGGACGATGCAATCCCGACGGACGCCGCATTTATACTGACCACGGCAAGCGAGACCGACGAGGCGGAGATTATAAAGCATGTATCGATATATCCCGCTGTCGATTACACAGTCGAAAAGCAGTCCGATACGGTTTACCGGCTTACACCCGAACAGCCGCTTGACGAAGGCGCGGTTTACAGCATAGGCGTCGGCGGCGAGGGTCAGATGCCGGTGCTGCGCTTTGCATTTCAGACAGAAACGAAATTTAAGCTGAAATCCACATTGCCCGCCGTCCTTGCGGTCGGTGTGCCTGTCAACACGGGCATCGAGCTGCGGTTCACAAAGCCTGTTGACGGCAAAAGCATCGGCGATTTCATAAAAGTCGATCCGGAAATAAAATACACCATAAAGTTTTACCCCGACGGCAAGACGGTTGTACTTATACCTGACGATTATCTTGTGGTGAACACTGTTTATACAGTTACGGTTGACGCAGGACTTGCCGCCGCGTCGGGTGAAACGCTTGAAGCCGGCACTACACTGAAATTCCGCACCGAAGCGGAGCCTACGACCACCGCCGACGGACGCGTTTACATCAGCCCGGAAGCAAACGAGCTTATCTTCGGCACCTCGCAGACACCGGTATACAAATGGTGGGTCTACACAAGCGAGGGGCAGGAGATAAAGGAGGACGACGCGCAGGTCAAAATCTGGCGCTATCCGTCTGCGCATGCGCTGGCGAACGCCGTGAAGAAGATGGCGGAGTCGCGCGCCGATATCTATTTCTCCGGCGAGGAGTTTAAATACCCGACTGATGGGCTTGAGAAGGTCGCCGATTACACCACGCCCATTACCGCTTTTGAGAAAAACCAGTACAGCCGCAAAAATTTCATCGAGCTGCGCACTGACGGACGCGGTTTCTACCTGTGCGAGGTGACGCTGACCGTCAAATCGTCCGGCGAGCCGGTCACCAAGACGTTCCAGGCGATTGTTCAGGTCACCGACCTGCGGCTTTACACCGAGGCGTCGGAAGGTTCGCTGCTTTTGTGGGTGCAGGGCGCGGGCGGACTTGATGTGTCCGGCACATCGGTGTCGGCGGAGCTGTTTTCGGCGCCCGACGACTTCCGCTGGAATGTCGATTCCAAGGAAACTGTTTATTCGCCCGCAACCGCAAAAGCCGACAAAGACGGTATTTGCTATATCGACACAGGGGAAAACGACTTTGCCTATATAATCGTGCAGAAGGGAAGCGATGCGCTGTTCCGCGCCGCCTCTCTCTACAGCTATGACACGGCAAAGAGCTATTTTGCCACAGTGTTCACCGACCGCGAGGTGTATTTTGCAAACGACACGGTGAACTTCCGCGGTTATCTGCGCCCGACGCGCGGCGGTGAGATTCCCAAGCGCATCACGATGGAGACGAGCGTCGGCACAAAGGTCAGCCTGCCTGTCAACGCCGACGGCAGCTTTTCGGGCAGTTACACGCTCGAGGATTTTTACAGCTGGGGCGTCAACTTCAGCTTTACCGACGCTGACGGCAACTCCGTTGCAAACAAATATATACGGGTTACGCAGGACGAAAAGCCTGTCTACACCGCAACACTCACATTCGACCGGCCTGCCTACAATTTCGGCGAGGACGCGACGCTGACGCTGACTGCCTCGTTCTTTGACGGAACACCCGCGCCGGGTCTGAAGTTTGAGCTTAACTTCAATTACTTTTCCAGCGGTGTAATAACGCTTGTCACCGACGAAGAAGGCAAAGCTACCTACACATTGAAAACCGGCACGGTGAACGCCTATTCGACATACCCGACAAGCCTGTACTGCAGCGCTCAGCTTACCGGATATGAGGGCACGTCGCTGTATCTGAATGCCAACGCGCTGTATTTCCACAGCGACGTGTATTTCGCATACAGACACGTCGATGAGGACAGCGGCGACGGGCACATTCTTGTAACGCTCGACAGGTTTGACGCCGAGAAAATCGCGGCGCTCACCATTGACGACGAAATTTACGGAGTTGATTTCCCGCAGAATCTGATCGCGGGGCCTGCCGAGGGCAGTGTCAGTGTAACACTTGCCGAGTCGTGGTACGAGGAGATACCCACGGGTACGGTTTACGACCCGATAAGCAAAACAACCTCGAAAACCTACCGCTATGAAAAGCGCGAGAAGACACTTGAAAACTATACAGCCAAGTTTTCTGACGGCAAACTGAAACTCGCTTACGTCGAAAGCGACTCCGACCACTGGCTGTATTATTCGGTGACATATAAAGACGCGCGAGGCCGCAATACCTACAGTTTTACGATAAACGCTCGTGACGGCAGCGAGTGGTACGGTCCGTATGTGCAGGACAGAAAATACTATGAGCTTGAGTATGACTCATCGCCCAAGAGTTTAGGCGACAAAACCGAGTTTACACTCAAATACGGTGGCGAGCCGGTGGACGGCGGACGCCTGCTCTACACAGTTTACTCAGACTCTCGCGATATGGTCGCCGTGACCGGCGAAAACAACTTCTCGCTCGAGTATAAAGCCGACTATATAGCCGGAATGCAGCTTTTCGCCGTTTATTTCGACGGCAGCGAATTTGCATATACCGGCGGCGCTAACCTGAGCTATGACTACCAGAAAAATTCCTCGCTGAAGCTTGAAATCACACCCGACCGCGACACATACAAGCCCGGTGAGACTGCAACCGTCACGGTCCGCGTTATCGACACCGCGACCGGCAAGCCCGTGACCTCCGGCGGCGTGACACTTGCCGTTGTGGATGAGGCGTGCTTCGCGCTGGGAGAGCAGAATGTGGATCCCGCAGCGGAATTCTACGGCTACATTCGCGTGATACCGTATGTATGCCGCAATGTGGCACTTCCGCTGTTCCAGCAGCCGTATTTTATGGGCGACTTCGGCGGCAGGTATGGAGCCGAAACTCTGGCAGGAATGCCCGCGCCGATGCCGGGTGCCGTCTGGGATAACGCGGCTAAAGAAATGGCACGCGATGCTGAGGCTCCGCAGACAGCCAGCAGCGCATCGGGCAATGTTGCTATACGCCAGATCTTTTCTAACAATCCGCTGTTCGCCACACTCAACACCACGGACGGCACAGCGACATTCACATTTACAGTACCCGACAATATCACAAAGTGGCGGCTGACAGCAGTTGCGGAAACCGAGACCTCGGGCGAGCCGGGCGGCGTCAAGCTGGGCGCGGCAACCTCGCAGACCGTTGCCACACTGCCGTTCTTCGTCAGCGCATACGCCAACAACTATTATATCGCCGGCGACGAGGTGACAGTTTCCGCGCGCGTATTCGGTACGGCGCTCGAAAGCGGTCTGGAGACGGCTTACACGGCAATTCTCACGGATGTAAACGGCAAAACTATTAGAACCTATGAAAAAACAGCACCCGCCGGCACTCAGGTGTTCTTCTCCTTCGGCAAGCTCGGAGAGGGAAGCTACAGCCTGACGGCAACCGCCGTGTGCGGCGAATACTCCGACGGTGTAAAACTGACATTTGATGTGATAAAAACAGGCGTGCTTGCGCCCGTTTTCCGCGAAATACTGCCGGGTGAAACCGGCACAATCAAACCGGCAGCATATCCGGTCACATTGACATTCTATAACTCTGTCTTCGACGAATGGCTGGGGGCCGCAAACCTCGTCATGCGGCAGCGCAGCCTGCGCGCAGACTCGCTTGCGGCGTACTACGCGGCAGGCAAAGCCGTTGTTGAACTGATGGGCGGCGGCGAATACCTTGAGCAGCAGCTTGAGGAGGCGCGCGATAAGCTCGCAACATACGGCGGCACGCTTATACCGCTGCTCCCGTATGATACCCCCGACCTGGAGCTTTCGGCGCTCATCAGCGCGGCTGCGCCCGAAGCGCTGTCCGACGCACGGCGCGCAATGCTCGCATCCGAGTTCCGCACGCGGCTGGAGGCCGGGGCAGACGATGATGTTGAGTTTGCCGCGCTCTATCTGGGACTGGCGGCGACTGGCGAGCCGGTGCTGACCGACCTTCGCTATATAGCGGAACATTGCGCGACAATGTCGCTTAAAGCACAGCTTTACATCTGTGCCGCGCTTGCAGTGATAGGCGATTATGCATCCGCCTCTGCGCTATATGCGCAGGTGCGCGAGAAATATTCCGGTACAGCCGAGGACGGCTCGATGTTCTTTGCGGATTCCACCGATTCGGCAGAGGACCGCATTGCGGGAGCAGCCGCTGCGCTTCTGACCGCGTCACTGGTGGCTCGAGACGACGCCGACGCGCTTGCGAAATATATCATTACGCGCACCTCGTCGCTTGAGCTTTACGTGCTGCAGCTTGCGGCATATGTCAGAGCCTTCATACCGCCGGACGGCAAGGAGCTTACGCTCACTTACGTCACGGCAGACGGCGAGGAGCATACCGAAACGCTCACACCGTACGGGTGCGTCAGCCTGACGCTTGACAAAGCCGGGCTTGCGGGGTTCAGGGTTATCTCTGCCGACGATGGCGTGGCAGTGCGCGCTTCATATATGGGCACACTCGATGAAGCGATGCGCGACGAGAAGCCTACCGAGGAGGCATCGCTGAAAAAGACCGTCACTGTATACGACGCGGCACGCGGGCTGTATAAGGTACAACTCGACTACAAGGTGACAACCGACCGCGACTACTCCTATTTCACGCTGACAGATCTGATACCGTCCGGCGGACGCTACTTCTACATGGAGCACAGCGATTACTCGAGCAGCAACGGATATGCGTATCTTTATAATGTCGGTCAGACAATGCGGGGCGGCATCTTTGTTTCCAACTATACAGGGAAGGACGATGCTCTGTCGGGCAGGCGCACACGGACGATAACCGGCTCGATAAGCTACATCATCCGCGTCGCGATACCCGGCGAATACATCGCCGAAGCCGCATTCATGCAGAACCTTTCAAGCGGCTGCTATGCAACCAGCGCAAGGCAGAACATTACGCTCAAATAACACGGACATATAAAAAAGGGCTGCGGTGAGGATTTTCGTCCTCCCGCAGCCCATTTTTTATTGGAATCACTTGCAATATGCTTCAATAGCACGGTAAAGAAACTCCGCACAGCCTTCGCCGAGAGCTTCGTAATATGCCTTGAAGCGCGGGTCGTCGACATACAACTTCGCGACTCCCAGATGCTTCTCCTTAGAGTAATCCTTCCAGAAAAAGCATAACCAATCGCGATGCAGCTCGCAGACCCGGCGTGCGGCTTCGCTTTCCGGATCGCCTGCAGCCGCCGCTTTCGGCAGCTCTGTGTTGATAAGCGCCGTCAGTTCCTCAAGCCGCGCGTACTGTTTGGGCGTCATGCCGAACAGCTTCGCGTTCGAGGCGTCAACCGCCTCATCGCCGTATTTGGCGCGTGCCTCTTTACCGTATTTCTTTTCATTTTCTTCGATTAACTTGGCTTTGAAGCCCTCAAATTTCTCTTTGTCGCTCATGATAATCTTACCCTCGATTTCTTCAATAGTTTTTTCAGCATTTGTGATAAGCGTGTCAAGCCGGGCGCGTTCGGCAAGCAGCGCCGCCCTGTGGCTTTGCAGCGCTTTCAGCCTGTCATAGCCGTCCGAGTCGAGAAGCTCTCCGATTTTGCCCGCCGGTACGCCAAGCTCGCGGTAAAACAAAATATCCTGCAGCCTGTTTACCTGTTTGCTGCTGTATACTCTGTAACCGTTTTCAAGGCGCTCGGGCACCAGCAGCCCTATTCCGTCGTAATAGCGAAGCGTGCGCGCGCTCACGCCCGCGAGTTTAGCAAGCTGTTTTACGGTATAGCCTTGTTCGATTTCTGTCACCTCCCGGCTTTCCGGCTTGTCTATTTTATAATGTATTTTGCACGTGCAGGTATATTATAAACCTTTACGCGGCGTCAATGTCAATAGGGAAAGTAAAAAATTTTTATAATAATAGACGGTAGAAACAAAGACAAGGCTCTCGCCAGTGGCGTCCGGCGCTATCGGTCGACACTTCTGTATGTATGTGACCTTTACATTTCTGTGTTGACAAATGTCTTATTATGCAATATGTTTTTTAACAAAAATTTAACCTATTAAAATCGGTGTCAGGATATAATCAAATAGTATGAAGATCGGCAATATTACTGTCGGGCGCAACGGTGTCCCGGCGCTCGGGCTCGCACCGATGGCGGGAGTGACCGACTTGACATTCCGCGGAATCTGCCGCAAACACGGCGCGGACTTTACCGTCACGGAGATGGTTTCTGCAAAAGCGCTCCGCTACAGCGACCGTAAGACGCCGGAACTTTGCAGGCTTGCGCCGGACGAGCACCCGTCGGCAATCCAGCTTTTCGGGCGCGAACCGCTAACAATGGCATGGGCTGCGGCAGAACTGCTGTCAGCCGATAACCCGCCCGATTTTATAGATATAAACATGGGCTGTCCGATGCCTAAAATCACGAAAAACGGCGAAGGAGCAGCGCTCATGCGCGAACCGGAGCTCGCCGCTGAAATAGTCGCGGCAGTCGTGCGCGCGGCATCACCCGCACCCGTGACTGTGAAGATCCGCAGCGGCTGGGACGAAGCGCATAAGAATGCGGCAGAACTTGCAAGAATGCTCGAGCAGGCGGGCGCCGCCGCAATTACCGTGCACGGGCGCACGCGCGAGCAGCTTTACTCACCGCCGGTCGATCTCGATACGATAGTAGAGGTCGTGCGCGCCGTTTCGATTCCCGTAATCGGAAACGGCGGGATAATGTGCGCAGCAGATACGCTCCAAATGTTGGCTTATACCGGCTGCCACGGCGTTGCGATTGCGCGCGGCGCACAGGGCAGACCGTGGATTTTTGAAGAAATACGCGCGGTGCTTGAGGGGCGTACATTTGCTGAGCCGTCAATCTGCGAGCGTATTGAAGCGGCGGCGGCACACATGCGCGCAGCCTGTGCCGACAAGGGTATGCGCGGCGTGCTCGAGTCGCGCGGTGCGGTTTCGCATTATATAAAAGGAATTCCCGGCGCGGCTCAGGCGCGCGATGCCATCAACCGCGCCACATCGCCGGAAGAAATAGAGCAGGTGCTGGCGCGGCTATCTGGTGAAGCGAAAAGCGCCGAAACCTGCTTCGGAGACTGAACACGCATTATATAAGCACAAAATTGACTTATAATCTTTCTTACTATTTCCTTATCAGATTTACCTTTTACACCAATACTAACAGAGGGGGTTGTACAGATGCTTGACGAAAGCTCGCCGGAACGTCAGTTCGACGAAGCAGATACCGTGCGGCGCGCGTCCGGCGGCGACCAGTCCGCGTTTGCGGAGCTGGTTGAACGCTACCAGAGCATGGTTTACAACCTCGCTTATCACTCGCTGCGCAGCGCCGACGACGCGTTCGACGCCTCGCAGGATGTGTTTATAAAGGTTTACCGCTCGCTTGTCAGCTTCCGCGGCGACTGCAAGTTTTCGACGTGGGTATACCGCATCGCCCAGAACACCGTGCGTGATTACATACGCGCCCGTTCGCGGCGTATTGCGCCTGTGTCGCTTTCCGATTACAGCGATGACGACTCCGAAGCGCGCCAGCTTGATATTCCCGACTCCGACCCGACGGCAAGCCCGTCGGAAACACTGGAGCGTAAACTGCGCGAGGAGGCGGTGCACGAGGCGATACTCTCGCTCTCAGACACCCACCGCGAAATCATTATCATGCGCGAAATCGAAGGCAAATCATATGATGAAATAGCCGAGCGGCTCGGGCTGGAGCTTGGAACAGTCAAGAGCCGTCTGAATCGCGCTCGTCTTGCCGTGAAAGAATATTTAACCAGGCGGAACATTTTATAATTCTGCGCGTCATAGAAAGTGACGCAGAAAAAACTGCGTTTCAACCGAAAAATATCGAATTTACAGGAATGATTCTTTATGTCAGTGTCGGGATGCCGGGATGTCAGAGACAAGCTCTTTGACTACCTCGACGGAAATCTTAACAATAGAATAGCGACGTCCGTCGAAGCCCATCTCGCGACGTGCGATGCATGCCGCAGGGAGCTTGAGCGTTGCCGGGCTACTCTCGCGCTGCTTTCCCAGGCAAAAGTCGAGCCGCCTGAGGATTTCAAAGACAAAGTAATGGCGCGCATAGCAGCCGAGGGCACAGGGCCGGATTCCGACACCGCAAAGCAAGCCAGGGTACTTACCCCGCACCGCATTTTCGCACGCCGCTTCGGCACATTCGCGGCAGCGGCGGTACTAATCGCTGTCATGGCGGTCGGATGGCGCGTGCTGCCTGCATTTTTGCAAAAGACTGATCTCGCGAAGGCGGAAGAGGCGGAACTTTATTCAAGCGAACAGAGCACTGGTGCAAGGGACAGCAAAGTCGCAGCCGACGATATTCTCGAAGATGGCGGTACAGAAGCCCCGGAGAATCCCGACAGCATATTGATGTTCTCTCTGCCCGGCGTCGAAGATGAACTTGATTATGACACCGCACCCGAAACCCGGGGAAATAAGGGCGGCGACATGGGCGGCGGAGCGAACGGCAGCGAAGGTACGGGCGAAGCGGGAACGGATAAGCGTTTCTTTGCAC
>JAPXNL010000031.1:14240-18596 GCA_033808535.1 Clostridia bacterium
GGGCATGATAGATAGAGGTGAAACTGAAAAAGCGCTTGCACCGGATGTCGAATGGATGATAAGAGAATACGCGCCGGAATTTGCGGGCAAAGCCGCGCAGGTCGTGATTATACGCACCGGCTCGCCTGCCGAAGATCTCCCGGGCGCATCGGCAAGCGTTAAGGGCGAGGGCTACAGCGCGTATCTCATCGACGAAAGCACCGCAATTGCGGAAGCCGAAAAGCTGGCTGACTCGCTTGGCGGCGAAAGATACGGCAAGCCGGGCGGCCCGCTGGTCTGGATAGAGTTTTACGACTAAGCAAAAAACAGCGCAGGAGTATGATGCTCCTGCGCTGTTTTGTTATGGGTGATTTTACTTTCAGACTTTCTGCTATATATTATACTTCGTCGGCGTGGTATGTATACAGCGGCAGCGGCAGCCAGCTGCGCACAGCCGGCGTCAGCTTTTCGCGCACGACCGACGCTGCGGAAAAGAGCACGTTTATCGCGTCAAAATGTGAGAGCTCAAAGTCCGGCTCCTTCGAGGTTGTTTCGACATACGGCACGCCGCCGCTCACGGCAAGCTCAAGCTTTTCATCGCCGGCGCGACCGTGTATTAGAAGTGCGACACGTCCGTCTGCAAGCTCGGACTGGTCAGCCGCAAGCCGCATAAATGCGGTTATGACGTTTTTAAAACTTAAAATTGTATAGCGCTCGGAGTTTGAAAGCCCTGCTTCGGCAGCGTAGTCGAGCAGCCGCGCGGCAAGCCTCTTGCGGTAAAACGGCAGAGCTATCTGCAGCCCGCCTGCCCCTTGCGACTTCATATAGCCGTGCAGGTATTCGTCGAGATCGCTCTCATCCGCAAGCATCAGTTCGCTAATGTTCGTGTGCCCGACCGAATAGCCTACAAATCTGCCGGTTGCCTTGTCGCGCGCCGCGAAAACGCGCTCGCGCCATGTTATCAGCGTGTCGAAAAACTGCGTCTGCCCGCCGCGCGCGGAGCAAAACGGCTGTGCTTCGTACAGCGCTTTCATCTCAGACAGCACTTCCGCGTCGGGCGACGTGATTTCGGTATATTCAAACTTCTGCCCGTGGTCGCCGCCGAAGTAGTGGTGCAGATCGTATTCTTCCAGTCTGAACCTGTACTGAGGTCCCGCGGAGTCGAACGAAAAATAGCGATACCTCATGCGGCGCCCGCCCAGAGCCGATAAATCAACTCCGTCAGCTATCATCTCATTTATCGCCATGTCCATCAGCAGCTTCATGTAGCCTTCGCCCCGCGCCTCATGTATAACGCATACATTGCCGATTCCGCGCGCCTTCAGCGTCATGCCCGCGACATATTGGTCGAAGTCGTATGCCCCTACCGCAGCCTTCAACCTGCCGTCAGACGTGCGCACGACATAATTCTGCACGCTCGGATTGTATTCGGGCTTATACAGTTTGGGAAGCAAAGTCAGAAAGCCTTTTTCATTATCTTCAAACTCAAACGATCTGTTGAGCAGCGACATAAGTTCGGCGTACATCGATTCGTCGCCGCGCCCTGCGTAAAACTCCATAGGCACCCTCGATATATTTTTTTTGATAGTATAACACGGCATATTTGCACTGTCAACAACAACCGTACCGTTGACATACTATTGTGCGGGTAATATAATTAGTTTACATAAATATAATCAAAGGTTAAAGCGAATGGCAAAAGGTAAATATTCAAAGGACATCTGCATAAAGCTGCTCCGCGCCAAACACTCAGAGCTTGCGGCATCAGGCGAGGAGCGGCTGCCGCAGCGTTCGGATTTTATCGCCGAGGAAGTCGTCGCAATCAAAGCGTTCCTCGGCCCGTGGCCGCGCGCGCTCGAAGCGGCAGGACTCAAGCCACCTCGCCCGGTTGACCGGCTGGAGCTTAACCGCGAAAAGCGCGCCCGCGCCGAATATCGAAGAATCGAAAGCCTGAAGGCGGCAAAAAAAGCATCACGCGCCGCGAGTGCCGCACAGGATGAGGAAGTTTCCTCCGGCACCGGCGACACACAATGCACATCCGGAGATAAGGTGGACGGCGCCTTCCATAAAATTCCGGACGAGACGCAATAGTTTATTCATTTTCAGGGTTGTATTTGCGCCCGGTGTGATGTATAATGTGGTGAAAATAGAAATTGAGGGGTGAGATTATGACCAAACGCAGATCGGAATCCTTTTTCGGTATGCATTTCGACTTTCATGCGGGATATGGGCAGAAAAATATCGGTGAAAACAGCAACCCTGAACTCATCGCCCGTATGCTTGACGCCGTTAAGCCGGATTATGTCCAGTGCGATACCAAAGGACACGCGGGCGTGACAAGCTATCCGACCAAAGTCGGCTATCCCGCGCCGGAGATCAAGTCGGATATCTTACGCATGTGGCGCGAGTTGACGGCAGAACGCGGGATCGCACTGTACGCCCACCATTCGGGCGTTTGGGACAACACCGCCCTGATACATAATCCTGACTGGGCAGCAGTCGACGCCGAAGGAAATCCGAGCAAGGAAAAAAACTCGGTTTTCGGGCCTTATGCCGATAAACTGCTGATACCCCAGCTAATCGAGATGGCACGCGATTACGGTCTGGACGGAGCATGGGTCGACGGCGAGTGCTGGGCAGTTATCGTCGATTACTCAAAACACGCCACCGACGCATATTTCAAGCTTTACAGCGAAGCACCGCCCAAGCCGGGTGATGCCGACTACAGCAAATATCTCAAATTCAACCGCGAAGGGTTCCGCGAGTATGTAACGCGTTATGTCAATGCCGTGCACGAGGCCGCGCCCGAATTCCAAATCGCCTCGAACTGGCTTTACACGTCTTTCGTGCCTGAGGAGCCGACAATACCGGTCGACTTCCTGTCCGGCGACTATTCGCCGAACGACAGCCTGAACACGGCACGGTTTGAAGGGCGCTGCCTGCAAAATCAGCGCCTGCCCGTGTTTGCCGATCCAGCCAAGCCCAACCACAGCTGGGACCTGATGGCGTGGGGATTTTCAATGGTTGACGGCGTGAAGTGTGTCAAGGATCTGCCGCAGCTCTGCCAGGAGGCGGCAGCGGTCATCATGCTGGGCGGAGGGTTCCAGTTCTACAATCGCCAGGATGTCGGCTCCATTCAGGATTGGCCGATCGAAATGTGGGCTGAGCTCGCCCGCTTCTGCCGCGAGCGCGAGGCGCTCTGCCACAACGCGGTGCCTGTGCCGCAGGTCGCAATTCTTTTCTCCGAGCGCGCGTTCTATAAGAACAAAACCGACATGTTCACGCCCTACGGCAACAGATATGTCGATGATATGAGGGGGCTGCTGTTTGCGGCGCTCGATGCCGGTTATTCGACAGAGATACTGATGTCGCACCACATGCTTGACAGCGATCTGTCGCGGTACGGCGCGGTACTGGTGCCCAACCTTGAGACGATTGAAACCTCGCTGAAGGAAAAGCTGATTGAATACGCAGCAAACGGCGGCAACCTGATTATAACCGGTCACAACAGCTGCGAGCTGTTCCGCGCCTATCTCGGTGTGGAAATTGACAGAGCAACCGAGAAGCCGGAAAAAATCTTTGCCTGGGACGGAAAACGGTTTGCACCGCTTGTAACCCATTACTGCATTGTGCGCTCGGGCGAGACTGAGGTCACCGCGCGATTTGCGTTTGCTGACTCAGCCAGCACAGCGATTGAGACCGGACAGGTCGCCTCGACCTGCACCAAATACGGCAGCGGCACGGTCACAGGCGTTTACTTTGACGTCGGTCCGTACAGCCGTATGAAAACCCCTGTGGTGCGCGACTTTGTCGGCAGCGTTATAGGTTCTGTGTTCACGCCTGCGGCGCGCGTCACAAACTCGCATCTCGTCGAGGTCATGATCATGGAGGGCGACGGTCAGCTGCGCATCAACCTGCTGAACACCAGCGGCGTGCACTCGGATTCTCACTACCGCGCGTTTGACGAGATACCGCCGCTGCACGACCTGAAGCTTGAGCTGCGCACAGGCAAGGCGCCGACCGCCATATACAGCGAGCCGGAGCATCTGCCGCTCGACTTCGTATACGACGCCGAAAGCGGCGTGACGCATGTTACACTGCCGAGATTTGATATTCATTGTGTTGTTACGGTGGAGTGATATGGCGGCAGGAATATTATAACTGTCAGATAAAATAAATAATCCCCTTAGTATATACTTGAGATATCTGAGGATTCCAAGGCTACACTAAGGGGATTTATTTTAGTATACAATAATAATTAAGCGGTTGCACAGCAAGCGTTAGTATTATGTTACATCCTTTGCTTGGCTCGATTGTCAAGTCAAGTGCAATTTTTGATCAAAAAAGACTTCTAAAGGAGTTTCCCAGTTAAGACAC
>JAPXNL010000032.1:0-18250 GCA_033808535.1 Clostridia bacterium
TTTCGCTTCCGCAGTGACAGCGGGCTGCGTCTTTCGCATCCGGCGCATTATGTCGATCGGCATATTCGGCGCGGTGTCGAAATCTATCCTGCGCCACAGCCAGCCGTCGTCGCACATAAACCAGTCAACGCACCAGACTATAACCTTCGGCATCGGATACCCGGATTCGAGCACAATTTCCCACCAGTCCTCATAAAATGCGGGGTTTGAGCCGTTGAGCGCGAAGTTGAAAAAGCTGTGATCCGGGCAGGCTTCCTCCACATAATACGGATTCAGCCCGTGTGAGGCGTGGGATGTCCCGATAAACCACACATCCGCGTCATACACGTTGTTATAGAGCTCGTAATACTGGCCGTAATAATGATACGACTCGCGATTGCTGTATCTCTGGTAAAAGAGCTCCTGCTGCTCGAGCTTCAGGAGTTTTAATTTATATCCGGCTTCTTTGTCATTTTTGTCAGTCTGAGTGTTTTGCAGCTCTGCAGCCGCGTCTGACATTGCCATGACCGCCTCAAGCTCGCTTTCAAGAAAGCGGTCCATTGCCGCGTTTGCGCCGAACACAATCGCAGCTGTTGAAAAAATTACTATAAGACCTTTTATAAGCAGCGTTATATATGGTTTCATTACAGTAGCCTCACTTTATCCCAAACGCGGGCTCTCCTGATTTGCAAATAAATTTTATTTTGTCAGAACTGGAAGTATATAAATGCCTTGTTATCATACGCGCCGAACAGCACTATGCTGCAAAGGCACAACGTATACACCGCCAGCCTGAGCGTCTGCGAACGCTGAAATAATCCTTTAATTTTAGGTGTTTTCATGCACAGCTCGGTTGCAAGCAGTGCAAACGGAACAAATTTGCATATATAAAGCCTGAACTCCGATATGCCCAAAAGGTCTCCGAAAGTTTTACCGAATATTTTGCCGGTTACATAGAAAGCGTCGGTAAAGTTCTCGGCGCGGAAAAAGATCCATGAAAATGAAATCAGCGTGAAGGTAAACAGAATGGACAAAAGCGACGAGACGGCCGGCGCCTTGTCAATATGCGTCAACTTCTTAAAGAACTCCCTCACAGGCTTTAGCATGCGGGCCAGTATTATGTATAAACCGTTCAGCAGTCCCCAGACCGCGAATGTCAGGTTTGCGCCGTGCCAGATACCGCTGATGCCGAACGTTACGATTTGGTTCAAGCACCATCTGGGCGTGCTGACGCGGTTGCCGCCCATCGGTATGTATACATAGTCGCGGAACCATGTGGATAGCGATATGTGCCATCTGCGCCAGAACTCGGACACCGAGCCTGAAAAATACGGTGTATCGAAGTTTTTCATCAGCTCAATGTCCATAACCTTCGCGGCGCCGATTGCGATGTCCGAATAGCCCGAAAAATCGCAGTATATCTGAAATGCGAAACACAGAATACCTGCAATGAGCATAAGTCCGCCGAAGGACTCTACGTCGCCGAAAACCCGGTCGGCGACTATTGAAAGGTTATCGGCAACCACGACCTTTTTAAACATGCCCCACAACATATGCGGCACGCCGGCCGCGATATTTTCATGCTTCAGCTTGTGCTCCTTTTTAAGCTGGGCAAAAAGGTTGGGTCCGCGCTCGATCGGTCCGGCGACAAGCTGCGGGAAGTACATTAAAAATAGCGAAAACTGAAAGAAATCGTGCTCCGCCGGCTGTCGCTTCATGTAAACGTCGATGAGATAGCCCATGCTCTGGAACGTATGGAACGATATGCCGATCGGGAGTATGATATCGGGCACGGCTACGGTGCCGAGATTGAAAGTGCGCCCAAACACGTTCACCATATCGCCAAGCATGCCGAGGTACTTGAAAATAATAAGTAGTCCTATATTCAGGCATAGCGCCGTGATAAAGGATACTTTTTTCAGGCCCGGCCTGTTTTTGCTTTCAAAAAATTCGATGAGCCTTGCTCCCCCGTAGTCGACAAGCGTTGTATACAAGAGGATAATCATGTAACTGGGGATAAACGACATGTAGAAGTAGCAGCTTGCGGCAAGGAGGAAATAGCGCCTGAACCGTAACGGCAATAAAAAGTACACCGTTACAACGAAAGGGAAGAAAATTACAAACTCAATTGAATTAAACAGCATATTCCGTCTCCGTTATTGTCATGTCTGCTTAATAAGTCATATTATACATGATTTTAATAAAATTTCAATAAAAATGTTCGCATATTTCATGCGAACATTAAAAACTTTTTAAAATTCGACTTTTTATTTACCTTTTCCTCAATGTGATTGCGGCCCCCAGCGAAATGATAAAGCCGGAAACTGTCATAAGCATAACGTCAAAGGTCTGCGGAGATATGGCGGGAGCCGTGTCTGCCGAAGTATCCGCCGTTACTGGAGCATCTGTTACTGCTGTAGGCTCGTCTACCGCCACAAATTCGGCCTCTGCCCCGGACTGCTCCGATGACACACCGTCAAAGAATACGGCGGAAATTACCGCGTTCGACGGGCTGCCAAGGTAGAGCGTATCGAAAAAGGTATATACGAAAGTGACATTTCCGGTAATCGTAGCGGTAAGGTATGTACCGTGCTCGAATGCGGTCAAATCATATCTGCCGATTTCATTTTCACTTTCGTCATACGCGACCACTTCCACGCATCGTCCGTCGTTGCCCCAGTCGCAGGAGTAAATCGATACTTTGGACTCTACGCTGCCGACGTCAATCGTCAGGATAAGCCCGTTAGCATTATATATACAGGGTATAAAGCGCTCCGTTTTGGTTTCGTCTTTCCACATCGCATCCTCAAAGGAGTTGGCCTGGTGTATTCCAGACGTGTCGGATGCGCTGCCGGCCCACCACTGATGGTATGAGGGTTCGGCGCCAAACAGGTCGGTGTAAGTAAATTCTTTTACATATGATGGCAGCTTATCAATGCACCCCGCTTTGCTGCCTGCGAATAGGAAATAGCCGTCGGTCCCGTATTTGCCGACCCAGTCGCCTTTAGTAGTCGTATCGGCGGTTATAAACGAGTCGGCGGCGAAAAAGCTTTGACTGAGCATTAAAAGCACCGCCAAAATCATAAACGCGATTTTTGCAGATCTCATATTATATCTCCTTTAAGTTTTATAGTTTTCCCGTTGAGCTATTTTTCGGTTATTTCGAGAAAGCTGTTATTCACCTTATCCAGCGCCACGGTCGCCGCGCGCTCGACCTTTGCGAAGTTGGACGCAATCTTGCCCTGTGAGCTGCTCATCTGTCCGACGATAAAGCTCCATACGTTGCCTACGTTTGCTATATAGCCTATATCCACTTTGCGCCCGGCTAATATAATGTCAAGCATCTCGCCCGATTCGTCGTCACGCATGGCCTTCGTTTTAAGCGTTATGTCATAATATGCAGGCCTAAGAAATACTTGCGACTCATACGCGAGCGCTTCAAATATTATCTCCGACCGCTCCTGGTCGGGAGTGCAGCGCGGAATAGTCAGCGCGTCCGACGCCCACGAATGTATGTACGATGTATAGGTCTCCTGCGGTTCGTTATATTTCGGGAACGGCAGCACGCCGAAATCCGTATCCATCGCGCGCAGCCTTCTCACGCACTGAAGCACCTCGCCGTAGAACAATACCTGCCCGGCTTCAAACATGATCTGGATGCCCTTCCATCCGACCGCGGGGAACTTGCTGTTATTGAACGTTATAGTTTCGTTGTTCATTATCGTTACCGTTTTATCAACGATATCGACAATTTGTTCGTTTACGCCCGTTAGTATCAGGCTGTCGTCCGTTTCCTTTGAGATTACGGAGCCGCCCATGCCGTAGAACAGCCCTGCGTAAGAGTCGTCGGAGGTCGCAAAGCCGTAGTTGTCATGCTCGTCATATATAGAGTTGCCGTCTGTGTCGCCGCTGCTATCTTTCATAAGTGAATAGAACTTGTCCACCGTCCAGACGCCGTCGCGCACGAGCTGATAAAGGTCCTCCAGATGATAATTCTGCGCGACTATTTTGTTGAACATGAGTATCCATGTTCCGTCGGTGGATATTATCGTCATGTCGCCGACCGCGAAGTAATTTTTTCCATAAACCGATGTATCCTTAAAAATAGTCTTGGTGTAGTACGATGCGTCCATGTTTATATAGGGGCTGTCGTTCAACGGATAAAGATACCCGTTTTGCGCCGCGCTGAATGCCGTGGCAAGCGTGAGCATCGCAAGGTCACAGGAATTGTCACCCGCGGCAATCGACTTGTTCAGAGTTGTCACAAAGTTGCCGTCCGCTACCGTATACGGTTCTATCGTTATGTTCATCCACTTGCTGACGGCTTCATTCCGGTTGTAGAGCGCGTCGTTGAGCGGGTCGCCCGTCAGTCCTTCCGTAAAAACGTCCGTGCTTGCCCACCATCCGCTTGAATCGGGCGCACGCTCCATAATCACGAGTTTATAGCCTTCGTAATCCCGCTGAGGGAGATCGGGGCGCACGGAACCGGTGCTCTCCGCAGTGTCGGTTACTTCGGTTGTCATCTCGCCGGCCGGCTTGTCCGTTACTTTATCGCTGCAGGACAAAGCTGTCAAAATAAACACAAGCGACAGCAGGATTGCGGTACATCGTGCGGCATATGATATTTTCGCGCCTATCATCGTTCACCTCATATATATGTAATTTTTTAAATATGCAGTGAGATTTTACAGCAGATGACTGTATTAATTATATCATTGTTACCATATAAATACAATTTCGTTTTAATGCTATAATTGTATTGTTTTGGTGCTTTTATCGTAATAATGCATTACAATACGATTATATATGTCGATATTTTCTACAATAATGATAGAAATAGCATGGCATTTTAAGGAACACTGTATTGTTTTGTTTTAACTAAAACTGCAAATAAGTCAACGAGACAATATAGACACGCAGCCGTTTCGATGTTATAATGTTTTAATAAAATACACGGACGGTGCTCTTATATGCAAAAGCATGAATGCATGCCCGTTCTGCTGGAGTTATCGGAACTGACGTACATGCCTGTTTATTTAAACAGCGTGTACTGCTACGGTTTCGGTGACCAGCGCTACCATTACCACGAATTCATAGAGATCTGCTACGTCGCGTCGGGCGGCGGGTATCACCAAATCCGCGACAGGGTGTTCGAATGCAAAAAAGGCGACATTTATATCCTTAATCGTGGCGTCGCGCACGCGTTCTTCATGTCGCCGGATTTTGACTATGACGAGCTTCTTGTTAAGAACCTTGTATTCCTGCCTGAATTTATCGACTCATCAGAGCGCCCGGACAGTCAGCTCATCGACATGTACAACCACCTGTCGATGGAGATACTCACCGACGACACGTCCGTGATAAAGCTGAATTTGAGCAACAGCCAGTTTATTGATATCGAGCGGCTTTACTCGGATATAGAGCGCGAATACCACAACATGCAGTTTGGGTCTCTTGAAATAATCTTCGCTGAGATAACCGTGTTCCTCATTAAGCTCGCGCGCTATATTAAGCAGAGTTCAGGCGCTGTCGTGCAGTACAAATACACGCCCTGCAGCCTTTCGATCGTTGAAAAAACGTGCGAATTTATTCAGGAGAATTTTAACAATCCTGATATAACCATAACGGAAGCCGCAAAGTATGTGTTCACCAGCAAGAGCCATCTGAGCCGCATTTTCAAAAAGTACACCGGCAAGCATTTTTCCGAATATCTTCGTGAATTCCGCCTAAAAGAGGCCTGCAGGCTGATCTGCAGCAGAAGCATGACAAACGAACAGATATGCCTTGCGTGCGGATACCGCGATTTGCCGACTTTTTATAAAAATTTCCGCCGGTTTACCGGTATGTCACCAAATGAATATCTCCGGCAGTATATAAGAAATAATCATAATAAAGAGGTTGCGATTATGTCGTCACATAATGAAATGACTTCAACGGAGCGCGTCAGAAACACAATACTCGGTCTGCCGACAGACCGCACGCCGATTTACGGCTGGGTAAGCGCAAACCTGAGCGGTCCGATATCCGCCGCCT
Source organism: Clostridia bacterium (assembly GCA_033808535.1). Taxonomy (GTDB): domain Bacteria; phylum Bacillota; class Clostridia; order Oscillospirales; family CAG-272; genus DTU078. The sequence goes on from JAPXNL010000032.1 coordinate 6,013, forward strand.
ACGGTTATGTATCGGCGTTTGAGGATAAATACCGCTTCGATCTGGCGCATATTTTCGGCGGGCCTGGACCGTTCAACCCCCATGTTATAGAAAAGCTCCGTTCATCCTGCGCCGAAATGACGCCTGACCTGCTGCTTGACGCGGACATTTTCACCGACCCCGACAACGCGGATGACTACCGGGGTATACGCGACGCGATAGCTTTCCATAAGGAGCGCGGGCGGTTCTGTTATGTGCAGACTCCGGGCTTTTTCGAGAATTTCAACGGCATCTACAAAATCGAGGATCAGCTTTTGTATCTGGCGGAGTACGGAGATGAGCTGGGCGAGCTTTACAGCCGCCAGGTGGAATGGACAAAGAAATTTGCCGACCGCTGTCTGGAATGCGGCGCGGACATGATACATATATCCGACGACTGGGGCGCGCAGAACAACCTGATGTTCTCGCCCGGAACATGGCGCAGACTTATAAAGCCGAACCTAAAGAAGGTCATAGACCGCGTTCACTCGCGCGGAGCGCTGTGCAGCCTGCACTCCGACGGGTGTGTGACAGCCGTCACCGACGAGCTTGCAGAGCTCGGCATTGATTGTTTTCATCCTTGGCAGGAAAGCGCCTGCATGCCGTATCCGCTGTGGCTGGAGAAATACAGCGACCGGTTTGCGATTATGGGCGGTATATGCGTACAGACCACACTGGGATTCGGCGACTTCGAGCGGCTTGAGTCAGAGATACGCCGCGTATTTTCGCTGCTCGGCGGCAAGCGCTGGATATGCTGCACCACTCATTTCGTGCAGGAGCACTGCTCGCTTGCCGAGCTTGAGTTTGCGTTCGATCTGATATACAATCTCGCACGGGAGTATAAAATAAACTGACTATAGGGTAAAAAAAGCGGAGCCATGGCGTTTGCCACGGCTCCTTTTTATATTCGTTATAGATTTGCTGCTTTTATTTCAGCCGCTTTGCTTTTTGATCGTGCTCCCGCAGATGAGGTGGAAAGGCAGAATCACATCTCCCTGCGCATCTCCGCCCGGGTCTGATGCCAAAAACCGCACCGCACTCTCGCCTATCTGCTCGGTCGGACAGCTCACGCTGCTCAATGCCGGGAACAGCTTCTCAAGCACTTTTATCCGGTCGAACCCCATTATTCCGACCTCGGTGTCGTGCAGCTGCGCCATGCAGTCGATTGTATAGCTGTCGCTTGAGCATATGACCGCGCAGCTTCCCTCGCCTCTTATGCGAGGAAACACGGCGGCGTAATCGCTGTAATTGTCGATCATCGCGTAGTTTTTGAAGCCATAATCGGCGACAGCTTTCATAAACCCCTCGTATCTGCCCGTCTGCGCGCTTACATTCTGCGTCGACTTCTTCGACAGCACCGGTGCGATATAATAGATTTTATCATAACCGCTTGATATAACGTATCGCGTGCTCTCGTACATCGCCGCAAAGTCGTCTATCCCGATAAACGGCAGACCCTCTATGCGGTTGACTATCGCGGTGACAGATATGCCCCGCGCGATGAGCTTGCGATAAAACGTCGCATCGCTCAAAACCGAGCAGACGATTAGCTTTGACACATTCAGCGACACAAGCCTCTCCGCGCATTCGATCTCGGTCGCTCTGTCATAACCGGACAGCATGACAAGCACGGAATATCCGAATTTCCGTGCATTTTTTTCAATTGATGACACGATAGTCGAAAAAAACTCATTGTCAAGCGAAAACAATATCACGCCCAGCAGCGGCGATTTGCCTGCCGAAAGCGCGGCTGCGCTCTGGTTTTTTATGTAGCCCAGCGTTTCAGCCGATTCGAGTATGCGCCGCCGCGTTTCTTCGTTTATACCTCCGCGGTTGTTTAAAGCACGGTCTACCGTGCCTCTCGACACGCCGCATATTTCTGCAAGATCTTTGACGGTGATAACCGATTTGTTTTTTCGTATAATAGCCATATTCCGCGCTGATTTCTTTATGTTTTGCTCATTTTAGCATAATAAATTATTATTGTCAACAGCGCACGACACAGGGAGTAATCATAATCGATTAATAAATTTCAAAATATTATTGACATATAAATACAGCGGTGTTATACTGACCTCAGAATCGTGCACGGGCACGTTACGCATGGTTCATAAAATATATAAAGTGTCGGAGGTAATGTATGGGCAGCTCTGCAAGATTTACGGCAATACTTTTATGCGCAGCACTTCTTTTCACACTACTTGCCGGATGCGCGTCTGACAAAGGCTCGTCTCTCGCAGACCCGCAGTCGCAAACCGGCACCGAGACAACCGTCATCGAGGAAGAAACCCTCACCCCTCCCGATCTGCCGAAGCTCAACCTTGATGGCAGAGACTTTACGATTTTTACGTCTGACTGGTACGGTTATGATCCTCTCAACATCAAAGATATCGTGGCCGACGAGCTTAACGGCGACATGCTCAACGACGCAATTTACAACCGGTACAAATATGTAAACGATTATTTCAACTGCAATATCGTCTACCTCAACAAATCGCTTTTTGATGTTGTGCCCGATGTTCAAAGGGCTGTCGCCGCCGGCGACGCCGCGTACGACAGTGTTATAACCCGCGCGACAATGTGGGCAACCGTATTGTCTTCTAAAATGGTACACAATCTGGACAAAGTACCCTACTTCGACTACAATGACCCGTGGTTTGACAGCAACTCGCTTCAGGCGCTCTCTGTACTCGGCAAAAACTACGGTATAGTTATCCGACCTCACGATGAACCTGTATCTTTTGGTCTTTTCCGCCTACATAAATTTACAGATTATGCATGATTATTCTCTCGGCAACATTTATGATATTGTAAGAGACGGTACATGGACGCTCGACAAGCTGACTGAGATGTCAAAAGCCGTTGCCGCAGACCTAAACGGCGACGGCCAATACACAACCGAGGACCAGTACGGCATGACATGGATTGTCGACGTTCCCGAGGGACTTATCAACGCAGCCGGCATTCGTTACGGCATATTCGATGAGACGGGACACCTGCAGATCACCTATGACACCGAAGAAGCCATCTCGGTAATGCAGAAAGTCTATGACTTCATCAGCGATACCGTGCTTTATTTCAATGTTCACAAGCGCAGCACGCAGGCATTTGTCGACGAAGTCGGCATGTTCGCTTCCGGCAGAGTGCTCTGCTCGATCGCCGGTGTATATTACGCACCCCAGTTCAGAGACATGGAAAACAACTTCGGCATAGTGCCGCTGCCGAAGCTCGATGCCAATCAGAAAAATTACAACTCGCCCCTGTTTTCAAATATTATCCCGATACTGGTTATACCTTTAACAAACGACGAGCTTGAAGAGACCGGAGCAGTGCTGACAATGATGGCTTATATCGGCAGGCGCGACCTTTATCCCGCGCTGTACGACAACCTGCTTCAGGGCAAAATCACGCGCGACGAAAACTCAAATGCCATGCTTGACCTGCTTTTCGAAAACAAGTTCTACGATCCCGGAATCATTTTCTTCAACGTCGTCAAAGACAACATAAGAAACATTTACATGAATTTCTCGGGCGACTTTGCTTCAACGCTGGCGAAAACTCAAAAAGTCACTGAGAAATTTATAAGTGAACTCGAGCAAGCTATGCAAGAAAACGGCTGATCTACCAGCACAACATAAATTGGAGGATATCGCAATGTACAAAACCTATGTCGGGCGCAAGCTCGATCATGTTGCTTTCCCGATGGGCGGAATCGGTGCGGGAATGCTCTGCATCGAGGGAACAGGGTCGTTCGGCTCGGTTTCGGTCCGTAACGCGCCGAACATTTTCAACGAGCCGAACATGTTTGCGGCGGTTTCGGTCAAGGGCGCGCATAAAAATGCCCGCGTGCTCGAGGGCCAGGTGCCGGTAAACAAATTCTACGGCTTTGCAGTGCACGGCTTCACCGGCGCCGGCAACGGCATGACAGGCAAAAACTACGGCCTGCCGCGCTTCAGAGATTGCTCATTCACTTCACGCTTCCCCTTTGCCGAAATAACGCTGTCCGATGAAACCATGCCGTTCGACGTCTTTATCACCGGATACTCGCCATTCATTCCGGGTGACGCCGACGCCTCGTCGCTGCCGGCGGCATCGGTTAAATACACACTGAAAAACAAGACGGACGAGAAGATTGACGCTGTTTTCTATTTCTCCGCGTTCCAGTTCATGGGCGTTCGCGGCGGAGAGGAAAAGCTTTTCATACGTCCCACTGACGGCGGCTTCATTATGGAGCAGCTCGCCTTCGACGATAAGCCTTTTCACTACGGGGCATTTGCTATTACGACCGATACCCCCGCGTCGGTGAACACCGACTTTTACCGCGGCGGCTGGTGGGACTCGTTCACAATGCGCTGGAATTCCATTGCCGCGGCAGAGGTTTCGGCGAAAGCCGCAGCCGACAATCGCTCACCCGGCGGCGCGCTTGAAATCCCGTTCTCCGTCGGACCCGGCGGTGAGTATTCCGTCACCATACATATGAACTGGTACGTCCCCGATTCGCATATGCGTATCGGTCCCGACCGGCCTGACGACCCCGACCGTTCCACATACAAGCCGTGGTATGCGGACAAGTATGCTTCAATCGAGGAGGTCGTGCGCGACTACAGAGCCCGCCACAACGAGCTGCTTGCCGAAACCGAGAAGTTCAGCCGGGCGTTTTATGACACAAATCTGCCCGATGATATCGTCGAAGCTGTTGCGGCAAACCTCTCTATACTGAAATCGCCCACGGTATTGCGCCAGACCGACGGCAGGCTGTGGGGCTGGGAGGGCTGCGCAGATACGTTCGGTAGCTGTCACGGTTCCTGCCAGCATGTCTGGAACTACGCGCAGGCGATCTGCCACCTGTTCCCCTCGCTCGAGCGCACATATCGCGAGGTTGAATTCAACGAAGACATGGATGAGCACGGGCACCAGCAGTTCCGCTCGCTGCTCCCGATTCGCAAGAACACGCACGATTTCCATGCCGCGTCCGACGGCCAGCCCGGCGGCATTATGAAAATGTACCGCGAGTGGCGCATCTCGGGCGACAACGAGTGGATCGCATCGTACTGGGACAAACTCGTGCTGTCCATGGAATACTGCATCAGGACCTGGGACCCCAAAGAAGAAGGCGTGTTCAGCGAGCCGCACCACAACACATACGACATCGAGTTCTGGGGCGCCGACGGCATGTGCACCTCATTCTACCTCGGCGCACTCAAGGCAATCTCCGAAATAGGGCGCGGGCTCGGGCACGACGTATCGCGCTATGAGGACCTCTACGCCCGAGGGCGCGAATACATGGAGACAAAGTTGTGGAACGGTGAATACTTCTTCCAGCAGACCGAGTGGAAAACGCTCAACGCGAAGTTCAATGACGGCGGCGACCCCGTTCTCGCCGCGGAGGGACCGAAATACCAGTACGGCACCGGCTGCATATCGGACGGCGTGCTGGGCGCATGGCTAGCCCTCCAGTGCGGTCTGAGCGACATCCTCGACCCCGAAAAGGTGAAAAAGCATTTATTATCGGTTTATGAATACAACTTCCGCCCCAATCTCTATGACCACGCCAATCCCCAGCGTCCCGGCTATGCGCTGGGAAGCGACGGCGGCCTGCTTCTCTGCTCGTGGCCGCACGGCGGCAAGCCGTCGATCCCGTTCGTTTACTCCGACGAGGTCTGGACGGGCATCGAATATCATGTCGCCGCGCATCTGGCGCATTTCGGCTGCACAGAGGAAGCCGAGACTATCGTGCGCACGCTTCGCGCACGATATGACGGCGAGCGCCGCAACCCGTATGACGAGTACGAATGCGGGCACTGGTACTCCCGCGCACTCTCAAGCTACGGACTGCTTTCAGCCTATACCGGCGTACGCTATGACGCAGTGACAAAAACGTTGTACGCAAAAGCGGGCAACAGCAAATCGTTCCTTGCAACCGATACCGGATATGGAACGGTCACAGTAAACGGCGATAAAGTCACTGTTCACGTCGTGCGCGGCAAAATTGATGTAGCGAAAGTGCAAATAACCGCATAAGACAAATTGCTATAACACATAAGCGCGAGGAATTTTCTCCCCGCGCTAATTTTATTATGTTGACTTATCCGCCCCGCGTTATGCACATAAACTCGCAGCGCCCAAACGTAACGGCTGCTTGTGCTTGCGCATAACCTATAATAAATAAACTATCGGGGTGTAAATATGGATACTACTCAATCCAACGGCGACATAATTCTCTGCCCGGAAGTTGCTGTCGACCTTCCATACCCGCCAACCAGAGTTGAAGAACCCAATCTCGACTATGCGGTGGAATTGTTCAGGCAGTATTCGGGCTTCGACGGCGAATTGAGCGCGTCTACACAGTACATATACCAGAACATGATTTTATATAACAGCGACCCGACAGCCGCAGCGCTGCTTGAGTGCATAGCGATCACTGAAGCACGTCATTTTCAGATACTCGGACAGCTTATCTACATGCTCGGCGCCGACCCCAAGATATACGCGCCCACAAGGCTGCGCGGTGAACCGCAGCGTATCCGTGATATACGCAGCGGTTTTGATACTGTAGCCGAAGGCTATTCGTGGTGGTGCGGCGACGTGCTTATATACACGCACGACTTCAATATGATGATACAAAATAATCTGGAGCTTGAATACATAGCAATCGCAAATTACAACGCCGCACTGCGTGTCATTGAGGACATCTATGTGCGCCCGATAATCGAGCGCATCATACTCGACGAAGAGCGTCATATCGAGATATTCAACGAGCTGTTAAGCCAAGGGCAGCCTGAAGGTTGATTTTCGCATCCCGGCAGGCTATAATAGACTTCGATAATATTTTCAAGGAGTCAGTATTAATGCCCGCCGGAAAAAAGGTCAAAACAAACGCCCTGCGCATGCTTGACGCAATGAAAATACCATACATAGAACACATATACCGCGACGACGTGCCGCTTTCGGGCACCGAGGTCGCGGCTCTGCTTAATGAGGACGCATCGCGGGTGTTTAAAACACTGGTTACAACCGGAAAATCGGGGACGCACTATGTATTCATGGTTCCGGTTAACGCTGAGCTTGATCTGAAAAAAGCGGCGGCAGCCGTCGGCGAAAAATCCGTTGAAATGCTGCGCGCCACTGAACTGTTTCCGCTGACCGGCTACATACACGGGGGATGCTCGCCGGTGGGGAATTTTTGTCCTTTATATAATTTAGGATGTTCAATTCCGAGGGCGAGCGTTTGCCATGCGGCAGAGTGACCAGTTTAGCGTGGAGGCCTCACGGCATCCGCTATATCCCACAGATTGTCCACAATCCGCACCTCCACGTTTCGCCTGAAAAGCTCGGCGAACAGGTTTGTCAGTATGTATTTTTCTTTGGGGTATTGTGTTATTTTTGCCACATAGTAGCCGGCGATGTCGTCCTGCAATTTGAATTCGCGGGTATCAAATTCATACAAATACAGCGTGGTGTTTGCCATGACCTCAAACCACTTGCTTTCGATGACAACCGCGTGTGAAATACCGGAGGAGAAAAAAAGAGCTTCCTGCCGGCTTCCGTCGTCTTGCTTCCGATATGATATGTAACCCGCGGGCAATCACGCGGAGTCAGAAAATTGGGCAGTCTCGCCTCGTCAATCGCCCATACCAGACCGACAGCCGGGTCAAGGTCAGCGCGTTTCGGCAGCCGGGGTTCAAACACCGTTATATCAGGTTCTTCGCTTACATGAAACAGCCTCATAAACTCCCCGCTTGTTTTATGTTTATTTGTAATAAATAATCAGCTAATATCGCTGACACTGAACAAATAACCGAACCGAAAAACTCCGTCTTTCGGGCGGCCGTCTGTATATACAGATGCGTGCCAATACGCATGAGGATACGGAATTTTCACACCGTCACTTAATATTTTATCGCGCGTATAATAATACGCCAAACCTATATCACCATCGAAATTGTTTATACTGTAAATTGCATAGGCGGCATGATCGGTCGAAACATCATAATAATCATAACCTTCCGGCACAGGTGTTCCTTCTTTAAAAAACCGCCCTGCCAGATAATGATTTTCCGAATCGACTTCGTTTCCGTTGTGGTGCATCATCGCACAGTCAAAAGCTATATCTGTCCCGTATTCAGACATTAACTCATCCAGCACAGGCATAAATTCTCCGCTGCGCGCCCAAAGCGCATCCCATCCTTCATTTGTGCGCCACGCGTCAATGCCAATAAAACGCGCTTTACCTAATTTATAGTACTCATATTTTTCGCATGTTAACTTAATTCCGTTTTCGTTTTCCATGATAAATGCTATATTCTCCCCAAATTAAGTCATACATTATTTTACCACACAAAATGAAAAAAGTCGATTGCAATCAACCGACTTTTTTCTATAAATGTAATGGTCGGGATGACAGGACTTGAACCTGCGGCATCATGCTCCCAAAGCATGCGCGCTACCAGCTGCGCCACATCCCGATAAGCCTGACCTTGCCGGTCAGGCGAACTTTATTATATCAAAAGCGCGCGCCTTTGTCAAGCGCATGTATCCGGCACTATTCATCATATGCAGGCGGAGGTTTACAATCGCATGCGTAAATTATGTTTGCATGAGATGTTCGCATGCAGATATTATATTTGCATGAGTTTTTTCTTATATTCCACCGCCGGCACCGGCAGCAATAAAAAACCCGGACGGTTTTTAAGCCGTCCGGGTCAGTCTGTTTAATTACAGCGTAATTTTACAGTGTAATCCTTACGCCTTTAATGGAGTGCGCGGGCATATCGAGCGTCACTTTGCCACCCGAAACATTTGCATCTGCGACCTTGCACCCGGCGAGGTTGATTTCCTCCGCCTTTACATCCGCTCCGATATCAAGCACCGCGATGTCGGCCTCTCCTGTCAGATTGCACACGCGAACTTCAAGCGTATTGCCGCAGCCTGCAATCGAGGTGATGACCGAGTTCTCCGAGGTGAACCCGAGCAGCGAGCCCGAAGTCGGAAGTGATCCCGCATGCGAGCCTGTCGGCTGATAGCACAGCGGGTTGCACAGCGATGTCGCAGCCTGTTCTACCGTCTTGGGGCAGGCGGGGAATAAACCCACGTGGAAGTTTATCTTGTGAATGCTCCTCTCCGGATACGGGTCGGGGCTGACCGACGAGTTGATGAACGTCGCGACAAGCCGTCCGTCCGAATAACCCCTGTAACCGTATTTGCTTTCGGTCACGATCGCGGCGGACAGGCCGGAATCGCGCACCGCCATGCCGAACTGCAGTCCGGGAACGTCAAACGGCAGCGGCTCGCGTGTTATAACGCCGGCTGGAATGTCGTACATGAACTTATTTGTCTCATAGGCAAGCGGGATTTGGTATGTAAGCACAGGCACGGTTTCGCCGCCGATCTCGTGCCAGTCGACCTCCGTGCGGTAAGATAGCGCACGGGAGTTTTTGTTCAGATACACATGCACGCACGCGGTTGACGACGCTACCTTGTATTCGGCGTAGAAACCGCGGCGCAGTCCGCCGACCTGCTCGTAATTCATCTTTATCGCGCGGTCGATAGGCGTGACTCGCAGGTAGTGGCCGATGTTCCACGCACTGGAGCTGGCGCGCTCGGTATCCACAAAGCACAGTCCGGCACTCTTTCCTTCGCGGATATATTCTGTGTCCGTCTCCTTGTCGCGCAGCGATACAAGCCGGCCGGTCAGCTGGCAGAATTCTGCGCGCAGATACTCGTTTTCGAGTACATAATTTGTCGGACCTTCCTGCGTGCGGTGGTCGGGCTGGAAGTAAACCGGATAGTCGCCCTCAAGCTCGCCCTCGCGCAGCACTGCGGTCGTATATCCAAGCGGTTTGACTGCCGCAAATACAAGCACGCGGAAGTACTTGTGCGACCAGTACTCCTGCTGGCGGTGGTCGATCATCTGGAACTCAAGCGGAGTCCCGTCCGCGTCGGAGATTTTGATGCGGCGCAGATCACCCGTCCAGTCCCAAACCGTCAGCTCGACGGGCTCGTATTTTTCGACTGTCGTCGGATTGAACACCGTGAAAATGCGCGTGCGACCGCTGCCGCGCTCCGCGCGCGGGAAACCTGCGAAGTTCTCGACACCGTATCCGGCGCCCGCGCCCTCCGACTGCGATTTCGCATACTCGCCGTCAACGTCTATTTTGCTTGTGTCGATCGCGCCCGAGATTGCGCCCATCGCGCGAGTAAGCTGTGTCTGCGCGACCGCAAGCGATTTCGAATACAGCCCCATCGCGTGCTCGCGTGTATCCTGCACGCACGAGCCAGTCAGAATATCGTGGAAATGCGTGAAAAGCACGTCGCGCCACGCTAGCTCGAGCTTTTCGCCGTTGCACGGGAACCCGGCTTTGACACCAGCCAGCGCCGACAGGTTCTCTGCGGCGAGCAGCGCGCGCTCTGTCGAGCGGTTGCCCAGCTTGATGCGGCTCTGCGTCGTATAGCAGCCCTGCGCGAAATAGTTCAGCTCGCCCTCGACGACCGGCAGCTTGTCGCGCACCGACTCCGCCTCAAGGAAGAATTCGCGGAAGGTGCCGAATTTAACGCGGGGATAAATCGGCCACGACTGCATGTCAATCGCAGTTTCGACGTCGCGACGGGTCGGTCCGCCGCCGTGGTCGCCCACGCCGTAGACTATAAGCTCGGTTTTGAATCCCGCGCAGCGCTTCGATATATCTATTATACCCGACGCTATGTGCGGCGTTATACCGGCGTTATACCAGAACTGCTCGCGGTAGACAAGCAGCTCGCGCCCCGATATGCCGCGCCAGCGGTAGAGAGCCTGTTTGCCGTTGAGAGCGCGGCAGTGATAATAATATTTTACTCCGCCAAAAGTGTCGATTTCTGGCACGTTCACGCTGTGGCCGAATGTGTCGGGCGAAAAGTCGACCTCAAGCTTATCCGGATCGATGCCCCAGGTGTCGCGCAGGTAGTTCTTTGTGTATTTTATATGGCGCAAAAGCGACTCTGTGGTCGGCATGTTCTTGTCGGTTTCCACCCATGCCGACGCGGTGACCTCCCAGCGTCCTTCGGCGATGCGGGCCTTGATGCGCTCCATAAGTTCGGGCTCGTATTCCTCAACAATGCGGTAGACGGATGCCTGAGACTGAGAGAAGCAGAACTCCGGGTATTCGTCCATGATGTCGAGCATGGTACGGAAAGTCGCAAGCGTCACCGCAACAGTCTCGTGCCAGCTCCACATCCAGTTCATGTCGATATGTGCATGGCCGGCGAGTATAATCTTGTACTCCTTTGCAGCCGGCGCAAGCGGGGCAAGCATTTCCTCCGCTTTGGCGCATGCCGATTTTGTCAGCACACCGTCCTCGTCCATCTGCGCGGTCAGATAGTCGAGCGCCGCGTTCAGCTCGCCGTCGAACTGACCGCCCTCCGCTCCCGAAAGCTTAATTGCAAAATCAAGCTCCCCGAGTATGCGTACAATATGATTTGCAGGCGGTGTAATGCGGCGCTGCTCGAGCATGGGCTGTCCGAAGCTCTCTTCATAGCCCATCTGCTCGCGGTTGCCGCCGACACGGATTTTCAGCGCTTCATATTTTTGCGCAAGCGTTTTCGGCATATTTTTATCCTCCGTTTTTAATAATAATTTGCAATTTCAATTATTTGATATTTTAATGCGCATATCGGACCACAATGCCAATGCGCGCAAAACTACGGTTATCGCCAATATAAATATAATACACATTAACACTTTTAGCAATACCTTTTGAGGAAGATTATTCTATAAAATATTCTGCCGCCGGACTACAAAAAAATATTACGAAGTTGCTTAATTCCGGGTTTTCATTGTATAAAACTCATATAACCGTTCATCTTGTTGCAAATAATGTTGCTTGTATAAATTGGCAAATTTTATTGTTAATTTTTTATGAAATTTGCACTTAATTCGCTTGATAATTAACAACTCGTCCACATATGTCTATATTATTGTTCACAGATATTTAGTAAATTATTGTATAAGGTTTGTTTACCGAACCAATAAGAACTGAGGTGGAAATTATGAAAAAATCTCTGCATCTAATGGCAATGCTAATGCTGCTCATAATTGCATTCGCCATAAACTCCAGTGCCATCACCATTGTCGGCAAAAGCACAGAAGAAGAAATGATAATGGCTAAGTGGAGCGATGTCGGTACAATGGGCTTCACGGTTAAGCTTGATGAGCCTATGGATATATCGGGTATGGAAAACCTGTACC
>JAPXNL010000033.1:0-18248 GCA_033808535.1 Clostridia bacterium
AGATATGGATAATTTTAAATATATAAATGATTCCTTAGGGCATAAAAAAGGGGATGAGGTGCTTCAGATTTCCGCTAAACTGTTGAAAGACAGTCTGAGGGCAAATGATTTTATAGCCAGATACGGGGGCGATGAATTCTGTATTGTTCTGGATATAGCGGATAAAAGCGACCTTGAAGTGTTGGTATGCAGAACTAATAACTGTATTGAAAAGTATAACAGCACCAGTTCAAATCCGTACAAACTGGAGTTCAGTATGGGTTATGCGATATATGACTATAAATCGCATAAAAGCGCAGAAGAATTTTTAAAACTGATTGATATGCTGATGTATGAAAACAAGCAGGCGAACAAGAATAAGTTGACAATTTGTGCACCGACCAACCCGGTAAACTGAACTAGAAACCGGTACATATTTATTCCCTGCAAATTGGCTTAAGGAATCGACATGATATGCGTGCAGGGGCACCATATGTCTTTCGGTGAAAGCCAAAGAAAGAAAACTGGCAGGAGATTGAATCGACTTTCTACGCTTTGCTGCTAGAGCATAATATAAGCCGCTTGTCGCCGTAATAGCTTACAAATATTATTCGGTAAATAACTCTGAGATGAGGCATATCAGATGAAACAAATTTATCATGATGCCGACCTTTGCGTGATTGGCGGAGGTCTGGCGGGGCTATGCGCCGCAGTTGCCGCCGCACGGCACGGCATTCGTGTTGTTCTGATGCACGACCGGCCTGTTCTCGGCGGTAATGCATCGAGCGAGGTGCGCATGCATATCTGCGGAGCGCACGGAAAAAACAACAGGGAAACAGGACTGCTTGAGGAAATAATCCTTGAAAACTACTTCAGAAACCATAACTTTAATTACTCAATCTGGGACAGCGTTTTATACGAAAAGGCGCGCTTTGAAAAGAACCTAACCCTTCTGTTGAATTGCACCTGCCAGACGGCTGAGACTGATCCCGGCACCAGCCGCATCATTTCGGTGACGGGCTGGACGCTGAACAGCGAAACATATCATACGGTCAGGGCGAAATTTTTCGCCGATTGTTCAGGCGACTCGATTCTCGCACCTCTCACGGGCGCCGAGTTTGCAATGGGCAGAGAGGGGCGCTCGGAATATGGCGAGTCTATCGCACCCGAGCAGGCCGACAGCAAAACAATGGGCATGAGCATTTTAATGATGCTCCGCGAAACCGACCGGCCGCAGCCCTATACACCGCCCGAATGGGCTTATAAATTTCCGACCGACTCCGATTTACCGTTTGCAGACCACTCTGTAAACACGAATTTCTGGTGGATTGAGTACGGCGGCACGCTTGACTGTATACATGATACCGACGAGATTCGCGACGAGCTGCTTAAAATTGCGTTCGGTGTGTGGGATCATATGAAAAACTGCGGCGACCACGGCTGCGAAAACTGGATGCTCGATTGGGTGGGTTTCCTTCCCGGAAAGCGCGAGAGCAGGCGTTACCGCGGGACTTATGTGGTAACACAAAATGACGTCGAGTCGGGCGGCAGGTTCGACGACGTAATCGCCTACGCCGGCTGGACGATGGACGACCATTTCCCCGAAGGCTTTTACTATCGAAAAGGGCACCCGACGATATATCATCCGGCACCCTCCCCATGGGGTCTGCCGTATCGGGCGGTTTACTCAGTCAATATCCCGAACCTGTTTTTTGCCGGACGCAACATCAGCGTAACACATTCTGCTTTCAGTTCATCGCGCGTTATGGGGACATGCGCGATGCTCGGGCAGGCGGTGGGAACCGCAGTGGCTCTGGCTGTATTGGACGGAGCAGATAGCTGCAAAAACGTTAACGTGAAAAAACTGCAGGAAACACTGCTGTGGGACGACTGCATGCTTCCGGGCAAACCGCGGATTCCGACGGACAATACAATAAAGGCAAAAACCAGTTTCCCGATGCTGAAAGACGGCAACGACAGGGAGAATCCCGCCGTGGTCATGCTGGGCGATGCTATTACTTACGAGTGGGATGAACCCGTATATGTAGACGAAGTTAGAGTTATTTTTGACAGTGATTTAAACAGAAAACGACTCAACATGCCCTCCTGTTATCCTTTAAATATGCCCGAAAATCATATGCCCGAAACTTTGGTGAAAGAATACAGATTGATTGCGGTAAGTGAAAGCAGGGAGGAAGCCATTATTGCGGATGAAACCAAAAACCGTGCCCGTCTTGTCAAAAAGTCCGTCGGAATGAAGTGTAAAGCAATTAGACTTGTCCCACGTGCGACATGGGGAAAGGAAGCCGCGGCGATATTTACGCTTGATGTAAAATAGCTTGTATCGATAAAATCGGTTTTATATTATATGTGTAAAGCGAGAAGGCTTGCCGCCTGAGATTAACAGACGGCAAACCTTTTTACTTCTTAATTCATTGTTACACCTGACTTTTGTCTTCTTCTGTTAGCCGCAGACAGCTTTCGTGCGCTTTATAGCACCGAAGTAACGTTTATCCGGTGGTAATTAGTATCGCCTTGCCCGCCTTCCATCGGCTCGATTGTCACGAGGAATAGTCTAAATGTTTATATAACGACTGAAATGCTGTTTATATCTTACAAACCCGGTTACTATATATTAGCCATAATTCCGAATTATTAAAATGCATCTTGAAAAATACAGAAACTTGATTATGATAGAATATGAAAAGTCGGGTTAGCGGTCGGTTTTAAACCACTTTAAGGTCTAAAATCCGATTAATAATTTATCACCTCATTTAAACCGGTTTAAAATATGGCAATCAGAATCAAGGACATAGCAAAACTGGCAGGCGTTTCGCCTGCAACGGTGTCGCTGGCGCTCAACGAAAGTGAGCTTGTTAACGAAGAAACGCGCAAACGGATACTTGCGATAGCGCATGAGCACGGATACATTCCCAATACATACGCAAGACGGCTGGCTCTCCGCCGCAGCGGAATGCTCGGACTGGTCGTACCCGACATCGAGAACGTGTACTATGCAATGCTTGTGCGCATGATAAACAACTACGCGCAAATTGCCGGTTACGGACTCTCGATTTTGATATCGGACAACTCGCGTGAGCTTGAGGAGAAAATCGTCACCGAACTGATATCGTCACGCGTCGAGGGTGTTATCTGCGCCCCTGTAAACATACCCGGCATAAGCGGCGAGATATTTTCGCGGCTTATAGACGCGGGAATACCGACAGTGTGCGCAACAACAAGGTTTGAATATACCTCATTTATTCCTTCCGTCATGTGCGGGCTGCGAGAAGGTATGTACGAAATAGCAAATTATGTATTTCAACGCGGCTGCAAGCGACCCGTCTACATTTCCGGACCTTCGGGAGTGTATACGCTCGATATCCGACTTGCGGGATTTCTCGACGCGGCACGCGAAATGGGGCTGTGCGAAAGTTCAATCGAAGTCATCGAGCTCCCAGAGGTTACCTATTCCGCCGCCTGTGACGCCGCCGAAAAGATTGCAGTTGCCAACGAAAAAGTCGATGCGGTTATTTGCGTCAACGACATGATGGCGCTCGGCGTAGTGAACACGTTCAACCGCCGAGGGATTGCGATTCCGCAGGACATCGTGGTCACGGGTTTTGACGATGTTATTTTTGCCGAGGCGTCGCCCGTGCCGCTGACTACCGTGCGGCAGGATATCGAGAGCATTGCGCGCGAAAGCATTGAGCTGCTGATAAAACTGATCGGCGGACAAAAACCGGGCGAAGCGGGCGATATTGTGCTCCCGACGCAGCTTGTTATAAGATGCTCGGCGTAATGCACCTCGTGCCTATACAATACTTTGGGCGCAATTTAAAGCGATTTAAAATATATCGGCGCCGCTTATAAATGTGCCGAAAATATATATTAAAGGAGGATACCTATGCTTAACTATTCCGTTATTTTAGGCAATGTAGGCCAGTGTTCCGACCGCTACATGACAGGTGGCTACGGTCGTCCGTTTGAGCTTGAGGAGCTGTTTGAGCGCGTCGCCTCAATTAAGGGTGTCACCGGTGTCGAGCTTATCGGCACATGGCACCTGTCCGACAAGACCGTCGGTAAAATCAAAGATCTGCTAAAGCAGTACAATTTCAAGCCCGTCGCAATCATCCCCGACCATTTCGGCACGCAGATTTGGGGCAAAGGCGCGTTTACCAACCCAGATGCAAATATCCGCCGCGAAGCGGTGCTTGAAACCAACCGCATGTGCGAGCTAGGCCGTGAGATCGGCTGCCCGATGATAAGCGTCTGGAACGGACAGGACGGATACGACTATCCGCTTCAGGCCGATTACATAAAGGCGCACAAGTGGCTTGCCGAGGGACTGGCGCAATGCTGCGCCGACAACCCCGACATGAAGATTTCGCTTGAGTACAAGCCCAAAGAGCCGCGCAACCACTCGTTTTTAGCCAATGTATGGACAGCTCTCACAATTATCGGAGAGAGCGGCATGCCCAACATGGGAATCACGATCGACGTTGGTCACTCGTTTGAGGCTTATGAAGACGTATCAGAGGCGATTTGCGCGGCGATGGCACGCGGCAGGATGTTTCACTTCCATATGAACGACAATTGGCGGCTTTGGGACGACGACCTCATAGCCGGTTCGGTGCATACTGTCGAGTATATCGAGATGTTCTACTGGCTGAAGAAGCTGGGCTATGGCGGCTACATTTCGACAGACCAGTACCCCTACCGCGAGGAAAGCCGCGACGCAGTCGAGCAGACCGTTCTGTGGATGCAGGCATTCGAGCGGCTTGCCGAGAAAATCGACGACGAGAGAATGCAGGCGATACTCGACGCAAACGATGCCGTTAAATCGACTGCATACATAAGGGAGCTTCTGCTCGGATGTTAGGGAGTGGCGATTATGTTTAAGCCGTATAAATTCCGCGTTAACAGAGGCAGGCTGCAAAAAGATTTCAGATATCGCACGGTCGAAGGCGGCACGCCGCTTATCTCCTGGGGTGTGCTCGGCGGCGTGGATGGCGCACATCAAAGCGCCTACCGCATCAGCGTGAGATGCGGCTCAGATGAACTCTGGGACTCGGGCTGGGTTGAGTCGAGCGAACAGAACGCAGTATATGCGGGTAAAGAGCTTCCACGCGGCGTAACCATCGATTATTCGGTTAAGCTGCGCGACAACTTCGGCAACGAAAGCGAGGAGGGCAGAGACTGGTTCATCCGCGGTGACGCGGAAAATTGGGAGCCTGTCTGGATCGGCGCATCTGAAGACATAAAGCATAAGCCGATATATTTCAGGCGCGACTTTACGGTTGACTCTGACATAGAAGGCGGCACTCTTTATGTTTGCGGACTCGGTTATCATAAAGTTTATCTGAACGGTATCGAGTTTGACAGCTCGGTGCTTGACCCCGCCCACTCGGATTATTCGAAAACCTGCTACTATGCCGTTATACCTGTGGACAGCTCGCTGATTAAAAATGGCGTAAATACGCTCGGGATTATTGTTGCCGAGGGCTGGCGCCGCAACGACGAAGGCATGGTGTCCAAAGCGCTGGGCGACCGCAAAGTTGCCTTTTACGGTCCGCAGCAGCTCGCCGCAAGGCTTGAGGTGAGGACCACTGACGGCAAAAAAATTTATATCGACACAGGTGAGGGCTGGCTGTGGGCGCACGGCGCGATAACTTACAGCAACATCTACAACGGTGAAATATACGACGCATCCGCCGACATCCCCGGCTGGAATATGCCGGGCAAAGTACCTGAGGGCTTTTGTGAGGCAGTAATGCTTCCTTCGCCGGGCGGTGTGATGCGTCCTATGACACTTGAGCCTATCGTCGCCGGACAAAAATTCAATCCGGTGGAGATTTACAGGCTCAGAGATGGCGTACATATCGTAGATTTCGGGCAGAACATTGCGGGCGTCGTGATATTATGGCTGCCGAAAGGGCTTTCGCGCGGGCAAACGGTTACAATTTCGCACGCCGAAATACTCGATGATAACGGAGACCTTTACACCGCGCCTTTGCGCGACGCCAAGGCGACCGACACATACATTGCATCGGGTGACGAGCGCGACCTTAAGGTATGGCAGCCGATTTTCACCTACCACGGCTTCCGCTATGTTCGCGTCGAAGGGCTTGAGATGCTCAACCGAGACCACATCAGGGCTGTCATGCTGCACACTGATCTTGATAACAACTCGCATTTCTCGTGCGGCAGCGCGCTCGTCAATCAGATTCACAAAAACATCGTTATGACCGAGCGCGACAATATGCACTCGATTTTAACCGACTGTCCGCAGCGTGACGAGCGCATGCAGTGGCTCAACGATGCTACAGTACGATTTGAGGAAACTCCCTACAACTTTGAAATCGGGCGCATGTTTCCGAAAATTGTACAAGACATCATTGACGCACAGCACGAGGACGGTGCATTCACATGCTGCTCGCCGTTTATTTTCGGCGGGCTGCCCGCAGACCCCGTCTGCTCGTCGTTCCTCATCGCAGGACGCGAAGCACTCAAGTTCATGGGCGACGTCGACACAATCCGCACCGCGTACCCGCACTTTGAGGCGTGGGAAAAGCTGCTTCTCTCGCGAAGCACCGATTATATCGTAGACTACAGCTATTACGGCGACTGGGCCGGCCCCGCCTACGCCTGCGCCGGCGGTGAAGAGGGCGCGAACTCCGCGGTCACGCCCGGACAGCTTATGAGCACGGGCTACTCATATTTCAACTCGATGTTGCTCGCCGATTTCGCGCAGGCCATCGGTATGCCCGACGCAGTAAGTTTCTGGAGGGAGACTGCGGGCAGGATTCGCGATGCATATCTTGCAAAATGGTATGACCCCGCGACGGGAGTTGTGGCAACAGGGTCGCAAGGCGCGCAGGCATTTTCTCTTTGGCTTGACATACTGCCCGAAGAAGGCAGAGAAAAGGCAGCAAAGGTTATGCGCGAGAATCTTGTGGAAAACGGCTATAAAATCACTACCGGCAATCTCTGTTCGCGTTACCTGCTCGACATGCTGGCCAAGTACGGGTATGCTGACGATGCATGGAAGATACTCACGCGCGAGGAATATCCGTCATTCGGATATGAGATTCAAAACGAGGCGACTACGATTTGGGAGCGGTTTGAGCTTAAAAAGGCGCCGGGCATGAACTCGCACTGCCACCCGATGTACGGCGCGGCAGGCTACTGGCTCTACGCCTGGCTGTGCGGTATCAGAAACATCCGCGACAGCTTTGCCTGCTTCGACATTGATCCGGTCTATCCCACGGGACTGCTTCACGCACATGCGGTCGTCGACACGCCGCGCGGCGAGCTGACTGTCAAGTGGACGCGCAGATACGGCAAACTGCACCTTTATGTAAACGTACCATTCGGCTGCGAAGCGCGTGTTAATGCTGACGGCGTGGTGACAGTCTGCCGTGGCGGTTTCCATGCGTTTGAGTGGGAAGAGTAAACAGCTACACGGATTAATAAGCAGGGGGTGAAGCTTATGTCACGGCGGATATGTTTAATTATGGCATTACTTTTAGCGTTTATTTACCTTGTATCGTGCCAAGCCAAAACAGAAACCGAATCTCAGACCGAGCCTGAGCCAGCCGAAACCAGCGAACCCGCAGAATCGACAGGCGGGTTTGCCGACAGGCTGAAGATTGACGACGGTATCGGCAGCTACGATTTCTCGGGCGCTGTCTTTAACATCGTGCTTTCAACCGAACAGATGAGCGACCCGTATTTCACCGATGCCGAAAACGGTGAGATCATCAATGACGCGGTCTACAAGCGCACCATAAATATTGAAGAGCGGTTCAACGTGAAGCACGAGCATCACGACACCGGCGGTAACTGGAATGAAGTTTCGGAAGCAGTCAGAATCAGCGTGCTTGGAGGCGACAACGCATATGATCTTGCGGTGGCGCACACTTTTATCGGGCTGACGGGACTTATGTCAAACGGCTTGCTTTATGACTGGAACAAGCTGCCCGTGGTAGACATGACAAAGCCCTGGTGGTACTCGAGCGTTAAAGAAAAACTGCAAATAGGCAATGTGCTGCTCACGGCGTCAAGCGATTATGTCTACCAGCGCCCGATGGTCATTTACTTTAACAAGCAGATGATTACCGACAACCGTCTCGATATCCCCTACGAGCTTGTTAAAAACGGCACATGGACCTGGGAAAAGCTCACGGAGCAAGCACGTGCGGTAAGCCTCGACCTCAACGGCGATGGTGCGTTCGATAAGAGTGACCGTTACGGCTTTGCGCTGACCATCGGCTGGCAGACTATCACGGCGGTACACTCTATGGGTCTGACACTGGCCGAGTTCGATGTGGACGGCTACCCGCGGTTCACTCCCGTCGCATCCGATAAGATGCAGTCGGTTGTCGAGAAAATGCATGATTTGATTTACAGCGGCAATCAGACGCTTATCATTCCGTGGGAGATATGGATGGGCGCGAAAGCCGGTATTACACCTCTGTTCGGGCAGGGGCAGATACTCTACCTCTATTCGAACACTGAGCTTTTGCCCGAAATGAGGGATGTTGAAATCGATTTCGGCCTGCTCCCGCTTCCGAAGTATGACGAAGCACAAAAAGGATATTATGTAATGAGCGATACCCAGGTGCTCATAGTTCCGGCTTATATCGATAATCCTGAAATGGTCGGCGTCATAAGCGAAGCTCTGGCTGTTGAATCGTATAAACATGTCGTTCCGGCGGTGTATGAGGTTACATACGAGAACAAGCGCCTGCGCGATTCCGAATCATACGAGATGTTCAACATAATCCGATCCGGATTGGTTTATGAATTCAGCTGGACTTATGGTGAAGGTGGGGCAATGGTCTATATGCTGCCAACGCTGCTGGAGCAAAAGAGTACCAATGTGCAGTCATTCTATGCCCAACACTACAAGTCAGCCGAGAAGCAGCTTGAAATAGTTATAGACAAAGTAAAGGATAACTACGGAGATTAGTCCGGATATATAAACCGCAGTTCCGTTGATTTAATGCCTCGGGACTGCGGTTTTTTTATAATTAACCAATGTTTTATTTATCATGTTACCAGACTCTCTCTAATTCAGGTACCACGCTCGCATACCTAAAGCTGTTGATTTTTTTATAATTTATTGCTTTTATTTGCTTATAATATTATAATGAAATCAAAGCAAATACTTTAAAAATGATATAAAAAATACGGGGGAATTGCTCATAGCATATCACAATTTTATTTTAATCGGTATTTTGTTTCTTTTAATCAGCTTTCTGTTTTTATCCAACAAAAGAAAACTGATAAAAAATGCCGGGTTAAAGAAAGCGGTTAATGTTTTCGCTATAATCGTCATCGCGCTGACAGGATTATGGGTTGCGGTCTTTCCCGATTTTGGGAGTGTCAAAACCACGGGCGATTATCCTTATGCCTGCCGCGTGGTGGAATTGACAGATGAGTCCCGCATCGAGAGTTTTATAAGCGACGGCAGCCCCCGCAAATTGTCGGTGCTTGTCTATTATCCTGATGCGGATTGCATTGAAAACAACACCTGTCCTTTGGTTGTTTTCTCTCACGGCGGCATATCAACGAAAACGAGCAATCTCTCGCTTTATAAAGAACTTGCAAGCCACGGTTATGTGGTTGCAAGCATTGACCACACCTATCACGCGATCTGCACAGAAATTGACGGGGAGAAAATATTCGTTGACTTTGGATTTATTAAAGAATTTTTAGGAGAAAACTCGTATTCGGATATAGAAAACTCATATGCTTGTTTTCAAAAGTGGATGAAGCTGCGCACAGATGATATCAATTTTGTGCTCGATACCTTTATCCGGAAATCCTCGGATGATGGCAGTTCTTTTTATTCACTTATAAATGCAAACAGCATCGGCGTTGCCGGACATTCCCTTGGCGGTGCTGCCGCACTCGGGGTTGCAAGACTGAGGGATGATATAAAGGCAGTGATTGCACTTGAGTCGCCCTATATGTGCGATATAATCGGGGTAAACGGCGTCGATTTTGTATGGAATACAAGTCCGTACCCGTGCCCTGTTATGAACATCTATAGTGATACCGGTTACCCTTTGATTGAAACGGATAATAAATATGCACAAAACAAAAATTTATTATATAGCGAAAACGCAGAGAACTATCATATTACAGGCAGCAACCATTTTACTTTGACCGATTTGGTCAGAACATCGCCGGCTTTATGCGCGCTTCTCGGCGGCGGATATGAGAGACCCGGATATGATACACTGGAGTTTATAAATCAAAAGAGTGTTGCTTTTCTCGACAAATATCTGAAATGACAAATATTATTCGGAAGGTAAATCGATATGACTGTGCTGATTGCAGATGACGAGGCCGACATCCGAAATTTAATAAAAATGAGTCTTGAGGAAAACGGATATAATGTTTTAACGGCGCAAAACGGGAAAGAAGCATGGGACATTCTCATAACCAATGATGTTGATCTGGCAATACTCGATGTGATGATGCCCGTGATGGATGGCTTCAACCTTATCCGCAGAATACGCGAACACAGCACTCTACCTGTCATTTTTTTAACCGCGAGGACTGACGACATGGACAAGGTGCTGGGACTCGGACTGGGCGCGGATGACTACATTGCCAAACCGTTTTCCATCGCTGAGCTGGTAGCCCGCGTGGGCGCACAGCTGAGGCGGAACAATGAATATCTCTTGCCGAAAGAAAAAGCAGGGGCAAGCATAACATACGGAAATCTGTCAATAGACAAGGAAAAATGCTGCGCCTACAAGGACGGAGAGCCGATTGAACTTAGTGCCAAAGAGTACAAGCTGCTTTTGCACTTCATGGAACACCCGGAGAGGATTTTCACAAAAAAACAGCTTTATCATGCGGTATGGAACGAGGAATACTATTTTGACGACAACACAGTGATGGTGCATATCAGCCGAATCAGAAACCGCATTGAAGACGACCCGCAAAAACCCGAATATCTGAAAACCGTTCGCGGCATCGGTTATAAACTCCACTATACCGGTAAAAAGTCATGACGAGAAAGCTGTCCACTCAATTTCTCACAAATTTTCTGGCGATATTTTTTCTGACTATACTTGACACGATACTTGCATTCATGTTTTTGTCATTTGCCAGTAAATTGATAGAGGGTTCTCTTGTAAAAAACCAGTATCCCGCAAGCGCAATTGTCAAAGACGATTATACTCAGATCGACGCATCCGCTGTCGTGCAAAACGGCGGCGGCGTGCAGGTTATAGACAATGAATATCGTGTCGTATATTCAAGCGGGCTTGACACCATCGGCAAAGACAGGCTGACTGCCGCGGAGTTTACAGCATTTTTAACCCAAAGTCAAACCAAGCCCAATCATTACGACATTTTATATCACCCAGAGGGCGGGTTTTGGCTTGTTGTTACCTTTCCCACGTCAATCCGGCTTGATTTTTCATTGGTACATAATAAAGACGCCGTCGCCGGTGACCTCATGCGGGCGGGCTGGGCGATTGCTCTTGTGGTGTTTTGCTATCTTCTGATACTTGCACTCTGCGCCTATATTTATTCAAAGATTACGGCGGCAAGCATAACAGTTCCGCTGAAAAAGCTCTGCGACGGAACAAGGCTGCTCCGCGAAGGCGATTATTCTGTGCGCGTGGATTTGCGCCTGAAAAACGAGTTTGCCGAGCTGCAAAACACATTCAACGACATGGCTGCCCGGATAGAACACGAGACCGCCCTGCGCAAAAAATCGGAAGAGGACAGGCGGCGCATGATACTCGACATCTCCCATGACCTGAAAAATCCGATGGCAAGCATACAGGGTTATGCAGAACTGCTTTGTCAGAAAACAAATTCGCCGGAACTGACCGCGATCTATCAAAACAGCCAGCGCGCGAACCGGCTGCTCAACGAACTGTTTGAGCTGTCCAAAATAGACAGCCCGGATTTTGCGTTGAAGCCGGTTAAGACGGACCTCTGTGAAACTCTGCGCCAGATATGCGGCGAGATTGTGCCGCAGCTTGAGGCCGCGAATTTTGAGTATGACATAGATATCCCCGAAGACAGTATATACGCTATGATGGATACAAGCCATTTTGCCCGTATTATTCAAAATTTAACAGACAACGCCGTGCGATACAATCCGGAAGGCACAAAAATAACCGTCAGCCTGACGGCTGGAGATAAAACAGCCTCAATTGAGTTCAGCGACGACGGTGTGGGTATCCCTGAGCATCTTATTGGGGACGTTTTCAATCCTTTTGTCCGGGTGGACAGCTCGCGCAACTCCAAAACCGGCGGCAGCGGGCTGGGGCTTCCCATAGCCAAGAAAATCGCTGAGGCGCACGGAGGTGACCTGACACTCCGCTCCGAAGGCAAAGGCTGTACCTTTACAATTACAATTCCGATAATTTAAGATAGAATTAAGGTTTATATCAGCTGTATTACAGGTTCGATTGCTATTATAGCATTGAACCTGAAATGCAGCTGATTTTTTATATGGAGGGGTGTTATGGCACAAAATTCAATCTCTGTTCTTATTTCATTACCTCATATAAGGAGAGTTTTAAGTTATGGGGTAATAAACAATGAATCATGAACCGTCTCAACTGGAGATATATCTGACCAAGCTTGCGTTTCTCGTATGCGGCAAGTCTGTCTACAAAACGTTCGCAGACCGCCTGCCGCTCGGCGGCGGCGAGCAGGTGCTTGACTTCGGATGCGGCATGGGAACGGTTGCATACTACGTCGCAAAAAAACTGCCCCGCGGGCATCTGACCTGTCTGGATATATCCGAGCGGTGGCTGAATGCCTGCCGCAAAACTCTGCGCAAATTCAAGAACATTACCTTTATGCACTCAGATGCCTCAGCATTAGGCAAAGAGAGTTTTGACACAGTGTATTGCCATTTTGTCCTGCACGATATCCCGGATAGTGAACTTGAGGGTGTGATCCCTGCGCTGGCAAAATCTCTTAAACCTGACGGAGCGCTTGTATTTCGCGAACCGCTCCTAGAAGCGAAAAAATTGAATATTATTAAACGCCTATTGCAGCAAAACGGATTGACCCCGAAAGACAGCCGTGTTGTCGACATCCCGCTTATGGGCAATGCCCTTGAAAGTATTTATATTAAAAAATAAATAAAGGAGAATTGATATGATTCAAACGATTTTATTTTTGGTTTTGACCTTTACGGCAGCTATCGCTCTTGCGTTAATCTTGATTCTATCTGTATGCAGCATTATTTCACAACTGAAGCACAATGAAAATCCCAAGCGATTTATAAATATAATAAAAAAATCTACAATTGTGTTCGTCGTTGCGATGATATTGAACGCGGGACTTATAACCTATTCGCAGCTCACTGCCTCAACTCCGCCTATTGTTGATGAAAACGGAAACACGCCAGAAAACAGCATCGCGGAGCTTGCAGAGGTTGAGTTAAACGGCAGAAAGCAGTGGATCAGCCTGAGAGGCTGGGACAAAGATGCGCCTGTCCTGCTCTTTCTTGCGGGCGGACCCGGCGGCACGCAGATGGCTGCGGTGCGGCATGATTTGGCTGAACTTGAAAAGCATTTTGTAGTTGTTAACTGGGATCAGCCCGGATCTGGAAAATCTTACTATGCGGATAAAATTAAGAACATCACTTCCCAGACCTATATCGAGGACGGCAAGGCTCTGACCGAATACTTAAAGGAGCGTTTCTCGCAGGAAAAGATTTATCTGATGGGCGAATCATGGGGCAGCGCGCTGGGAATTTTCCTTGTTGACATGTATCCGCAGTCCTATCACGCCTTCATCGGCACAGGCCAGATGGTCGACTTTTTAGAAACCGAACGGATTGACTATGCGAAAGCTCTTGAAATCGCCAAAGCTAAAGAAGAAACGGGTGTCATAAGACAGCTTGAATTAAACGGCGAGCCGCCGTATTACGGAGCTGACGTGACGTGGAACTGCAGTGTATATTTAAATTATCTTACTGAATATATGGTAAACAACCCCGAGATCCACAACCCGGGATATAACACGCTTCGTGACATCATTTCTTCCGAGTACGGGCTGCTCGATAAAATAAACTTCTTCCGCGGTATAGTAAACACATTCAATCATGTATACCAGCAGCTTTACGATATAGATTTGAGAAAGCAATACACCAAACTGGATGTACCCGTCTATTTCTTCCTTGGCCGGCATGACATAAATACACCTACTGTGCTGGTAGAGGAATATGTTCAGGTTCTTGACGCGCCTGAAAAAAGGATCGTATGGTTTGAGCATTCCGGGCACAGCCCGTGGATCAACGAGAGCGATAAGTTTGTGCGTGAGGTATTGTCATGCTTTTTGGCAGCAGCAGAATAAAAAAAACCCGTCTGATTGCTTTATCGCTTCTGACTCTGGTTATCCTGATAACCACTTCGTGCGCCGCAACAAAGGGCAGCATTGTAATCCTTGAAGACCCGGACGGAAAAGGTTTTGTAATAGATTTCAGTGAGTGGAGCGCAAGCGAAGAGTGCAAAATGTCGCTGAAAAAGGGAGATGTGCTGCATTTCGATGTTTCCCGAAAAGAAGGTGAAATTGCGCTTAATCTCAGCGGGAGAAACGGCAGTGAACCTTATTCGGGAAACGGCATAAAACTAGGAGTTTTCACTGTAACCATACAGGAATCCGATATTTATACCCTAAAAATTACCGGCAAAAATGCAACCGGAAATATTACGGTTAAAAATGTCGGGGTATCCGAATAAGTATCGTCTGTGGCGAACAAATAAACTTGATGAGCTAATACAGTCATAAACCCTGTCAGCCGAGAGGCTGACAGGGTTTGTTTCAGTGTAAGCGGTATCTTGACTTGATTGATGGGCTATTATATGGAATATTAGGATTTGTTATAAATAAAAATACAGTCTGGGCAAATGTTATATGTAAATTCGGGGGTGAAGCAATTGGATAAAAAACTGCTTTTACAGGCGATCGCGAAATACCTTTCAGGTCTGCTGCTGGTATCAGTTTTATTATTTATTCCGGCTGGTACAATTTATTATAGGAATGCATGGCTGTTTATCGGCGTGCTTTTTGTTCCGATGCTTATTGCGGGAATTGTTTTATCAATCAAAAACCCCGAACTATTGCGAAAGCGGCTCAATGCAAAAGAGAAGGAATCAGAACAGAAGAAAGTGATATTACTTTCCAGCCTGATGTTTATCGGCGGATTTATCGTAGCAGGGCTTGATTACCGCTTCAAATGGTTTGTCCTGCCCGGGTGGCTGGTGATAGCGGCGACTGTGGTATTATTATTTGGGTATCTGCTATTCGCAGAGGTGCTTCGTGAAAATGCGTATTTATCAAGGGTAGTGGAAGTTCAGGAAGGTCAAAAGGTTGTGGATTCCGGGCTGTATGGAATTGTAAGGCACCCAATGTATACATCCACGATACTCTTGTTTTTGTCTATGCCTTTGGTGTTGGGTTCGCTTTTTTCGTTTCTTATATTTCTGATATATCCTGTCATCACGGTTATGAGAATCAGAAACGAAGAAGAAGTGCACGAAAAAAACCTGGAGGGATATTCGGTATATAAAAAGTGCATAAAGTACAGACTGATTCCGTTTATTTGGTAAAATTATTTGATGTTTATACTGCTTTGGAATATATGATTTTCATCTTACAAATACTTTCTTTTGGTTGTAGCATGACAAAATCACAGCTTGAGAGGAAGTAAAGCTATTTAACTTAACCCCATATGAACGGATATTTTTTAATCCTATTGACTTTGTATGATAACGATGTTATACTTTATCATATGATTTTTTAGCAAGGAATTCGATGTAATAAACATGACAGTTTATGCCGACAATGCAGCAACGACCAGAATAAGCCGTGCTGTGCTTGATGCGATGCTCCCCTATTACGAGGAGTTTTTTGCAAACCCCTCAAGCATCCACTCATACGGCAGAAAAGCCGCCGATGCTGTTTACCGTGCAAGAGAAACGCTTGCCCGAAACCTGAACTGCACATCAAGTGAGCTTTACTTTACCTCTGGCGGCAGTGAAGCAAACAATCAGGCTATCCTGACCGCCGCAGAAATCGGTGCCTCGCAAAACAAAAGGCATATAATATCCTCTCAGATCGAGCATCCCTCGGTTTTAAACATGCTGAAAAGGCTGGCGATGCAGGGCTTTGAAGTCACGCTGATTGGAGCCGGCAAAAGCGGAATTGTCTCGCCGGGTGATGTTGAGCGCGCTGTCCGCAGTGACACCTGCCTTGTCTCGATAATGGCTGCAAACAACGAGATCGGCACAATCCAGCCGATAGCTGAAATAGGAAAGATATGCAAAGAGAAAGGAGTGCTTTTTCACACCGACGCCGTTCAGGCAGCAGGGTACCTTGAGATCAGCCCGGCTGCGTTAAACACAGATTTATTATCACTTTCGGCGCATAAGTTCTACGGCCCGAAAGGCATCGGATTGCTGTACGCGCGAAAAGGCATAACTCCGTCGTCCGTAATAATCGGCGGGGCACAGGAGCGCCGTCGGCGGGCGGGCACGCTGAATGTTCCGGCGATAGTCGGAATGGCGGCGGCATTCGACGAGGTCTGCCGCAATATGGCGGAGGACAACGCAAAAATAGCGCGGCTGCGCGATAAAATCACCGGTGGCTTGCTCGAAATACCCGGCTCCCATTTGAACGGTGACAAGGTAAACCGCCTGCCGGGCAACATCAACATCAGTTTTGCCGGCATAAGCGGCGAATCGCTTTTACTCGCGCTCGACGCCTGCGGGATAATGGTTTCGACTGGCTCGGCATGCGAGGCGGGCGCAGTCGAGGTAAGCCATGTGCTGCTTGCGCTGGGCAAGTCGCAAGAGCAGGCCAGAGATGCCGTTCGCATCTCGCTCGACAGATTCAATACCGAAGCCGAAGTCGATTATATTATCGAGTGCACGGCAAAATGCGTCGAGCGCCTGAGAGCCGTCTCCGGTTTATTTTAGAAAGTTAAAGGGATACAGCATAAATAAATGACAAAAGCACTTATAGCAATGAGCGGAGGGGTTGACTCCAGCGTTGCGGCATATCTGACACTTGAGAAGGGCTTTGAGTGCATAGGCGCGACCATGCGCCTTGTTGAAAACGACACCGCCTGCCTGAAAACTGCGAAAACCTGCTGCTCGCTCGAGGATGTCGAGGATGCGCGCAGCGTCGCATACCGGCTCGGTATCCCCTTCTATGTGTTCGACTTTACGCCCGAGTTCAAAAAATACGTCATCGACAGGTTTGTCTGCGCGTATGAATGCGGCGCGACGCCCAACCCCTGCATCGAGTGCAACCGATACATGAAGTTTCAGGTTTTGCTGCGGCGCGCGATCGAGCTGGGCTGCGACTACCTGGTCACGGGTCACTATGCCCGGATCGAAAATCGTGACGGCAGGTATTATCTCTTGAAAGCGCGCGACCCCGGCAAAGACCAAAGCTACGTTTTGTACATGCTGACGCTAAATCAGCTTTCGCACATGCTTTTCCCGCTCGGCGACCTGCTCAAATCAGAAACGAGGCAAATCGCCGAAAAGCTGGGCTTTGTCAACGCCCGCAAGAGGGACAGCCAGGACATATGCTTTGTGCCGGACGGCGACTACGCTGCGTTTATTGAGTCATACACGCAGAAAAAATACCCGATCGGCAAATTTGTCGACGAGCAGGGCAACGAACTCGGTGAGCACAAGGGTTTTATACGCTATACAATCGGACAACGGAAGGGGCTGAACATATCCTCCTCAAAGCCGCTGTATGTAAAAAAGAAAGACGCCGAGTCCAACACGGTCGTGCTGGCCGAAAACAACAGACTATACTCGACTGGGCTCGAAGTTACCGACTTCAACTGGATTGCCTTTGACACTCCACCGGACAAACTGCGCGCGAGCGTGAAAATCAGATACAGCCAGACCGAGCAGCCTGCAACAATTTTCGCGACGGGTGAAAAAACGGTGCGCATAGAGTTTGACAATTCGGTCAGAGCCATATCTCCGGGCCAGTCGGCGGTCATTTATGACGGCGAGTACGTTTTGGGCGGCGGCACGATAATATAACAGTTATTTGCGGTCTGTATCGCTCACCGGGCTATAGATACAATGAAACTGTTTGTAGATACCGTAATTATAAGCTCAGCAGCGGGGACAAGCTCACCCCGAAGGAAAAAGCATATTGCTCGGGTGATTTACAGATTCATCGGACCATCGTAATTGACGGCTGTGGAAAAAAATACAAGGAAGGAAGTCGCGATTTGCTTG
>JAPXNL010000034.1:0-17826 GCA_033808535.1 Clostridia bacterium
GGGACTGTGCAACCTGCGAGTTTTCTGTGCCGACACAAACCAGTATGACGCATACCTTGCCGGCGGGTTTATCCCACAGCCTCCGGTTGTGCGCGTCACAGGCTCAAATGCTGCGATTTGCGACTTTGCGTCGGCCGGTGCGACATACGGCATTGTGTCCGACGGCGCCAGCAATACATACCTCGACGCGCTGTCGCTGGAGTGTTATGTGACCTGTATAGGTTTAAACGGCGGTTCCGCTTATGTCGGCAGGGTTTTAAACAATTTCACGGTCGGGTTTCGAAACGGTTGGTGGAAGTTTGATAACTACCGGTCAATGTTCCCAGACGGCTGGGAGAAAAACGCCGAAGTATCGCTTGCTGACGGCGACGAGATCACGCCCTTTCACGTCGCCATGGACAATTTGACCGAGCTTGCGGTCACCGGTGGCGCTGTTGTGCGTGCTGAAAATATTTTCTCATATGGAGCGCAGACGATACTTTCATGTGTCGGCTCAAAAGTAACCGCAATCTGCCTCGGGCGCGACTGCTATTACGGCTATACGGTGCGGGAGCAGAGTCCCACGGTGCATGTTTCTGACGGCGGAGAGATCATGGTCTACAATCTCCACCGCTTCAACGGCATATCCTATGTCTGGGACGGGACAGGCAGGCTTGAGATTTACAACCGCTCCACTATATATGAAGATGAAAGCAGCTTTACCGGCAGAGAGCAGGCTGAGATTCCCTTCAACACCGACGACAAGTACCCCTCCGCGCTGCAGATTGACGACTGCGACTCCGCCACCCGCTGGAAAGGAGGAAAGCTCGACACAACAAATTATGCGCAGGGCAAAGGGTCGCTGAAAACAACGGGGGCAGAACTGCTGGTGCTCGAAAAGAAGTTTCCGGCGATTGACCTGTCGGCATACAGCGACGGGTATGTATATCTGAATATCTATATAGAAGACGCTTCGCTGCTGGCGGGCAACTCTTTCTTCGAGCTTACAAGCTCCGGAACCTGTGACAAAAATGAGATAGGGTGGGGGCTTGGCAACTCGCTGTTCAAATCAGGCTGGAATGAAATAATCCTGCCGTTGTCAGACGGTGTTTTCACGGGCGGTGAGCCTGATTTTGCAAAGATAAACTACATGCGGATTTACATATTCACAAACGGCGAGAACACGCTGCAGATTGACAATATCAAAATCGGCACAACCCGCGATTTCGGCTGAGATACAGGCAAAAAAGAAACCGGAGTCTTTTAAGCTTTCGGTTTTATTCTGTGATTTTTTGCTGCAGCACGCCGTAAAAGCCGTGTGAGCCGGATTTCGCGTTCAGTCTAATCAGTTTGGCGGTCAAATCAGATTTTGTAATGCGCACGCGGTCGCCCCTGTTCAGTCTGTAGGTTTCGCTGCCGTCTACTGTGAGGTAGAGTGTGACGTTGTCGGAGCATATGTCCTCGATTTCAAGCTCCGAATCGCCCGAGAAAATGAGCGGCTTTGCATACAGCGAGTGCGGGCAAATAGGCGTGACGCACATGCAGTCAAGCCTGGGGTCAATAATCGGGCCGCCCGCCGACATGGAGTATGCGGTCGAGCCTGTCGGCGTGGCAGTAATCAATCCGTCGGCGCGGTATTTTGTAACCGGGCGCCCGTCGCAGTAAAGCATGATGTCAACGAGCCTTGAAACCGCACCGTGGGTTACAACCGCATCGTTCAGCGCCGGCGCCGTGGTATGCGGCTCGCGCCCGATCCGCAGCAGCACAACATTCAGCATAAAGCGCGGCTCGATGCTGTAGCTCCCGTCAAACAGGCCGTCCAGCAGTCCCAGCTCATCAAATTCAAGCTCTGCAAGATAGCCTATTCTGCCGAGATTTATGCCAAGCAGCGGTATGCCGCGAGGCGCGGCTTTTTTCGCGGCGCGCATCAACGAGCCGTCACCGCCGAGCACTATGCAAACATCCGGCGACTCCGGCTGGCTATATCTCAGCGTTCCGCCGAAACCGTCGCCGAGCAGTTCGCGGAAAACCTCCGCAACATATACCGCGCAGTCGTGCTGGCGCAGCCAGGCGATGACTTTTTTCGTATAGTCAAGACCCGGATCCTTTACTATGTTCGGCACAAGCTCAATAATATTGATTTTATCCAATTTCCGCTGCTTCCCTTCAGCCGTGGGACGTCTTGTCCCCGGGTGTATTCGCAAAACTTAGATTAGCACACATTCTTGACATGCATGGGGGCTGAGCAAATAAATAAAAAAAACGCGTATGTTTTGCTGTTTATGTCTCCTGCTGCCTCGCGAGTATAAAACACGCCAGATACTCGACATTGCCATCACCGCCGGTGATAGGCGACTCTATTATGCCGCGACAGGTGAATCCGGCATATTCTGCCGATTTTATAACAGCTTCAATCGCGAGTTGGCGCGCGCGCTCGTCGCGCACAATTCCGCCTTTGCCGACATTTTCCCTGCCAACCTCAAACTGCGGCTTTATCAGGCTTATAAATATTCCGCCGGGCACAAGCAGACTTGCTACAACCTCATGCAGTTTAGTCTGCGAGATGAACGAAACGTCCATCACAACAATATCGCACAGCTCGCCAAGCATATCGACTGTTATGCTGCGCGCGTTCACGCCCTCAAGCGATACGACACGCGGGTCGGCATGCAGTGAATCGGCGAGCTGCCCGCGCCCTGAATCGATTGCATATACCCTGCAAGCCCCGCGCCTGAGCAGGCATTCTGTGAAACCGCCTGTTGACGCCCCGATGTCGGCAGCGATCATACCTGTCACATCTATGCCGGCTGTGGCATCACCGTTTCCTGCGCCGAAAGCATCAAGCGCTGCTGCGAGCTTATATCCCCCGCGGCTGACATACTCGAGCGGTGAGCCGGTGAGCTCAATATCGTCGCTTTCACTGCATTCATACGAGGGTTTTGTGATAACAGTACCGTTCACCGACACGCTTCCGGCAGCGATCAGCACGCGGGCGCGGCTCCGGCTTTCGGCAATGCCGCGCCTGAAAACCTCAACATCAAGTCGCATCAGTAGTTATACAAAATCGTCGGTATCAATACGCCCAGCACCGCACCGCCGAAGACCTCCGGCGGCGTATGTCCAAGCAGCTCCTTGAGCTGCGCTTCCATATCGTCCTCAAAATCTTCGAGATCCTGCGTCAGCATGTTGATTCGCTTAGCCTGTTCTCCGGCAGCGCGCCGCACGCCCGCCGCGTCGTACATTACGATAAATGATAAAATAGCCGCAATCGCGAACTCAGGACTGCCGAAACCCTGCTGAAACCCGATGGACATCGCCAGCGCGCATACTGTGGCTGAATGCGAGCTGGGCATTCCGCCCGACTGAACCAGCACAACAAGGTTTATCCTGCGCTCGCGAATTATTACGATGATGAATTTCATCAGCTGCGCCGTAAGCCACGCCATTACAGCGCATAAAAGTGGCGTATTTTTAAGTATACCCATATCTCTGTGACCCGAACAAAAAGTTATTTTTCTCTGTCGCGGATGAAAATGCAAAAATCACGTATTATTTTGTCTTTGTCATATTCCGCGACCGCTGCCGCTGCTTCATCCGTCAGCGTTTTTGCGTATTCGCGGGCTTTATCGGGCGTCAAATATGTTAAATATGTTGTTTTCCCGTCCTCAGTGCCCCGGTCAAGCAGGTCGTCGGTCAGCTGGAACGCAAGCCCGAGCCGGTCGGCAAACCTCTCTGCCGCATTTCGCTGCACACTGTCCGCGCCTGCTGCGGTACAGCCAAGCAGGCACGACGCACGTATCAGCGCGCCGGTTTTGAGCATATTCATTTTGGTGAGCTTGTCATAGCTATGCTGCGTTTTTTCTCCTGACAGGTCCATCTGCTGCCCGCCCACCATGCCTGACGCGCCCGCACACTCTGCAAGTATGCGAACGCCCTCCAGCCGGGCTTCCGCGCTCAATTCATCCGACGACACCGCGATCTCAAACGCGGCGGTGAGCAGCGCGTCGCCTGCGAGCAGCGCCAGAGCTTCGCCGAACGCGGCGTGGCACGACGGTTTTCCGCGCCTGAAAATGTCGTTGTCCATGCACGGCAGGTCGTCGTGAACAAGCGAATAGCTGTGCACAAGCTCCACAGCACAGGCAAACGGCAAGGCTGCAAAGTCCCTGCCGCCGAACATTTTGTAAAACTCAAGCACCAGAAACGGCCTTATCATCTTCCCGCCCGGTGTGGTGGCATATTCCATCGCGTCATAAAGCTCCGGGAAGTCCGGATCGCGGTATCTGCGCAGAAAATCGGCAAGCGCGCCCGAGGTCAGCCGTGATGTTTCACTCAGCCGGCTCGAAAGGCTGCTCGTCATATTCCCCGTCCTTGTTTTTAACCAGTGTTTTTATCTTCTGCTCGGCGCTGTCCAGGCGGTCGGTGCAGACTTTTACCAGCGCCACGCCCTCCTCGAACATTGCAAGCGATTCGTCGAGCGGTGCGGTGCCGCTCTCAAGCGCGCGGACGATCTCCTCCAGCCGCGCCAGAGCAGCCTCGAACGTGATATTTGCCTTATCTTCCATAATTATACGCATCTCCATGCCGCCGCGATTACACGCGGCAAATTTATTTACTCTCTGCTGACAGGTCGGGTCTTATATGTGTTACCTTGCCGTCCACCGTGCCGTCGGAGGTTCTGAAACTGATATTGTCGCCAGGCTTCACCTGTGATACGCTTTTGATAAGTACCCCGCTTTCGCTGAACACTGCGGAATATCCGCGAGTGATCGTTTTCATCGGGTTGAGCGCTTCAAGCGTTGCGGTCGAGCGGACAAATGCGTTGCGCTTTGCCGCGATAAGTCGGCTTACTGCGCTCTCAAGCCGGTTTGCATAATCGGCGAATGCCGTGCGCCTGCCTGAGATCAGCAGCCTTGCGGCACTTGTCAGCCGTTTCTCGTCGGACAGCAGCATCATGCGCTTTTCGTCAAGCGCGCGCTCGGGCGAGGTCAGCACACGCCGCTCCGCAAGCTGTTTCAGCCGCCCGCGCTCGCGCTCGAGCCGCTTTGAGAGCAGCAGCTCCATGCGCCCGATTATGTTGAGAATCTTGCGCTCCAGTTCCGCAGTGTCGGGCACCGCAAGCTCAGCCGCCGCGGACGGTGTGGGAGCTCGCCAGTCGGCGGCAAAATCGATTATGGTAAAGTCGGTTTCATGCCCGACCGCCGATATCACCGGCACGGGACACGCCGCGACAGCGCGCGCAAGCGCCTCGTCGTTGAACGCCCACAGATCCTCTATCGAGCCGCCTCCGCGGCCGATAATTATTACGTCAACGCTGCGCTTTCGACTGAAATATTTTATCCCCTCGACAAGCTGGGGCGCGGCTTCTGCCCCCTGCACAAGCGACGGGAACAGCACCAGTTCCGCCAGCGGAAATCGCCGCCGCGTGATGTTTATAATGTCGCGCAGCGCCGCGCCTGTCGGCGAGGTGATAATACCTACTCGCAACGGTATCTTCGGCAGCGGCAGCTTGCGCGATTCGGCAAACAGCCCCTCCGCCGTAAGCTTCGCTTTTAGCTGCTCATATGCCAGATACAGCGCGCCGATGCCGTCCGGCTCAAGTGTTTCGCAGTATAGCTGGTACTGCCCGTCGCGGATAAAGGCGGAAACCCGACCGCGTGCTGTGACCTTCATGCCGTTTTCGGGCCTGAATTTCAGCCTGACTGCCGCCGACCGGAACATAACGGCTTTAATCGCCGCCGTTTCGTCCTTGAGCGTGAAATACAGATGCCCACTGCGGTGGTATGTGAAATTGGAGATCTCACCCTTCACATAAATATCCGACAGAATCGGATCGCCGTCCAGCAGCGCTTTTATATATTCGTTGACCTGCGCAACGGTCAGGATTTTCGGTTCAAAACTAATGTCCATCGGTATATTCCAGTTCAGTCAGAAGTGCGATGCCGGCTGCGTTGTCGCACGACAGCTCCGGCGGCGCAAAGTAAGCGTTAAAGCGTTCGGAAAGCGACGCGGCAATCAGCTTGTTGCTCATCACGCCGCCCGCGCATATAAGCGGCAGGTCGGGAAAGCGGTCAGCCGCGGTTTCCGCGACGGCGACCAGTGTCCGGGCGATAAACTCTAGCGTATACAGCGCGACCGACGCGGGTTTAACGCCTCTTTCAATCAGCGCAGCCGCCTTGTTTTCGAGCCCCGACAGGTTGAAGTCGCATCCGTTTGCGCTGACGCGTATCGGCTCGCTTGGCAGCTCGGCGCCGGTTGCAAGCTCCTCGAGCGCGGGGCCGCAGGGGAACTTCAGCCCGAGCCTGACGCCTATACGGTCGACAGCCTGTCCCGCGCTGATGTCAAGCGCGCCGCCGAGCTTTGTTATCGCACGGTTTTTGACGTGCAAAAGCTCGGTCGTGCCGCCGGAAACGTGAAAGGCGAGGAACTCCCTGCGGTCGCGC
The DNA here is from genome assembly GCA_033808535.1 of Clostridia bacterium. Lineage (GTDB taxonomy): Bacteria > Bacillota > Clostridia > Oscillospirales > CAG-272 > DTU078. Next base: position 6,420 of record JAPXNL010000034.1, read on the forward strand.
CACAGCTCTGTCCTGCCGCAGCCGTGGAGCGCCGCCATAATGTGCCCCGCCTGATGGGAAAACTTATACAGAGGTACACCGAACAGGTTCGCCACGGCAGCTGCGGCTGATACTCCCGCAAGAAAGCACGGCATATAAGAACCCGGAACATCGCGCGGCACCGACGAACAGCCGGCCGCAGCCGGCTCGCGTTTGCCAAGACGGGCGGTAACCTCCGGCAGATTTACCGTATGCGCAAACAGAGCGTCGCTTTGCCGCAGACCCCGTCCGCCTTCCGCCACCGGCAGCATTGTCCGGACGGATGCGATTATCTCACCGTCGCGCACTGCTGCCGCGGAGGTTGTGTAGTTGCTTGTGTCGAAACCGATGAAAACGCTCATTTTTGGGCGTCGCGGGCTTTGATGCCCTCAATATCGGCAATTTTGTTCAGCACTCCGTTGATAAACGCCGGCGCTTTATCGTGATCGTATTTTTTCGCAAGCTCTACCGCTTCGTTTATAGAAACCAGATAAGGGATGTCAGTCATATAAAGCATCTCGCATACCGAGAGCCGCATTATCGCAAGCGACGCCTTTGACATGCGGGAAAGCGTCCAGCCAACCGCACAGGCGGCGATTTTTTCGTCTATTTCGGCTTTATGGGCGACTACACCGTAAAAAAGTTCGCGTATGAAGCCGTCGTCCTCAAAATCGCGGTACTCAAGCGCGTTTTCGTAAATAACGCCCGGATCAATGTCCGGGTTGAACTCATACTCGAATATAAGATCGAGCGCGAGCTCGCGCGCCCTGCGTCTTTCCATTATCTGCCCATCCGTTATATAAGATTTATTCATTGATTATACAGTATCTGTGCCCCGTTGTCAAGGAAAATCAACCATCTGATAATATAAGACACACTTCGACACCCCGCAGCATAAAAGCATGTTGTCAACTTCTGTCGTAGCGTATTTTTCTGCCGTACAGACAGTCTATATTGCAAAGCTGTGTCACAAACAGCCGCTTTTTTATACACGCTTCTGTTTGTATAGTATACCTGCAATCGAGAGATAATATTTCCAATCGTATACTGATAAACCGGAGGGCAATAATGGAGTCACTGTGGGAGAAGACGGCTGAAATAGGCAGCTTTGAGCGTCTTGAAAAAGATATAAATACAAATGTGCTGATAATCGGCGGCGGTCTGGCAGGAGTTTTATGCGCGTATATGCTGCATCAGGCAGGCGTGGACTATGTGCTGGTGGAGGCAAGCCGGATTTGCAGCGGCATCACAAAAAACACTACCGCCAAAATCACCTCGCAGCATGGGCTGATCTATGACAAACTGATCCGCAGGTTCGGCGTAATTAAAGCCGGGCTGTATCTGCGCGCAAACGAGGAGGCGCTGGAGCGCTATCGGAAGATGTGCGAGGGCATCGTCTGCCATTTCGAGGTAAAGGATAATATTGTTTACTCGATAGATGACCGCAAGAAGATTGACAAGGAAATAGCGGCGCTGCAGACTCTCGGCTATCCTGCCCAGCAGCTGGACAGCCTGCCCCTGCCCTTCCCGGTAGCAGGCGCGGTGAAATTCCCCGGACAGGCGCAGTTTAACCCCCTGCAATTCGTTGCCGCCATCACACAGGGGCTGCGCATTTATGAGCATACAACTGTCCGGGAGCTGATCGGCACTACAGCGGTGACGGATCGGGGCAAAATCAACGCGAAAAAAATCATTGTTGCCACACACTTCCCGTTTCTCAACAAGCATGGCCTGTATTTTGTTAAAATGTATCAGCACCGCTCATATGTAATCGCGCTTGAAAACGCCGCACAGGTAAACGGCATGTATGTGGACGAAGCGCCGAAAGGCATGTCTTTTCGCAATTACGAAAATCTGCTGCTTGTGGGCGGAGGCGACCACCGCACCGGCTGCAAGGGCGGCGGCTGGCAGGAGCTGCGTGATTTTGCCGCGCGACACTATACCGGCGCAGTAGAAAAATACCACTGGGCGACACAGGACTGCATCACGCTTGACGAAGTGCCGTATATCGGGCGCTACTCCGCCAACACTGAAAATCTGTATGTTGCCACGGGCTTTAATAAATGGGGGATGACTTCATCCATGGTGGCCGCAATGATATTAACTGACATGGTACAGGATAAAAAGAACCCATACGAGATCGTTTTTGATCCGTCACGCTCCATTCTGCGCCAGCAGCTTGCCGCCAACGCAGCGATAGCTCTTTTTAACATTCTTACACCCACAGTCCCGCGCTGCCCGCACTTAGGCTGCGCGCTGAAATGGAACAAGCTGGAGCGTACGTGGGATTGTTCCTGCCACGGCTCGAGGTTTACCGAGAATGGGAAGCTGATCGATAACCCGGCGACGGGAGATTTGAAGGTGAAGTGAGGTCATATGTAGCCATCCGATAACAAGATGATACTATGATTTGGTAAACCCAATGTATGATTTTCCCAAGTATTATTATTTACTTTTCTTGCACATCATTTAAAAATTGATATGCTTTTACTTTGTTAAATAAAAAAGATTGTGATTATACCTTTTATTATAAAAACTTTACATTCTGGGGATAGTTCATAATTCAACATCGAAAGCAAAGAAAAAAACCAGTCAGACACTTTTATGCCTGACTGGTCATTATTTTGGCGGAGAAGGAGAGATTTGAACTCTCGCGACGGTCGCCCGTCCTACACCCTTAGCAGAGGCGCCTCTTCACCACTTGAGTACTTCTCCGTATATGGTGAATTTCTTTATATAATTTACTGCTTTGCCGCAGCGATTCATATTATAGCATATTGCGAGTAGTTTTGCAATATAAAGTTAATGAATTTTTTGTGAACAACGAATCCTGTCGCTAATTCTACCAAATTTGACGAGCCGGATGGCATTTCAAAAACAAAAGCTCCCCGACAGCGGGGAGCTTTTACTGTATGTTTGCGCTACTACCCTGTTATTTCGGCAAAACTGGCGTTGAGCTTGTCAAGCTGCTTGAGCGCTGATTTCTCGGTCTTCTTATACATTGACGAAAAATCATTCTTGAAGTTGCGCAGCAGGTTCATAACCAGTTCGTTGTAGCCGCCGATCTGATAATACCAGCCGAGATCGTATGTGCGTGTTGTGAGAATTATATCAAGCATATCAGAGCTTTCATTGTCGCGAGTATATTTGCCCTTCAGCGCGATGTCGTAATATGCGGGAGTCAGCACCTTCATGGACTCTGCCGCAAGCGCTTCGAGCAGAATTCCGGTGCGGTCAGCATCTTCCTGAACCTTCGGCACGCACATGAACACCGAATGCCATGAGCCGACAGTGTTGTAATACTCCGGCTGCGCTTCGTCATATTTGAAATAAGGCAGTATGCCGAAGTCGGCTTCCATACTGCGCAGCGACGCAACGTCGAGCAGCAGTCGGAGGAAGAACAGCGCCTGGTTGTTGCTGAACATATTTACCGCAGCGATGCCGTCCCAGTTTTTACGCTGGTATGTATGACAGACCGCATTGTCGAACGCAACGGAGAAATATTTCTCTATCATATTTACAACGCGCTCGGTGTTAATCGTTAGCTGAATCTGACCGTCAGAACCCACGGTGCAGCATTTGTCGCCGGTTGCATTGATGACGCCCATCACGGTGTCGTCCCAAAGCAGTGCGCCGTACAGGTCGTTTGTGTCAAACTCACCGTTACCGTCTAGATCGGAATGCACCTGCACAACCGACTCGCAGAATCTGTCGATAGTCCATGCCCCGCTCTTGACAAGCGAATAGTAATCGGGCAGCTTATAATCCTCGACAAGCTGCTTGTTGAACATGATAGCATAGGTGGCATCGTTGTCGGCAGTGCTTATGTCGCCGGTGGTGTAATACATCTTCCCTGCTATGGTAAGGTCGGCGTTTGCCTTCTGATCCCACCACGGTTTAGACAGGTCTATGTAGTTCATTGAGTTGAGGTCGAGCAGATGGTCGATGCTGGCAAGCGCGCAGGTGTCATATCCCGCCATCATTGCCGCGTCATACGCGAAATCCGCTGCAGCAACCGATTTTTTAATTGAGTTGAGTCCGGCTGCATTATGGCCGGCGGTGGTAGGATAGTCTTTTATATCAACCTTGTATTTTTCTTCTATGTATGCATTTCGGGCGAACCGGGCGTCGTTTATAACGTCGCCGTCCATCTCAACGGCTTCAAAGTCATTTTTGACTACTCCGGCTTCGTCGTTTGATGATATAAGTATCGCAAATTCCGCGCCGTCAAAAGTTATGTCGGGCAAATCAGGCTTAATTTCGGTTTCTTCTACAGTAGTTTCATCGGATGTCTGAACCCCTGTCACATTGCTGTCCGCTCCGCTGGTGTCAGCACACGCTACGGTGCTGAATGCTATAAGGGAAGTCAGAATAATTGCAGTAATTCTGGTAAAAACGCGAGTTGTACTCTTCATCGTTTTTCTCCCTCTTTATAACTTGTTATTTATAATTATAATATCACAACATTTTAAAAATGTCAACCAACAATTTACAACACCAAAACTAATGTCGGCAATTCTGCAGTTATATAGGGATAAATACCGCAGATTATATAAAGGATTTACAATCAAATGGGAATTTTCGCCGAAGTTAAGTTTTTGCGGCGGGACAGCATGTTAAATTTGCATCTTAAATTCTATCGCCCGCCGGTTTGCGCAGTACAAGCGTGATCTCGGAACGGTTGTGAAAAAGCTGTCTTGCGCCGACAATTTCATAAGGTGATGCCGACTTCATGCAGTCGAGAATCCGCTTGTAGGAAAAGCCGTGTTCAAGCTTAAGCGTGACTACCGCATATCCGCCGTCCGCAAGGCTGTTGTAGCATCGCTTTATGATTGCGATTGTTTTTTCGGGGTCGATCTTCATGTCGTCGACTATAATGTCAAAAATCTCCCCAGTCTTTTGCGCAAGATAGCGCTGGGCGGTCATGGCGTAATGTTTTATGCGGGAACTGGCGTAGAGCGTTGCGTCAAGCCGGTTGGGATCCACTGCGACGACACTGGCACCGAGCCCGGCAAGCGCTTTCGTCCATCCGCCGGGCGCCGCGCCGAGGTCGAGCGCGCGGTTTATGCCCTCCGCCGGTATATTAAAGCTCTCAAGCGCCTCGAGCAGCTTGAACTCCGCGCGCGATACAAATCCAAAATCCTGCGATTTCGAGTAAAACGGCATTCCGCCACGCCAGCGGCTTAGGTTTTCTGTTGCATCACCCACACCGAGATAAACCGTATGCTCGCCTATATAAACCGAAAGGATGATTTCCCCGTTTTTCAGGTCGCAGACAATACCCGCCCCGGTCAGGTGACCTGCAATTCGTTCCGCAAGCCCCTCCTGTTCCGTGCAGTGATTGGCGCCGGCGCGCGCCTGAACGCTAACGGCTGCACCAGACTGATCTGCTTCTACAGTGCATGTACAGAGCGCGAGTGCCTGTCCGTCTATTTCGTCTGGCGCGCACTCAATGTCGACAGCAAAGATATGCCGCACGAAAATCACCGGCGCGCTGCGTATCAGCCGGGGCAGCTCGGCGCGGCTAAGCGCCGTTTCGGCAAGCCCGACCTCGGCATCAAGCCAGCCTGCAAATTCAAAAGATTCGTCATACCGTTTAAATTCGTATAATGTCAGCTCGCGGTGCGCTTCGCGGCAGGAAAAAATGAATCGCATATGTTCTCCGTTTTAGTAATTCATTCGCTATATTATACAGCAATAACGCCTTACGGTAAACATAAATTTAATGTTTCGCGGTATAACTGCGTTAAATCCTGACGCCGCTTGACTATAAAACACAAAAAGTGTTATAGTATTGCCAAATACATCACATAAGGTTACAAACACATACGAACAGCAAAACACACGGCATATTACATTTAGCAGTATATACTCTTTTCTTTTTTGCCTAATAATCAATACAAATCTAAACGAGGTTATTATGCCTGTCAATATACTTGTCAGCGCGTGCCTGCTCGGTACGCCCTGCCGCTATGACGGCGGACAAAAGCAAAATGACGCGGTATGTACGCTTGTCCATGACCCGCGGGTAAAGCTGATTCCGATATGCCCGGAGCAGTCGGGAGGTCTGCCCACGCCACGCGAGCCGTCCGAACGACGCGGCATCCGTGTTTACTCGCGCACCGGCGAAGATGTGACGGCGCAGTTTGAACTCGGTGCGGCTAAAGCGCTTGAAACTGCAAAGCGCTATGGCTGCAAATACGCGCTGCTGAAAGAACGCAGCCCGTCCTGCGGCAAAGGAGAGATCTACGACGGCAGCTTTTCGGGCAAGCTCACAGCCGGCGACGGCGTAACTGCCGGGCTGCTTTTAAAAAACGGAATAAAAGTGTTCGGCGAGTCTGAGCTTGATAAGCTGTTATCGGCTATCGGACTTATATAATAATTCAAACAGCCGCAAGAAATAGCGGAACCCGCGTAACAATAGGTTCCGCTATTTCTTTTTTTATTCAATGAGTATACTTGCATTAGACTACTACAGAATGCACATGAGTCTATTATTTTTGAACATACTCCTGCAACACACTGCATGCAGCATCAGGATTCTTATTTTTTTTTGCGCATCAAAAATCTGCGGCGGGTCGCCTCTCCGCCCCGCAGATGGCGCTCGGCTTTGTTGCGATCGAGCACCTCGCGCGCCTGCTCGTATAGCTGAGGGTTGATTTCGCGCAAAGTGCCGGTCACATCTTTATGTACAGTCGATTTTCCTATTCCAAACCGCGCAGCCGCAAGTCTAACGGTCGCTTCATATTCGATTATGTATTCGGCGAGCAGCTCACAGCGCTCCTTGTTTCTGCCGGGATATCGGTCAAACGTCTTCATAATGTACCCCAACCTGATTATGGTTTGGTACATTTATATGACGGTGACTCCCGGGTTATTCTGCCGTTCTGTCAGTTGTCGCCGAAGAGACGGGCAAGTTTTTCTCCGTAGGGCGGGAAAACAATGCCGCGGTCGGTGATTATCGCGGTGATAAGCTCCGCGGGGGTGACGTCGAATGCGGGATTGTAGATTGACACGCCGTCTGGAGTCATGCGCTTTTCATACCACAGCTCGGAAACCTCGTTCGGCTTGCGCTGCTCGATGACAATGTCATCGCCGCACGTGGTCGAAAGGTCGATTGTCGAGTAAGGCGCGGCGACGTAGAATGGTATGCCGTAATATTTTGCGAGAATCGCCACACCGGAGGTTCCGATTTTGTTTGCGGTATCGCCGTTTGCCGCAATCCGGTCGGCACCGACTATCACCGCGTCGATCCAGCCGTTTTTCATGACCTGCGACGCCATATTGTCGCAGATTACAGTCGTATCCACACCGTCGGCGCACAGCTCGTAGGCAGACAGGCGAGCACCCTGAAGCAGCGGGCGGGTTTCGTCGCAAAAAACGCGGAAGTTCATTCCCCGCTCGCGCCCGACATGTATAGGCGCAAGCGCCGTGCCGTATCGTGTCGTCGCAAGATGGCCGGCGTTGCAGTGGGTCAGAATGCCCGCGCCGTCGTGCAGCAGCTTCAGTCCGTATTCGCCGATAGCCCTGCAGGCAGCGATATCCGCGTCGCGCAGCTCCTCCGCTTTGGCGCGAAGGCGTCCGAGGTTGTCGCCGACGGAGAGCGACGGGGCAACGGCGGCGGTCATGCAGTTCAGAGCCCACGAAAGATTAACAGCCGTGGGACGAGAGGAGTTCAGATAATCGGCTGTCTCGCGCAGCCTTGCGATAAACCGCCCGGTATCGGGCTCTTCGAAACGCAGCGCCGCACAGTACAGCCCTATCGCGGCGGCAACGCCTATCGCGGGCGCGCCGCGCACCCGCAGCGATTTTATCGCCTCGTATATTTCAGCCGGCTCGGTCAGCTCAAGATAAACGGTTTCGCCCGGCAGTTTTGTCTGGTCAATAATTTTCAGCGCACGCCCGTCGGACGAAAACGCGACCGTGTCGGGCAGGCCGCTTATTCCCGATTGTCCGCGGCGGCTTTTATTCATATCGCTGCTCATTTCTTCTGAAGCGCGGCCACAACCGGCGCGAGGTTTGAGTTGTATTTGTGGAGGAGATTATATCCGCGCTTGACGGCAAGCGCAATGTCGCAGCCGGAGTCGACAATCGAACTGTACTGCGCCATCGCCGCATCAAGCCCGTTGTTTTTGACAAATGCGACGATCTCGCGCGAGGACTCGTCGGATTCCGGCGCGAACATATACCCTGCCGCAATACCTAGGCAGATATGCACAGGCATGATGCCGTGCTTGTAGCAGAGGTTCGCAGCGCCTACAAGCCGGTCGTTTTCGCTCAGTTTGCGCTTTGTGTCGCGACCGACGCGCTCGATGGTGTCGCCGAGCAGTTTATTTTCAAAGCGGAAAAGCAGGTTTTCGGTGTGGTCGTATATCTCGCCGAGCGGCACACCGTGCTCGAGAGACAGCGCTCGCGCCGCCTCGATCAGCGCGCGCAGCACAAGCAGCTGTATCTCGGGGTCAAGCGCGGCTTCCCAGATGTATGTGCAGCCTTTCAGCGCGCCGAGGTAAGCGGTCATCGCATGGCTCATGTTGTGAAGAAACAGCTTGCGCTGGATATAATAATCGAACGGTGCGAACGGCACCATGTTCGCTATCTGCGGTATCTCGCCCTTGAACGCCTCTTTGTCGACCGGCAGCTCGCAGTATTCCTCAACGCAGACAGCGAGGGGGTTGCCGTCTGAAAGCTCCTTCGGCGTCGCGGGAACCATGCGGCCTATCGAAGGCTCGACAAGCGCGATGTATTCGTCGAAATATGCCTGTTCTTCTGCGGTAAGGTGCGCCTTTACAAGACCGGCGAAGTATTTGTCCGCGCCGATCATGTTCTCGCAGATAATCACGTTTAGCGGCATATTGATATTGCGCTCGCGTCGCAGCTTTACGCCAGCGGCAAACGGCTCTGCGATAAACCGCAGGATGTTAACGCCCACGGCAGTCGCCCCGATATCCGCTTCGGAAATCGCCTCTGCCACGGCGGGGATGTCGCGCCCGTCAACTGCGCGAACGTTTTTAACCCGGTATTCTTCGTAGCGGTCGCCTCGTGTTATATAAATCGGATAACTGCCGTCGGCGTTTAGCCTGTTTACAATGTCCATGTTGACATCAACAAACGTGGTCTCATACCCCGACATATAAAAGAGCTGGCCGATGAAGCCTCGACCGATGTTGCCCGCTCCGTACATAAGCGCTTTTTTCATATTCTGCTGTTTCTCCGCAATTTTGTTTACTTATTATTTCCGACATTTTGAAAAAATTATTAAATTTTGTCGGGTGGTTTACTACGGTTATTATATATGATATAATCTTATAAATCAATGAGCAATATAAATAAATTGCATTCTGGAGGGGTTCTTTTAAATGGATAAAGGGATCATCGTTGCGGGCAACCTTATCGTCGACCTGCTTAAAAAAATTGATATTTATCCGGACTCGAACAATCTGACAACAATACGTGCCGTGTCGCGCTCAACCGGCGGACTTGTTAACAACTGCATCGTCGACTTCGCGCGCATTGACCCCGCGCTTCCGCTCAAAGCCGTGGGTCGTGTAGGCGATGATGAGTATGGCGAGTACATATTAAACAGCCTGAAACAGTATAAAAACATTGACACAAGTGCGATAAAGGTCGAGGGACAGACTTCGTTTACCGACGTAATGTACGACAGCGAGCGCCGCACCCGCGCGTATTTCCAGTTCCGCGGCGCAAACGCCGAGCTTGATGTCGACGACTTCGATTTCGATGCGCTTGACGGCGACCTGCTGCATGTCGGCTATGCGCTACTTCTTGACAAGCTTGACGAACCCGACGGCGAATACGGCACGCGTATGGCGCGCCTGCTCGCGACTGCAAAAGCACGCGGAATTAAAACCTCTTTCGACGTGGTTAGCGAGGAAAGCGACCGGTATCAGACCGTTGTAGTCCCCAGCCTGAAATATCTGGATTACTGTATCATAAACGAAACCGAAGCGGGCAAAATAACCGGTGTTAAGGTTAATCACCCCGACGGTACCGTAGACGATGATGCGTTGCCTGAGGTATGCCGGCGATTGCGCGGGTTCGGCGTATCCGACTGGATTGTCATCCACGCGCGCGACAACAGCTACGGGCTTGACCGCGACGGCAACTACTTCCGGCTCGGCGCACTCGACATCCCCCGCTCGCTTATCAAGGGCACGACCGGCGCGGGCGACGCGTTCTGCACAGGTGTGCTCTACAGCGCATACAGCGGCGCGGACCTGCTCGAGGCAATGAAATTCGGCACCGCTGTTGCATCCTGTTGCATACTTGAGCCGGGCGCATCCGAAGGTGTGCGAGACATTGACGCGACTATGAAACTGTATAACTCTTATCCCGAGCCTAAGCTCATAGTAAAGAAGCTGTGAGCGCACAACCCGCAAAAATAATTGTCGAAGGCAGGCTTGAGCAGCCGGCAGAAGACGATTTTTCGGGGGTGGTAATACCCTTTGAGGCAGCGGCTTTGGATGGAGCGGTGGTTTTACGCGTCTCTACGGAGCTTGAGGGAACGGCGCGCGAGTTTGCGAGCCGGTTCTACGGTTCCGAAACCTCGGCGGATGCAGAGGTATGGATAGCGGAAGCCACCGCATCTGTCTTAAGGCGTGCCGGACTTAAGGCTTCCGGCGATTGCGGGCGTATGCGTGTGCTTCGGTTTGATGGCAGCCCTCCCCTCCGGGCGGTTACCGTACAAGCCAAGCCGTTTGACCCGGCGGTTGGATATGAAAACCAAACGTCATTTGAGCTGCAGGCATATTATGACATGGGTCTCGGCTGCTTCGTTACTGTGGCAGACGGAAAAATTGTATCCGCAGCCGTTCAGTCGCCGTGCGGAGAGGGCGCGGACACCGCAGAGATCGGCGTCGAAACTGCTCCCGGATATGAAGGACGCGGATATGCGACCGCCTGCGTCCGTGCACTCGCGACAGACTTGTTTGAGCGCGGCATCCGCGCCGTCTATATTGCCCAGGAAGACAACCCTGCTTCGATTGCCGTCGCACACTCTGCCGGATTTATTAAGTGCGGCTCGATATTGCAGCTTATCTGTGTCCCCTCACAGTAAACGCTATAATTTATATTGCTCAAATTTATATATAAAGTGAGGTTTGCCGTGATAAATTTCTACACAACCAAAAACAATGAATTCACTGTACTTACCGAGCCTGAGGACGGCTGCTGGATCTCGATGATCAATCCCTATGACAGCGAGATTACGTTCATCTCCGATAAGTACGCCATCGATCCCGAAGCCATACGCGCAGCGCTCGACCCTGACGAACGTTCGCACATCGAATCGGACGAAAACTACGTGATGATACTTGTCAATATCCCGACGGTCGAGGATAAAAATCAAAACGAACTTTACACAACTATACCG
>JAPXNL010000035.1:0-6089 GCA_033808535.1 Clostridia bacterium
TTTGCTTGTCCAAAGAAAGTCCCCAAAGAAATGACACTCAAGGCTCCGCCTTGAGAAACCGCTTGAGGGGAGTACCCACGGGGACTCCCCCTCACGGGGGAAGTATCCCCCGAGCCCCCTCTGGGTACCTATTTGTGCGTCCGCCGGACACCGCCAGTGGTGTCCGGCGGTTTCAACAGAGTAGGAGTTGCTTGCCTATCTCTATGTCGCATCCCCCTGCGGTCACTTAAGCCGCCGCTTGGGTAAGGGACCCAAGTAAGGCGGCGGAGGTTGCGTAGAGGTAACGGGTGTGCAGTCGGTTCGGCACAGTATGCCGGTACAGCACAAGCTTATATATTAAAGTGAGCCTAAAAGGACAATCCGTACAAAAGTTTTTGCGGGGGGTGTGGGGGATTTTTTTCCAAAAAGCTTCCCCACAATATCCCATTAATTTAGCGAATCCGAATCTTTAATAAGCCTTTGCCCAGTAGACGAGGTGGAGTGCGGGCTTGCCGCAGCAGACGCAGGTATCGGCTATATGCTCCTGCTCGAACGGGATGCAGCGCGAGCTCACGCCCGTGCGCGCCTTTATCTCGTCCTCGCAGGCCTCCTCGCCGCACCACATGGCGCGCACAAACCCGTCGCCGTGCGCCTCAAGCGCTGCGATGATCTCCTCCGCCGAGCGGCAGTCGTAGGTATGCGCCTGCCGGTTCGCAAGCGCTCTCTCGAACATCCCGTTATACACCGCTTCGAGCTTCTCCTTGGCGGCGGCTTCAACGCCGTCAAGCGACACCACAGCCTTCTCGCGGTTGTGGCGGGTGACGAGCACGCACTGCCCCGCCTCGATATCACGCGGTCCAAGCTCAAGCCGCACCGGCACGCCCTTCATCTCATATTCGGCGTATTTCCAGCCGGCGCTGTTGTCGCTTACATCGACTTTGACGCGGATACCTGCGGCGCGCAGCCGGTCAGCGATCTCTGTTGCCTTCTCGACAACGCCCGGCTTGTGCATCGCGACCGGTATCACTACCACCTGTATCGGCGCGACGGCGGGCGGCAATACCAGACCGCTGTCGTCGCCGTGCGTCATGATGATTCCACCTATCATGCGGGTCGTGCAGCCCCACGAGGTCTGGTGCGGGTAAACAAGCTTGTTCTCTTTGTCTGCGTACTGTATATCAAACGCGCGCGCGAACCCGTCGCCGAAATAATGGCTGGTTCCCGCCTGCAGCGACTTGCCGTCGTGCATCAGCGCCTCGATGGCGTATGTCGCCTCCGCACCCGCGAACTTGTCGCTGTCTGTCTTGCGCCCCTTGACAACAGGGATCGCAAGCACTTTTTCGTGAAACTCCGCGTAAACGTTCAGCATTTGCAGCGTCTCAGCTATCGCCTCCTCGGCGGTGGCGTGCATCGTGTGGCCTTCCTGCCATAAAAACTCGCGGCTGCGCAAAAACGGACGGGTCGTCTTCTCCCAGCGCACTACGCTGCACCACTGGTTGTAGAGCTTCGGCAGGTCGCGCCACGACCTGATGATGTTGGCGTAATGCTCGCAGAACAGCGTTTCAGAGGTTGGCCGCACGCAGAGCGGCTCGGTCAGCTCCTCGCTGCCACCGCGTGTGACCCACGCCACCTCGGGTGCAAAACCCTCGACATGCTCCTTCTCCTTGTTGAGCAGTGACTCGGGTATAAACAGGGGCATGTAGACATTCTCGTGTCCCAGCTCCTTGAACCGGGTGTCGAGAATGCGCTGCATATGCTCCCATATCGCATAGCCGTAGGGCCTGATTATCATGCAGCCCTTGACGGACGAATAATCTATCAGATCGGCCTTTTTGCATATATCCGTGTACCACTGCGCGAAATCGACCGCCATCGGCGTGATTTCTTCAACAAGGCGCTTTTCCTGTGCCATACTAAATATATCCTCTATAAAAAATAGTTTCTTAAAATTATATAATAATCCTCTGTTTATGTCAATAGCCAGAACGCTGCCGGCACGGCGTCTCTGCGATTGACTCAGTCAAGTTTCCACTCGCTGTCAAGCCATTTTATGCGCTGTTCGACCCATGAGTACAGGTAATCGACTTCCTCTTTGAAAGTAAACAGCGCTCTGTTGCCCCGCAGTTCCGTGCTTTTCAGCTTGTGTTTGTATAATTTGTGCGTCATCTGCTCCGACTGGGCTATCAGGTTCTGTGGTATATCTCTTATATCTGAAAGGTATTTGTCTAACACGCCCGCGGCTCTCAGCTCTGTCCAGCGCTCACAGACCATTTTGAAGAAAGTCGGATCGTCCATCAGCATATCAAACCACGGCGCGGTGCGGACATGGTAGCCTTCGGGGTAAAGACAGGTTGCAACATCCTGGTTGCCCATGCAGGTGTCATAATCCCACGGCGGACCCATGTATATTTTGCCGCCTTTTATATATGTGTAGCAGCTTGTCGTGAAACCAGAATCGAAATTCTTGACAAACTCGTTGACTATATACCAGTCGACAAACGAGGGGACGTCGATGTACTTCGAAAACTCGTCATACCCTTTTCTCATCGCCTTGTCGGCGGTGATGAATTTCAGCTTAAACAGCTTCAGCAGCTCTTTTTTCTTTTCCTCGCCGATGTCCTCTACTTCAGCCTGCTTATAAGTAATATGCACTCCGCTGTTTAAGTTGATACAGTGATCGCAGTCGTTGCCGTGCCTCCACGCAACCTCTATCTCAAACAGCCCTTCGGTGTTCTCGTTGATGTTCACGCGGTTGTCGTGTATCTGAATTTTCTCGGTCAGCACATAAAGACCGTTATACCTGCCGTTTATATAAACGTCGACATATTTGGCCTCGACCGAATACTGCAGCCCTATGTCGACGGCAAGATTCAGCGTCAGATAGTTGCGCATCAGGGTCTTGTCGCTGTATGTGGTCACGAGCACCCATGTGCGTGCCTCGCCCATGCCGAGCAGGTCGGTTTTCTCGGCCAGCTTGATGTTGTACGGCTTCTGCATAAACGACCACGAATAGTTGCCCCTGCCCTTGATTTCGAGCGGCTGGTCGTAGATGCCAACGCCGTCTTCGACGACAAGCGAGTATGTGCCGGGCAGATATTTTTCTTTTGTAATTTTGTTTTTATTTAAGTCGCCGTCAAGGTTGATGTAGAGCGTGGGCAGGTTTGTTGCCTTCGGATATTTCTCGGCTTCCTCGGGTGTGGCGGCTCTGTAGGGGGGGGTTATTGTGTCCTCCGGCTCGGTTGTTTCGGTTTCGGTTAACGGTTCGGTTTCAGAGTCGGCAGCGCCTGGCGCACAGCCAAATAGCGCAAGCACCATTGACAATATTATAGCCAGTGCCGTGCAAATCGTGTTTGCCTTGATATGCGATTTATTTGAAAAGTGATTCATTGCATTTTTCCGCGGCGTCCGCCGCGGAGTTCTCCCGTTAAAATATGCTTATATTATCAGTTTATATTTACACCGGGCGATGTAGTCGTCGAAAAAGTCGCTCCGGTTGTAGAGAGTTGAGCGGCTCAGCCCAAGTTTTTCGGCGATTACATTTAATATAGTGCTCTTGCCGCTTCCGTTGCCGCCGCAGAAGATCGTAATGTCCGAAAACATAAAATCGTCGGGCAGCTCCCTCTCGCGGAACAGCACAAACGGGTAGCATGAATTGTAGTCGGTCCGCAAAGATTTGGGGTTGGAAATTAAAAAATCCTCGTCCTCATCCCTTGAAAGCATGTGAAACGACTCGAGATAGACCACTTTGAAATCTCCTTGAAGCCGGAAATCCAGCCGATTAAGAGTTGCCGGCAAGCACCTCAAATGCCTCTGCCAGCCGGTAATACATCTCTATGCCTACGGAGTTGGTTTCCTCGTAGTGGCTTCTGCCGGACGCATCCGTCGCCCTTTCAAAATACGGGTTGTCAGCGTTGATCAGAAAGTCGTTTGGCGCGACTATGTAGCCGACCTCGTCGTCGCACAGCCCCCAGACTAGCAGGTTGTCGTCGCCGGTTATCTCGACAAGCGTCCTGTAAGGCTCGGCATCGGGGTTAGCCGCCGCGCCGCCCGCCGAGCCGCCGTATGCAAGCTCGGGAAACAGCTCGCCCGGCACGAGCGCGATGTTTATACCGCCCAGCGACATGAGCGACGCCTGCGTTTCAAGCGCAAGCCCGTGCTGTCCGCCGCCGTCCAAAGGCTTTGAGTCAAGCACTCCAAGAGATGATAGCAGGACAAACACCTTGTTGTCAAGGTTTACCGTGAATTTATGCGTTTTGTCTGTAATGCGCGGCGCAAGCTGCACCTCGTCTTTGATAGACAGCACATATCCGGCAAGGCGTTCGCCGGTCACAACCACATTTTGCTCGACAGGGTATTCGGCGCCCCGCCAGTCCTTTTGCCGCTCGGTTGAAATCAGCCCGCCGACCGCACCGGCAAAGAAGATGAAGTCGTCGCCGGTATCGGCTTTGATTTTGCGCCCCATGTAGCAGGGGAAGTCGGCGCTTACGCGGCTGTTTTCGCTGCGCAGCGCCTCGGGATGCGCGCCGTAGCTTATAATCTGCAGCCCCGCCGAGCCGTCAACCGGCTCGAACCGGAAGCGGTGGACATATGTATCGTATATATACGGCGGGCGTGAGTCACGCTGAAGGTTGCCGGTGTCGGCTTTGCCGTAATACAGCCGCCCGTCGCGCGCCGACACGCATGCAAGCCTGATTGCATTCCGGGTTTGCAGCTTTACCTTTTCCATAAACGCCGCGTTTTTGCCGTCCTGCCCGACCGGTCCCCACAGCCCGAGCGTATCGATGCCCGCGTGCGTGTGCGTCGCGGCGATGTGCACCGCTGTAATGTTAAACTGCTTTATAGTGTCCGCCAGTCCTGCTTTTATCTCGTCGACAAACCGCTTTGACAGTCCCACGCAGTCGACGGCGGCAACGACAATCGCTCTGCCCGATTTGTCGGAAATATAGGCGGCGCGCGCACACTGCGGGTCAAGCATTCCGGTTGCGACATTGTCGTTGCGGTAGCCGGCGATATAGTAAGCCGAGCCGAAGCTGTCGGTCGCCGGGTCGTAGTCGCCGGGGATTATCTCCGTGCAGCCGAATCCAAACGACCACAGGTCCGAACAGGGCGTCCCGGAGGAATTTTCGGCGGCCGCAGACGTTTCATCGCCGGTTGAGGCAGAGCCGCTCCATGTGCAGCCGGGCAATGCGGAGCACAGGAGAACACCGGTTAAAGCTATAGTCAGCATGCGTTTCATATTTTCCTCCTTTTTTATAAGATTCTGCTGTCAAACAAGTCCGTTAATATTGACACGAATACCCGCAGCGGCACGCCGTTTATCCTGCACATCCACAGCGACGCCGCAGCCGACGCGATTGCCGCAAGAACAGCAAATATGGCGATAAGCCACTTTGCTGCTTTTGACCCTACGGCCCGGCTTGCGGTCGCGACCGCCGCACAGGCTGTCGCATTCACGGCGCAGAGAGGCAGGTGCGGCGTGACCTTTGCTGTCGCAAGCGCGGACAGCGCAAGCATGGCGATTTTCTCGCCGCCTTCGAGATTTTTTGCCATAGCGCCCGCAAGCAGGCCTGCTCCGCGAACTGCTACAACGGGAAAAATGCAGAGCAGCGCGAAAATAACCGCTCCGATTATAAACAGGCGCACAACATGATTGTATATTGGCTCTCCTGCACGCGCTTCTGTCAGATGAGGGGTTTGGTCCGGCATATTTCCACCTCGCAGTAATTTTGAACTAAAAGCGCGACAACCTTGCTGTTGTGAGATGCATTAAACCCGCATAAAAATTACGCGCTCATGCATCGGGCAGTATCACGGGCGAGAGCGTGAGCGGGTCGCCCCTGTCTCCGCACGCGAGCATATATATCCCGTCGGCGCGGGCGCAGCGCTCAAACGCGCATTTAGCCACGGGCGGCAGCGCCCTGTAATCGGCAGGTTTTGTGACGACGGGAATCCGCGAACGCTTTTTTATCTTGCGCAAAAGCGCCGTGCCGCGCGAGTTTGCGGCAAGCAGCGATGTGTATGGCGGGGGCGCGCCGACCTCGTCGTATGTCACGCCGAAAAGACAGTTTAGTGCCGCGCGCCGGATTTTCGCCCGGGTCAGGTGCTTTGCG
>JAPXNL010000035.1:6099-10718 GCA_033808535.1 Clostridia bacterium
CGAGCGCATTCTCATATAGCTCCGGTACCGATATGCTTTTGCGCGCGGCATTGCACAGCCGCTCGGCAAGCCCCCCGTCGGCGTCGCAGCATTTCGCAAGCTCTGACGGGTCCGCCAGCCTGAAAAACAAAGGCAGCGCCGGGCCCAGACGTTCGGATGATACCGGCATGCCGCGCGACTCAAACAATGCGATTGTCTGGGGCGGAACAAGCCGTCCGAGCGCCTCCCGGTCGCCGCACTCCCACGCCGCGCGCGACGCTGTCGCCGACAGTCCCCGGATTCTGGGCAGCGGGATCGGCACTAAGTCCGAGCCTGATCTGTCGAGCGCGTCTATATACTCCGCCGCGAGTATGTCGTTTGGCGACACGGGGTAAAACGCGCTCTCGCCGTATTTTTCGCGGTAGAGTGCATGGACGGCGCGCAGCTTGGAGCCGCCCGCGCGCTCGGGGCGCTCATGTGGCTCCAAAGCCTCCCGCCGCGCTAGGTATTCGCGGAAATTCGCCACCGCCGCCGCTTCTTCGGTCGTGTATGTGATTTTCCTGTGTGCGGGTGTGTCGGGCAGTGCAGATTTAAATGCGGGTGTATCGAATGTCGTAGCGGGTTCACAAGTTAGCATATCACCTGCAGGCACTCCGGGTGTGCCTGCTACATGAGTCGTGTTATTTTGAGCGGACGGAGCGCTCTGGCTTAAATCAACAGCCGCCGTGCTGACACTCTCACAGCCGAAACAGAGCACATCATATACGCCCAGCGCGTCGGCGAGCGACACCGCCGCCCGCGCGAAAAACTCCGCGCTCGAGCACGACCACGGATGGGGCAACTCCAGCACCAGATCGCAGCCGCACCTGACCGCCACAGCCGCGCGCTCGTATTTCGGCGCACAGGCAAGCTCGCCGCGCTG
The DNA here is from genome assembly GCA_033808535.1 of Clostridia bacterium. GTDB lineage: Bacteria > Bacillota > Clostridia > Oscillospirales > CAG-272 > DTU078. The sequence goes on from JAPXNL010000035.1 coordinate 7,001, forward strand.
CACATAGTTGCCGTTCATGACGGCGGTGATTGTCGCATCGCTGCCCAGCCGCGCGCGTATCAGCTCAAGCTGGTGCAGGTGCCCCAGGTGGAAAGGATTATATTCACATATAACAATTGCATTTATCATCATATTTTTATGTATTTACAATGAATTTTGCCGGGCTGTATTGCATTATCACAATATGTGTATTATAATAACATTGATATTGTTGTTTTAATTTAAGGAGTAACTTTTTTAATGAAAGTTCTTGTCGTAAACGCGGGCAGCTCGTCACTTAAATATCAGCTGCTCGACACAACGGCCCGGGTAGTCGTCGCAAAAGGCATATGCGAGCGAATCGGTATGGCGGGAAGCCAGATCGAACACCGGCTCGGCGAGGATGGCCAGAAAGATGTGCGCCCGGTTGAAATCAACAACCACGCCGACGCTATTAAGCTTGTTATCGCGACACTGCTTGACCCGAAGCTTGGCTGCATCTCCGACATATCCGAGATCGAAGCGGTCGGCCACCGCGTGGTTCACGGCGGACCGTACTTCACCGAGAGCAGCCTTGTAACCGATGAAGTTATCGAAAAGCTGAAGCTGTGCGTCGACTTCGCACCGCTCCACACTCCCGGCCACCTGATGGGTATTGAAGGCTGCCTCGAAGCGATGCCCGGAATACCGCAGGTGCTTGTTTTTGACACCGCGTTCCATACTACTATCCCCGAAATCGCGTCCCGTTACGCTATCTCATACGATATAGCCGAAAAGTACAAGATCCGCCGCTACGGCGCGCACGGCACCTCACACCGCTTCGTCGCGCAGGAAATGATCAAGCTGCTGGACAAGCCCGCGGAGGAGACAAAGATTGTCACCTGCCACATCGGCAACGGCTCGTCGATATCAGCTGTTAAGGGCGGGCGCTGCATCGACACCTCGATGGGCTTCACACCGCTCGACGGTGTTATGATGGGCACACGCTGCGGCGCCATTGACCCGGCGATCGTCACTTTCATCATGAGGGAAGAGGGCTTTGACCCCGACCGCATGCGCGACTATATGAACAACGAGTGCGGGTTCCTCGGCGTTTCGGGCATATCCTCCGACAGCCGCGACATCGAAGCCGAAATTCTCAAGGGCAACAAGCGCGCATGGATTACCGCGAATATGCTGGCGTATCAGGTGAAGAAGTACATCGGTATGTATGCCGCCGCCATGAACGGGCTTGACGCCGTTGTATTCACCGCCGGCATGGGCGAGAACAACCCCGAGCTGCGTGAGCGCGCCTGCTCCAACATGGACTACATCGGGATAGAGCTTGACAAGAAAGTCAACGCCGCCGCACACCACCAGCCGAACATCGTGCGGCTCTCGACCGACAAATCGAAGGTTCAGGTTTACCTTATCCCGACAAACGAAGAGCTTATGATAGCTCTTGACACCGAGACTGTTGTAAAAGGCAAATAAACATATAAGCGAATCCGGGGGCGGCAGCCCCCCGTTTTTCGCGGTGATTACATCTATTATTATACTTTATAAGGCGGCGTTTTGGCAAGAGCGAAAGGTAAATTCATCCGCCCGGCTTTCAGTAAGAGCTGATATTTTCCTTATTATTCCCTTGTATTCACATAGAAATCCCCTTTCCCTGCTGTCAATTGTAAAGCAAAGGAAAGGGGATTTTTTATGTTTATTTCTGCTTTGCAGCTATGATATGTAGTGCCGTAAATTTATTCGTTATGCTTGATATCTTTTATGCTTCTTAAAGTACATCAGACCCAGAGAAGCAACGAGCGCTAAAACAGCCATATACACTGCAAAATCCGAAGTCTGCGGGCTCTGAACGGGTGCTGCAGCATCACCGGCTGTTGCCGCTGGCTCGGTTGCCGGTGGCTCCGTTTCCGGCGCAGGCGGCTCGGGGACCGGGCCTTTGAGCACAATGGCGGCGCCGCAGTTTACCGGCGTATTCCACTGCGTATCAAGCAGGGCTGTTTCCGTATTGCCCAAAAATACCTGCACGGCGCGCACGGTATTGTCGCCCTGGATGTCGGCAAGCTGTATATCAAACGCGATCTCTTTGCCCTCGCTGAGGCTGGTGAAATTTGAAACGTCAAACGACACCTCTACGGTATATCCGCCGGAAAGGTCTTTGCCGTTTAAAAATCCTATCGCGCATTTTACATTGTCAGTTACCTCGGGCTGAAGGACCCATTGGTCACCCGTATTGTTTCCGGTAATCAGACCTGCATTGTTGACGCGAAGCTGGACATAGGAAAAATCCTCGTAATTGAAATTGTCGCCGCGCTGGTTGTTTAAATCAAGGAACAACTCAATACAGTCGCACAGGTGAGGTTCCGTTATTTCACCTGTCCAGGGCGTGGTGTCATAGGATTCGATATAAAAATATAAGGTATTGCCCTCCCACAGGATATTAAGCGCGCCTGTGGTGTCGCCTGTGGAATTTGCGGTGAAATTGTTGATCGGATAAGTCGGTGTGTTTTCGTATACCTCGTCTTTTTTGCCGTCAATAACCGGTTGGGCTTTGTATGTTTCGATTACGGTCGGAGCGGCGAGCGCCGGTATTGCCACAGCTGCCGCCAGCGCTAATACCAGGATTGCAGTAAGGCATCTTTTAATCTGATTTTTCATAACAACCGCCACCTTTTATTTTAATTTTAAATTACTGCCGATCAAAACATAACGGTGCAGCAAATCTCTTGTTGCAAAGTCCTTGCAGGCAACACTCGCGCAAAATCCGATTGGCACGCTTGGTTTTATTTCCTATTATGTATATAATTGCCACCTACATTTTCATTATACCGCATTGCTCTGCAATGTCAATACCTTACAATAATTTTTCCAATAAATTTCCGGCAGTAAAACACAAACGGGGCGCGGAGAAACTTCCGCGCCCTATATGTTCCGGCTGATAATTCAGTTTTCCCAGTTATGGTACACCTGCTGAACGTCGTCGTGCTCCTCAAGCCGCTCGAGCAGCGTTTCCATCATTTTTATGTGGTCCGGGTCGGTGAGGGTTACATACACCGACGGTATTTTATCATGTTCCGCCGACGCAATCTCATAGCCTGCCGCGGCAAGCGCATCGCGGACGGCATAGAGGTCGTCGTGGACGGTGTGGATCTCATATATTTCCTCATCGTCGGTGAGGAAGTCCTCCGCGCCGGCTTCAAGCGCCGTTTCCATCAGGCTGTCCTCGTCGATTTCTCCGCCTTTGTATTCGCTGTCGCGCGCTATGATGATGACGCCTTTATCAGTGAAGAGGTAGCTCACGCACCCGGTCTGACCGAGGTTCCCGCCGTATTTGTCGAATAAGTGGCGCACATCGCCGCCCGTGCGGTTGCGGTTGTCGGTTGCGGTCGCAACAATCACGGCGACTCCGCCCGGACCGTAGCCTTCGTAGATTATCTCCTCGTAGTTTTCGGCGTCGCTTCCGGAGGCTTTTTTAATTATGCGCTCGATGTTATCGTTGGGCACGTTGAACGATTTCGCCTTTGCGATAACATCGCGCAGCTTGCTGTTGGAGTTCGGGTCGGGTCCTCCGTCGCGTACCGCGATCGATATTTCCTTGCCTATTTTTGTGAAGATCGAGGCGCGCTGCGCGTCGGTCTTCTCCTTTTTATGCATTATATTCTTCCATTTGCTATGCCCGGACATGAGCTTTACACCTCTTGTTGTTTATTTATTCGCTTTCGGACTCCGTGCGCCGGGTCAGATC
>JAPXNL010000035.1:10728-17496 GCA_033808535.1 Clostridia bacterium
TTCTCATGCATACAAGCTGCAGCGCACTTTTCAGCGTGATATTTGCGGCGCGCACAAGTCCGAGCCTGAACTGCACCTCGTCGCGGTTTTCGGCGGTGAGAATGCGGTAGCTGTTGTAGAACCTGTTGAATGACGCGCAGATGTCGAGTATATACCGCACGATGACGGAAGGCTCGTATGATGCCACCGCGTCATCAACCTTCTCGCCGAAAAGCGAGAGCACCTTTGCAAGCTCGAGCTCCGCCTCGTTGGGGGCATAATCGCCTGTATAAGGCTCAGCACTGTAGCCCGCCTCCGCAGCCTTGGCAAGCACGCTGCAGGTGCGCGCGTATGTGTACTGCGCATACGGCCCGGTGTTGCCGTCAAAGTTGAGCGCTTCTTTGAGATCGAAGCTTATATCCTTTATGCGGCTGTTGGAAAGGTAGCCGAACACGATCGCGCCGACGCCGACGTCCTCCGCGACCTTATCGCGGTCTTCAAGATCGGCGTTCTTCTCGTTCATTATCTCGCGCACCTTGGCAATCGACTGCTCGAACAGCCCTTTCAGCGGCAGTGTGTTACCGCTGCGTGTACCGAGCTTCGCGCCGCCGACCGACATTGTACCGTACGGCACATGGACAAGGCGGTTCGCCCACGGATAGCCCATCAGCTCGACAATCTTGAACCACTGGGCAAAGTGCAGGCTCTGGCCTGCCGACGTGACGTATATGCAGCGGTCGAAATTGAATGTGCGATAGCGGTATACCGCCGCCGCGATGTCGCGCGTGGGATAAAGCGTCGTGCCGTCGCGCTTCAAAATCAGGCAGGGCGGCATGTTGTACTCCGAAAGGTCGACAATAGATGCGCCTTCATCGAGCTTGAGCAGCCCCTTTTCGCGGAGCAGCCGCACCTGTTCGTCCATCTTGTCGGAGTAGAAGCTCTCGCCCGTGTAATAGTCGAACTCGATGCCGAGCTGAGCGTAGGTCTTCTTGTACTCCTCAATCGACAGCTCTATAAACCACTTCCAAAGCTCTGTGTTCTCAGGGTCGCCGCCCTCGAGCAGCGCAAATTCATGGCGCGCGCGGTCAAACAGCGCCTCGTCGCGCTCCGCCTCCTCATGGAAGCGCACATATAGCGACACGAGCGCATCGACGCCGCCGCGCTCCACCTCCTCGCGCGAGCCCCACAGCTTATACGCCGCGATCTGCTTGCCAAGAGAGGTGCCCCAGTCGCCGAGATGGTTTACCGCTATGCATTTGTAGCCCTGAAACTCGTGCAGCAGCCGCAGCGAATGGCCTATCACCGTGGTGCCGAGATGTCCGAGATGAAAGGGCTTTGCTATGTTGGGGGACGAGTAGTCGAGCACGACGGTCTTTCCCTCTCCGACGTTCGATCTGCCGTAATTTTCGCCCTCTGATATGATTTTTGATACAACTCCGCGTGTGAAGTAATCCGGCTTTACTCTGAAATTCAGGTATCCGCCGGCCGTTTCGGCAGACGCGATTTCGTCCAGTTTTATTGTCCCCGCAAGCTCCGCGGCAATCGCCGGCGGCGCCTTGCGCAGTACGCGGCTGAGCTTGAAGCAGGGGAAAGAAATCTCGCCCATCGCCGGGTCGGGCGGATACTCGAGCATATTTGATATTGTGTCAGTTGTCTGCCCGTGGTCCGCACCTGTGCTGTCGAGCACCGACAAAATGGCGTCCGCGAGCCGTTTTTTAAGCTGCTGCATCTGTATCTCCGTTTTTTATTAATTTTTCTCTATAACACAAACCGCCATGCGCACGAAATTCTCGCGCGTCAGCGGGAAGCGCGCCAGCGGTTTAAGGCACGGGCGCAGCGGAAGCTCCGCGTAATATGCAGGTTTTATGCCCAGCCCCGCCAGGATTCGCTTGAATCCGGCGAGTGTCATTTTGTTGATATATGTTATGTGATCGCGCCCGCGTTCGTCGCAGGAGAATCGCAGCGAGAGCCGGTCGGCGGCGTCGGGCAGCCCCTTCGCCAGCTCGCGATATGCGGCGATAAGCGTGCGCTCGGAAAAGAAGCGATGTACCCACGGAATGAATATCAAATCGGAGAGGTGCGCTCCCCACGGGTGGCCGTATGGCGGGAAGTTTATAAATATCCGTCCGCCGGGAGCTATCAGCCGGTAGGCTTCGCGCAGCACCGCCTCGGGGTCTGAGACGTGCTCCATAAAGTCGTTCATTATAATGGTGTCAAACACCTCATCGGGGTACGGCAGGTTGTCCGCCGACGCGCAGAGGAACAAAAACTTGCTTGAATATCCCAGCTTCTTTGCAAACTCAGTTGCCTCGCGCTCGTATCGGTGGACAGTGTCCACGCCGACGACCCGCTCCGCGCCCATCGAAACATAATAAAGGCTTTTTCCGCCCGCGCCGCAGCCCATGTCGAGCACTCGTTTGCCCTCGAACATCTCATATGAGTTGTATTTGGGCGCAAAACAGGCTATCGTATCGCCGCCGCGCTGAAACTGCCACTCGGCGTAGGTCATCTTCCCGTCGCTTGCCATGTTGAATGGGTGCGGAACGGGCTTAAACCTTCTGTTTATCGCAAGCAGCAGACGCGCGCCTGGCGGCAGTCGGCTGCCGGAATTTTGTTTTTGTTCCATGACGATATTCTCCGGTGTCGCATTATTCGGGCAACGCTCCGCGCCCGCCGTATGCGGCGCGCAATATATATAAATAGGATACCACTTTTACGCAAATATTTCTACTGTGATATGTTAACAAATTTTATAACGCGCAAAATTTGACTGTATATTACCTTATTATTTGTCCGTCTGAATTCAAACGAGTCCGACGCTGCACCGCAAATCTTTCTCAGGCTTCTACCGTCAGCGCCGGCGGTGCATACTACACCGGTTTCGGGATTTGTGCGGCTGTTACGTCAGTGTTCGTCGTACTCGGTCATGATCTGCTCCATGCGTACGGTCAGCTCGTCGGTGCGCAGCCTGTCCTCGGCATATGCCTTGCGCAGCAGGTCATAGGGGATGCGGTCGTCGTATTTTTCAAACAACGGTATCTCGCCGGCGGCGACAAGCGAGTACCGGTCGATGCCCTGCTCCTTTATTATATCGTACCAGAGCTTTACCGCGTCATAGCCAGTGCCGTTTTCCATGCGGAAGGTCATGTAATAGCAGCCGTCGTATTCGAGGTTTGACAGCTTAAGCGGTCCGGAATTGCGCACGATGAACTTGCGCAATGTGCGGAACGAGCGCGTGCCAAGCCACGGGAACAGGCACCATGTGTAGCCGCCGAGACATACGAGCGAGTGATTCAGCATGCCGGTGTTGCGCGCGACCGTGCGCGCCTGCTCGAGCCGCATTCGCGCGTTCGGCTTGAGGTAGGGGTAAACCGTGTCCTCCTCAAGCACCTGCTTCATGCGCTCGAGTATGCGCGTGTGTATCTCGCCGTAGTCGCCCGGCCACGAGATTTCCATCTTCCCTTTCACGCGCTTGACGTATATCAGCTTGCGCGGCATGTCAAGCTCCTCAACTTCCCACACCCGTCCGGCAAGCGCGAACCTGTCGCCGACCGGCGGCGGGAATGTGATCACGCCGATCTCGTCGGAGCCGCAGCGCACGGTGTAGTCGTCGCTGTCCTTGAACACCGCATAGAACTTGAAGTTGTTTATCAGCCGCTCGCCTTTCAGCCCGACGATGAAGCCTTTTTCGTCTGTCATGTCGAGATAGTCCTGCTCGAGCATTGAGAGAAGCAAACGTTTGTAATCCTCGCGCTCGACATTTTTGAATGGCGGCAATGAGAGCACGCGCTCGGCAAGCTTTGCGCCTGTCAGCTCGCCCGACGAGGCGACAATCGAGAGCGTCTGCTGGAACAGCAGCGACAGCGGCATCTTCTTGACGCTCGGCGGTTCGATGAAACGCTCCTCAATGTAAAGCTGAACGATCGCGATCGCGCGCAGCAGCCCCCACGGGATAAGCTGCGGCAGCGGAGTGTTGGGCAGCGCCTCCTCCTCTCGGAAGACCATCATCATTTCGGGCGGATCGCCCCGCCTGCCCGAGCGCCCCAGCCGCTGGAGGAAGTTTGACACCGTGGTGGGCGAGTCGAGCTGCACGATGCGTTCGAGCCTTCCGATGTCGATGCCGAGCTCGAGCGTCACAGTCGCGCAGGTGACGACATCTTCTTCCTCAGCCTTGAGCTTTGCCTCCGCTTCCTCGCGTATCGACGCCGAGAGAAAGCCGTGGTGGATGAGGTATCTGTCCGGCTCGCCGCGCAGCTCTGCAATTTCGCGCAGTGTGGCGGTTACATACTCGGTTTCCTCTCGCGAGTTTGAGAATACTATGCACTTTTTGCCCTGAACGCACTCGTAAATATATTCGTAACCCGGGTCGATCATGGCGCGTCCCGAAACTTCCTCGCCGGGCGCGTCTGATGCGGAGTTATCGGGTGTAACGCTCTCCTGCTTGTCACCGTTTTCCGCCGCTTCACCGTCTTGATTCGGGCTGTCGGACAAATTCTCGACGGAGCTGCCCGCAGGCATGTACTTGCCGGTGTTGGGTACGCCCATGTATTCATCGGTATCATCTGCATCCCCGCTCTGGATCGGCTCGGTTTCGCGCTCCGGGCCGTGGTGCGGCGTCTGGTCGGCATCGGGATTTTCGATATAAAAATGCTCCATGCCCAGCCGCCACGTTATTCTTGACTCGGGCACAACCGGCGCCTGAGTCTGGCGCCCGGAGCCGGCGCCAAGCCAGTCGGCGGCGAGCTTCACGTCGCCAATCGTAGCCGATAGCCCGACGCGCCGCGGATGATGGCCGATGAGCCGCGCGATCCGGTTCAGCTGGCTGATTATCTGGTTTCCGCGGTCTGTGCCGGTGAGGATGTGTATCTCGTCGATTACGATAAACCGCAGGTCGCCGAATATGCGCGGGATGTCGTTTGAGCGGTTTATCAGCATCGCCTCAAGCGACTCAGGCGTGATCTGGAGTATTCCAGCCGGCTCGCGCAGTGCTTTTGTCTTGTGCGACTGCGCCACATCGCCATGCCAGTGGAACACCGGTATGCCGGACAGGTCGAGCACCTCGCTCATCCTTGAAAACTGATCGTTTATCAGGCTTTTGAGCGGCGCGATGTATATGACGCCGAACGACTGCGGCGGGTCCTCGCACATCAGGGATAGTATGGGAAAAAACGCCGCCTCGGTTTTGCCTGACGCGGTGGACGATGTGAGCAGCAGGTTGTCGTCGCTCTCGAACAGCACGCGCGCAGCTTCAAGCTGCACGCCGCGCAGGCGCTCCCAGCCCTGTCGGTAGATATAGTCCTGAATAAACGGGGCAAAGCGGTAGAATACTTCCATAAAATATTATTTTCCCTGTCAGTTTTCATGCGGGCATCAGGTGCTGCCCAGCCATCTGTCGAATTTCTCTCTGTCCTCGTCGGCGAGGGTTGTCAGGCCCGCCATCGCCTCCAGGTGGTGGCGGAACTCGTGGCGCAGTGTCGAACGCAGGTGCGGCTCAAGCTGCGCGGGCGTGAGGTTGGGGTACAGCCGCATGAAGCTGCCGTAGTATATCACTATGTAGCGTCCCATCGCGCGGTCGTAGCGGTACTCTCCCAAAACATACAGCCCGCCTGCGGTCATTTTGCCCGGCGTCAGTGTACGCGGGTGCAGGCGCGCGCCGTCGAGCACGATTATGCCGCCGTTGAGTCCCTTGTAAAACTCCTCGGGCAGCTCGCAGGCGAGCCTGTCGAGCATGGCGTCAAATTCATCGCGGGAAACCACAGCGCACACACCCTCCCGTGCACAAGCATGCAGATTCTTTTCCTTTATAATACATCCCGTGGCTGTGTTTGTCAAGGACAAGCGCGGTGCGGGGCATACACGGGAGCATTGTGGGTGGGAGATGTATCCGTCAGCTATTTGTGTTACAGAAGTGGGTCAATCCGGCGCGGTGTGTGTCGCAAAACCGAAACGGGGCATTGCTGCTGTGGATAATAATTGAGATAACATATTGTCCCGGGATTTGAGCGACTGCGCAACAATTGACAGACCCGTTGCCACTTTGCCCGTTCGCGGCGCAGAAACCAGCCGCTGCGGCTGATAAGGCTTGACTTCACGAGGCGATTGTGCTATTATTTGAACGTCGCGGGCACTCCGCGTATATTTTTGCTTTATCCGGAGAGCTATGGTATTCAGCAGTACCGTATTCCTGTTTCTATTTTTACCCGCGGTTCTCGCGGCTTATTTTGTTGTGCCCAAAAAGTTCCGCAAGGCGCGCAACATTGTGCTTCTCGCCTTCAGCCTCGGGTTTTATTTTTACGGCGAGCCTAAAGCTATCGCCATCATGCTCGCGTCGATTGCGGGCAACTACCTGTTTGCGCTGGCGCTCGACGCAAAAAGCGGTATGCGGGAAAAGGCCGCTCGGCGGGCGGTTTTAGCCGCTTCTGTGGTATTTAACCTGGCGATTATCGGGTATTTTAAATACGCGGGGTTTTTCGTCGAAAACCTCAACCTGCTTCTGGGCGGCAGGCTGACCGTGCCGCAGATCGCAATGCCCATCGGCATTTCGTTTTTCACATTCCAGGGTATGAGCTATGTCCTCGATGTTTACAGAGGAGATGCCGCCGCCGAACGGAACATAGCACATGTCGCACTGTATATCTCCCTGTTCCCGCAGTTGGTGGCAGGCCCCATAGTCCGGTACACTACTGTGGCAGAAGCAATACATACAAGGCAGGAAAGCATCGAAGGCTTCTCAAAGGGCGGCATACGGTTCTGTTTCGGGCTTGCAAAAAAAATGATCCTCGCCAACAG
>JAPXNL010000036.1:0-17488 GCA_033808535.1 Clostridia bacterium
GGTACGGACACACTTGTCTGTGAGATGCGCAAAAATCCGCCCGTGGTGTCGCACGAGAAGCTCTCCGTCATGACGGAGCTCAAAAAATTCTGCCGGTTCTGGAGCCTGTGCATGAGCGCGGCAATTTTCCTTGTGACCGGGCTTGACCTCCTTTTGGGATTCGGCGGACGCGGGCTGTTTGAGATTTTTATAACCGGTCTATCGCTTGCCGTCGCGTCGATGAGCGAGTTTTACACCGCGTTCGGCTACATAGTCGTGGCGGTCGGCGTGTACGGTGCTGTGCGCAAATACCGCACAATTAATGCGGGCGCGCTGATAAAAAACACCGCGAAGCTTAAAACCATAAAGCGACTCACCTGCCTGATAGTGCCGCGCGAGGGCGCGTTTTCGATACGCGATATGCGGCTCGAACGCGTGTGGACAAGCGGCAGACTATACGGCAGCGACGGCGCGCCGCTCAGCCCCGAATGCGCACAGACAGTAAAATACGCGCTGATTTCCACAGGGCTTTACAGCGGCAGACAGCTTGCCGCCAACAACCAGCGGTTTGAGAACATCTACACCGCCGAGGAAGAAGCTATTATTCGCGCCGCCGAAAAGCTGTCGCTCTACAACGTCGGTCTGGAGCGCACCTATCCTATAATCGAGCATCTTGCTGCGGGCGACGAGACGCCAGGCGGCATCAGCGCGTTTGAGACCACTCTGGTCGGTTACGGCGGCACTTATGTCGTCGCCGTGCGCGGCGCACCGGAAGATATCATTTCACGCTGCCGCTACATAACCGAGGGCGGTCGTGTTGTGGAGCTGACGCACGCGCGCGCCGCCGAACTGCGCGTCGCCGCCTCGCTCGCCGTAAAGGAGTCGTACCGCGTGGTCGCGGTAGCGTCGCGCACCACTGTTTACAACAACCTGCGCCGGATCATCACCTGCCAGTCTGATTTGACATTCGAGGGCTTTCTGCATTTCCGTGAGCCCATGCTGCGCGGCGCGGCGCAAACCGTCGCCAAATGCAGGGCAGCCGGGATAAAGGTCGTCATGTTTTGCGACGAGCCTGACGAAAGCAACCGCTATCTCGCGCGTGCGCTCGGTATCACCGAAAGCAACGCCGAGGCGGTGACGTCCTCGCAGCTAACGGCGATGAAGGACGGGCTGATACGCGCTAATGTGCAGGTATACAGGCTGTACGAAGGGCTCAACATCACGCAAAAACGCCTTATTTTGAAATACTTGCGCGAGTCGGGCGAGGTGGTCGGCGTGCTCGGCCACGAACTCGACGAGATTATCCTGCTCAAGGAAGCGGACGTCGGAATCGCGCAGAGCGTGACAATATCCGACAAAGCGGGGCGCGGCGGCATCGAGCTGCTCGGCCGCAACCTGCCGGTATTCACCAAAACCGCAGGTGAGCGCGTGGCGGGCGGAGAGGCACTTAAGTTTGTCTCCGACGTCATCGTCAGCGAGGCTGACCGCAGGGGCGGCGGGGGATTTAACGCGGTCGTCGAGTCGGTGCGCCACGCCAAGGTCATATACCTCAACCTGCTGCGCATGACGAAGTATATGATTGTTTCGCAGTTTGCGCGGCTGTTTCTGGTTTTCTACTCCGTGCTGACCGGCGAGCCGATGCTGACACCCGCCCAGATACTGTTCTGCGGACTGATAGTAGACTTTGCCGCAATCCTGATTATCGCGTTCGAGCGCCCGGGCAGGGACATCCTGTCGCAGCGCGAGGAAACCGAGCGTAAGCTGCGGCACCCGTTTTTGTCAAATCCGCAATCGATAATTTTCGGGTTATTCTGGGCAGCTGTGACCGTGCTGGCAACACGCCTGCTTACCGAAAACGGCATCATCACGGGCGAGAGCGACAGGTATGCCGAGGTGTTTTTCAGCTTCATCCTGACGCAGCTTGCCACACTGGGCGAATCTATGCGCGAACGCAGTCTGTTTGTGCCGAATATCCGCATCAACGGCGTGTTTTTGCTGACTCTGTCAATGATAATCGCGTTTGTCGCCGGCTGCTCATTTATTCCGGCGCTCGGCATGCTGTTCGGCATCTCCAGCCCGCCCTCAGTTCCGCTGTGGGGAGGAATCGCCGTAATACCGGCTATTATGCTGGCAATTTATGAGATCAACCGGGTGATAAGCGGCAAAAGCGAATGACGCTCCGTCACGGTATTTGAACTGATTTGATCCTGACTTGCCGTTATAAGGCTTTTTTGATTGAATTTGTCAGGATTTTATTACCGATTTAATTATTGCGATTAAAAAAATTCACAATATTATGTTATAATCGTCTGTATGAAAATAGGACTTGATGTCGGCTCGACGACGCTTAAATGCGTCGTGCTCAAAAGCGACACAGATAAAAATATAATATATAAATCATACGAACGTCATTATTCCGCCGTTGCGGAAAAAGTTACGGCACTGCTAAAGCGACTGGAGGACGAACTCGGCATAGGTCCGGACGAGCGTTTTGAGATATGCGTTTCGGGCTCTGCCGGGATGGGATTTGCCGAGCATGTCGGCATCCCCTTTGTTCAGGAGGTCTACGCAACACGGGTAGCGACACTTCGCCTGATTCCCGACGCCGATGTAGTGGTAGAACTGGGCGGCGAGGATGCAAAGATACTGTTTCTCACTGACAAAGACGCCTCCGGCAAGTCTACCGGCGCCGGCATGGAGGTGCGCATGAACGGCTCGTGTGCAGGCGGAACCGGCGCGTTTATCGACCAGATGGCGACGCTGCTTGGGATTACGCCCGACGAGCTGAACAGTGAGGCCGCAAAGCATGAAAAGATTTACACGGTGGCGTCACGCTGCGGGGTGTTTGCAAAGTCAGATATCCAGCCGCTGCTCAACCAGGGTGCGCGAGTGCCCGACGTTGCGGCGAGCATTCTCTACGCAGTTGTAAACCAGACCATCGCAGGTCTTGCACAGGGGCGTAAAATCGAGGGCAACGTCGTGTATCTGGGCGGGCCGCTTACCTTCCTGTCGGAGCTGCGCCATAGCTTTGACAAGGTGCTCGGCATAAACGGCATCTGCCCGGACGACTCGCTCTACTATGTCGCAATCGGCGCGGCGGAGCTTGCTTCCGCCGCAGCATCCGGCGGCGCACGGTCGGGGGGTATGACGCTCGCCGAGCTTGCCCGTGCGATAGCATCGCGCAAGGCGTCCGACGGATATCTTTTTGTGCGCCGGCTGTTCTCTTCGCATGAGGAATACGACGAGTTTGCTGCCCGTCACGCGCGTGCCAAAGTCGCGCGCAATCCCTCGCCCGAAACTTACACGGGCGGCGCATATCTGGGCGTTGACGCCGGGTCGACCACCGTGAAAACTGTGCTCACCGACGCCGACGGCGCAATCCTCTACACCGGCTATAAGCCCAACTCCGGCAACCCGGTGAAGCTGGTGCAGGAGTTTTTGACTGAAATATACGAGAAATTCCCGAATATACATATAATCTCATCCGCCGTGACCGGCTACGGCGAGGAAATCATCCGCGGCGCGTTCAAGTTTGACTATGGCATCGTCGAAACCGTCGCGCACTTCACCGCCGCAAAGCAGTTTCTGCCCGACGTTGAGTTTATTATCGACATCGGCGGACAGGACATAAAGTGTTTCCGCATCCAAAACGGCGCGATTGACAACATATTCCTCAACGAGGCATGCTCATCCGGCTGCGGTTCATTTTTACAGACCTTTGCAGGCGCGCTGGGTTACTCGGTGCAGGATTTTGCAAAGCTCGGCCTGTTTGCAGACCGGCCTGTCGACCTCGGCTCGCGCTGCACGGTGTTTATGAACTCGTCGGTCAAACAGTCGCAGAAAGACGGCGCGTCGATTGAAAACATCTCCGCAGGTTTGTCGATTTCTGTTGTAAAAAACGCCCTTTACAAGGTTATCCGCGTATCCGCCGCGACCATCGACGAGGCTATGGGCAAAAACATCGTTGTGCAGGGCGGCACCTTCTACAACGACGCGGTGCTCCGCGCGTTCGAGCAGGAAATAGAGCGCAATGTGGTGCGCCCCGATATCGCCGGGCTCATGGGCGCATACGGCGCGGCGCTATATGCGAAAAACAAGTCAAAACCCTCGCAGAAATCGCAGATTATCACAGCCGGCGAACTGGAGCTGTTTACTCACGAGGTGCGCGCGGTCACATGCGGGCTGTGCGGCAACAAATGCCGACTGACAGTCAACACTTTCGGCGGCAGCGAGCGCACGCGCGGCAAATTCATCGGCGGCAACCGCTGCGACAAACCCGTCGCCGGCGCACAGCACACCGAAGAGCAGAAGCAGGACGATATGTTCGAGTATAAGCTCGAGCTGCTGTCGGGTTACATGCAGCCTGCCCCGACGCCCGGCAGGCGCGGGAAAATCGGCATACCGCTCGGTCTGAATATGTACGAGCTGCTCCCCTTCTGGCACGCGATATTTACAAAGCTGGACTTTGATGTTGTTGTATCGCCGCCCTCTAACCGGAATATATATTTAAGCGGTCAGCTTACGATACCCTCTGACACCGTCTGCTTTCCTGCCAAGCTGATGCACGGGCACATCGAGTGGCTGCTTTCGCAAGGCGTTGATACGATTTTCTACCCCTGCCTTACATACAACATCGATGAGGGGCTGGGCGACAACCACTACAACTGCCCGGTCGTGGCATATTACCCCGAGGTTATCGGCGCGAATGTGCCCGGACTGCGCGGCTTAACCTATATAAATGACTACTTCGGCATACACCGCCCGCGCGACTTCGGGCGCAAGTTCGCTCAGGCGATGCAGAAATACTTCCCCGACATAACCGAAAAAGAGGTTCACGCGGCCGTTCGCGCCGGATACACCGAATACGAAGCGCACATGAAGCGTGTGCGCGACTACGGCGCTACTCTTATGGAGTCGGCGCGCATGCGGGGCAAGCATATCATAATACTCGCCGGGCGGCCGTACCATATCGACCCCGAGATTAACCACGGCATCAACCGGATAGTGACAGCCTGCGGCGCGGTGGTGGTCACGGAGGACGCAGTAAGCTGCCTTGTGCCTAAATTCGAGGTGGGCGTGCTGAACCAGTGGACATATCACTCGCGGCTATACGCGGCGGCGAAATATGCGTCCGGGCACAGCGACACCGACCTTGTGCAGCTTGTTTCGTTCGGCTGCGGCGTCGACGCTATCACGACCGACGAGGCACGCGCCATCCTCGAGCGTGCCGGAAAGATATATACGCAAATCAAGATAGACGAGATAACAAACCTCGGTGCGGTCAAAATCAGGCTGCGCAGCCTGTTCGCCGCAATCGAGTGACAGCAGCCTCCGAAGGCTGGAGTAAAATCACCTGATATTGCGCCGGAGTGCGCGAAAACCCGCAGTGTTACCCGATAAGGAAGATATGAGAAAAGCTATAATAAATTCGCACGAAGTCACACTAAACAAACACGGGCACGTCGACTTTACGCCTGAGATGAGGAAGACCCACACGATTCTCATCCCCAACATGGCGCCCATTCACTTCACACTTATAAAGAACGTGTTCATAAACGCCGGCTATAAAATGGAGCTGCTGACAAACAGCAGCCGGTCGGTGGTCGACGAGGGGCTCAAATATGTACATAACGACACCTGCTACCCTGCGCTGCTTGTAATCGGGCAATTCATTGACGCGCTGAACAGCGGCAAATATGACGTAAACCGCACCGCGCTGATGATAACGCAGACGGGCGGCGGCTGCCGTGCGTCAAACTACATCCACCTGCTGCGCAAGGCGCTTGTCAAGGCAGGTTACGGCTTTGTGCCGGTGATTTCGCTCAATCTTTCGGGGCTTGAAAGCAGCAGCGGATTCCGCCTGACGCTGGCTATGATACGCAAGATGGTTGCCGCGGTCGTGTACGGCGACATGATGATGCTGCTGCGTAATCAGGTGCTGCCCTATGAGGTGAACCGCGGCGAAACCGATGCGCTCGTCATGCGCCTGACAAAGCAACTTTCAGATCAGCTTGCCCGCAACCGTGGGTACAGGCTGAGCGAATTTGCGCCCAACCTCGACAACATAGTGCGCGAATTCGCAAAAATACCCGTCAGGCGGCGCAATCTCACGCGCGTGGGCATTGTGGGTGAGATATACGTTAAATATTCGAGCCTCGGCAACAACAACCTCGAGGAATTTCTGCGCTCCCAGGACTGCGAGGTTATGGTGCCGGGCATCATGGGCTTTTTACTGTTCAAAGTGGACAACCGGCTTGAGGACATCAGGCTGTACGGCGGCAGCCGCATCAAATACGCTATTGTCAACGCTCTCTACCGCTATCTGACCAAAATGGAGCGCATCATGCTCGACACACTTACGCCCTATCCGCAGTTTTTGGCACCCTCAACCTACGAACACCAGAAGGGGCTGGTGAGCGGCGTCATCGGACACGGCAGCAAGATGGGCGAGGGATGGCTGCTCACCGCCGAGATGCTCGAGCTTGTCGAGTCGGGATACCCGAACATCGTTTGCACACAACCGTTCGGCTGCCTGCCAAACCATATCGTCGGCAAGGGCATGGTGCGCAGGATCCGCCAGATCGACCCGCGTGCCAACATCGTGCCCATCGACTACGACCCGGGCGCGACGCGCGTAAACCAGGAAAACCGCATCAAGCTTATGCTGGCTGTTGCCCGCGAGCAAAATCTTGTTCACGATAAGCCCGTTGCCGCCGCAGCTGAAGCCGCTGCTGAAAAAATTGCAGCGGCAAATCATGGTGCAAAATCCTTGTCTGCGGAAAGCTATGCAAAGGCTTCGGGCTGACAGATTTTTTTCATATCCCTCCAAGCGAATAAAAAAGCTGTATTACACAATGCCGTCGGTTAAGGAAAATCGTCCGGAACCGGCGGTTTTTTTCCTCGATTTAGCAATATGTTTGCCGCAAGTTAATAAATTCGGTATTTACAAAACAAATATGGCAGAATATAATATAAGAATGAGATATTTGACAACAGATTCAACCGGAGGTGCGTGACATGTTGATCTTTGACTATTATCACCGGAAGTTGCTCGAAATTTATGACTCAATAATTGCGGAACTGAAATCAATTCGGGAACGCGACCCCGCCGCAAAGAGCAACGCAGAGATCGCCATGCTCTACTCCGGCTTTCATGCAATCTGCGCATATCGCGTGGCGCATGCTCTCCAGATTCGCGGCCACACCTTTGCCGCGCGCGCAATCAGCCAGACAGCCCGCTTTCTCACGGGGATCGAGATTCACCCCGGCGCGACAATCGGGCGCGGGCTGTTCATCGACCACGGCAGCGGAGTTGTGATAGGCGAGACCACCGTCATCGGCAACAACTGCACGCTTTATCAGGGCGTTACGCTCGGCGGCACGGGCAAGCACACCGGCAAGCGGCATCCGACGCTCGGCAATAATGTCATGGTCGGCGCCGGCGCAAAGGTGCTCGGCCCGATCACAATAGGCGACAATTCCAAGATAGCCGCCGGCGCAGTGGTGCTCATGGACATTCCTCCGGACTGCACTGCCGTGGGAATTCCCGCGCGGGTCGTGCGCAGGGGCAACGTCCGCGTCGACAGATACGACCTCGACCATGTGCACATCCCCGACCCCATCTCGCAGGAACTCTGCGCACTGCGGGTCAGACTTGAGCGTCTGGAGAAAAAGCTCGCCGATAAAATTGACGAAGCCGACAGCGACACCTGACCACCATTAAACTAAAACAACAGATTCGGATATTGGGTACATTATGAAATTTTACAACACGCTGACCCGCTCGAAAGACGAATTTGCGCCGCTTGAGGACAACACCGTCCGCATTTATACCTGCGGCCCGACAGTCTACAACTATGCCCATATAGGCAACCTGCGCACATATATCTTCATGGACCTGCTGCGCCGCGCGCTGATATCAAACGGCTACGATCTGCGCCATGTTATGAACATCACCGATGTCGGCCACCTTGTTTCCGACGCCGACGAAGGCGAGGACAAGATGATCAAAGCCTCGCGCGAGCAGCAGAAATCGCCGTGGGAAATCGCGGAGTTTTACACAAAGGCTTTTATGCGCGATATCGCGCGGCTGAACATCGGCAAGCCGGAGATTGTGGTGCGCGCAACCGACCATATCGACGACATGATCGACTTTGTCCGCCGACTGATAGAGCGCGGACGTGCCTACGAAACCTCCGACGGCATATACTACGACATCTCTAAGTTCCCCGAATACGGCATGCTGTCCGGACTTAACCTGGACGAGCAGCAGGCAGGCGCGCGCGTCGAGGTAAACACCGAAAAGCGCCATCCCGCCGATTTCACGGTCTGGATCAAAGCGCCGAAGGAGCATATAATGCAATGGCCTTCGCCCTGGGGCATGGGCTATCCGGGTTGGCACATCGAGTGCTCGGCAATGGGGCTGAGATATCTGGGCGAGTATTTTGACATTCATACCGGCGGTGTCGACCATATACCGATCCACCACGAAAACGAGATAGCGCAGATCTGCGGGCTGTTCGGGCACCCCGCCGCGAAATTCTGGCTGCACGGCGAATTCATGCTAGTCGACGGCGGCAAAATGTCGAAGTCGCTGGGCAACGTTTACACTATCGACGACCTTGCAGAGCGCGGATACGACCCGCTTGATTTCCGCTACTTCTGCCTTAACGCTCACTATCGCCAAAAGCTGAATTTCACGTTTGCTGGCATGGATGCGGCGAAAAAATCGCTTGCCAACCTCCGTGCGTCAATAGCCGCACACAGGAATGCGGCAGACGGCACGCAGCCCGACCTTACAGGATACCTGCAAGAGTTTGCCGACGCGGTAAACGACGACCTCAACATTCCCCGCGCGCTGGGCATTCTCTGGAATATGGTGCGCGGTGAGTCAAAGAGCAAAGCTGTATATGACGCGGCGCTCAAAATGGACCTCGTGCTGGGTCTGGATCTCGACCGCATGACGGATGAGCAGCCATCGGACGACTTCACACCCGAAGAAATCGCGGAGATCGAGGCAATGATAGCCGCGCGCACCGCCGCTAAAAAGGCAAAGAACTATGCCGAAGCCGACCGCATCCGTGCGGAGCTTGCATCGCGGGGCATTGTGCTGACCGATACAAAAGACGGAACGACATATGCCCGGGCATAGGCTTATATACAGCCGGCTATGTGCGCGGCGCACCATTTACAAGTGACTCGAGGGGATTTATTTTAAAGTAAAATGCCTGATTCAAACAAACGAGCCGTCTCCGCGCTGATTGCCGCCATACTGGTTTTGTCATCCGCAGCACTGCCGGGTTGCGGAGTTATAATCATCAACGACGGGTCGGAAACGTCAGCCCCCGGACAGACAACATTCGATGAAACCACCGCCATAACTGTCGCCGACACCACAGATGCGAAAACGACGACCTATAAGCTGATAACCACCGGTGACGCCAAAACTGACGCGAAAGCTGCACTCGACAAAATCATAGCCCGAGATTTCGGCGGGGTAAGCGTTTTTGTAGCATCGACCATACCTGAGTTGTTTGCGCCCACATCAGTGGAAAGTGACATATCGGAGGCGCGCTACACCCGCCAGAAGTTAGTCGAGGCAAAGCTCAACACCACGATTCTGACAATCGGCGGCACCTCTGACGAGATTTTTGAAAACCTGCGTGTCGCCGAGAAAGCCGGGACTTATTACGCCGACATCATTTCAGTGCCGCTGTCGCAGCTTGGCAAATTCATCGCCGCGGGACTGTTGCTCCGGGTCAATTCCCTGCCCTTTCTCGATATCAGTGCAGAGTGGTTTGACGCCGGATGTATGACTCAGGCGACTGCAGGACATAATTCTGCATACACGGTACTGGGTGATGTGAACATCGAGCCGGGCAACCTGTATTCGGTATTCTGGAACAAGAATCTCGCCGCTTCCGTCAGTGCCGGCAACCTGTATAAGCTGACCTATAACGGCGTTTGGACATGGGATTATATGCTCACCTGTGCCCGCGCGATTGCCGATATCGACGGCGGCGTATACGGTCTTACCTCATCGGCAGACGCCGAAACATTTATTACGGCTTTCTACACTTCCTCCGGCGAGCGCCTGTTTGCTACCGGTCCGGACGGCGCACTGTCCGCTTCGTTTGGGACCGACAGAGCAGGTGCTGTGGTGGACAAGCTCAAAAAATTCTTTGCTGCCGACGCGGGACTGCTCGGTACATCGAATGAAATTCCGGTGTCACAGGGCATTACCGATTTTTACACCGGCAATTCGGGCTTTATTGTTACCACGCTCGGCACTGCCGAGTGGTTTAAAAACATGAAACCAAACTGGGGCATCCTTCCGATGCCCAAATACGACGAGGCACAGGAAAAGTATTTCGCCCAAATCGAACGTGGAGCGCTTTCCGCTTCGGTGCCTTCAAGCAACGCGAACATAGAGGCGGCAGGCATTTTTATCTCTGCCTTATCCGCCGCGACGGGCAACACTATCACCGACGCGTTTTACACACATCTGATAAAGCATGTAATCCGCGACAACGACTCGCTTAACATGATGGACATCATCCGCGGCGGCAGGACCATAGGTTTTGCCGACATTTTCGCATCGGGTTACGCTGTCATCGAAACCGGCGCGGCAGGCTCGCTCTATAATGCCGTGCGCGGCAAAGCATCGCTCGGCTATTACTACCGGTATTACTCAAAAACGCTCAACTCGCAGGTGCGAAAGTTCACCTGATAACCGCTTTTTACATGTAAAATTTGTGTGAATTAACATCGCCGTGTTTACAATCAGCTGAAAAGCTGATATAATAAGATTTGGTGTGCCACTCACACAGAATCAACTTTTGCATTAACGCATGCCCGGTTTTCGGATACAAGGAGCGGACGGGCAAAACCCGCCCCGAGCTCGCTTCACCCGCCGATTGCTGCGCGTGCCGTTAAAATATATTTTATTAAAGGTGAAAAAGCCATGCTGAAAGAAGAAAAAACAAAAATAATTGCAGAACACGCGATCCACGAAGGCGACACCGGCTCGCCCGAGGTTCAGATTGCGCTTCTGACCGCACGTATTACATCGCTTACCGAACATCTCAAAGCCAATAAAAACGACCATCATTCGCGGCGCGGGCTACTGAAGATGGTCGGCCACCGCAGGAACCTGCTAAACTATCTGATGAAGAAAGACATTAACCGGTACCGCGCTATAATTGAAAAGCTTAACATCAGAAAGTAAACGCCGGTTCAAAGGTATAATGCGGAATCAACCGAACCGGACCGAATTATTCGGATCCGGTTCAGTTATTTGGATATTATAATATTTAAATGAATTATAATATGGAATATATAAATGGCTGCGGACAGCGTCCGCGTGCACGAAGGAGAAAGAATGTTTGAAAATCACCGCGAATTCCATTATACGCTTGCCGGTCGTCCGCTGATAATTGAAACCGGCAAAATGGCGGGTCTGGCAAACGGTTCCTGCCTGGTGCGCTATGGCGACACCGTGATTTTAGCCACCGCCACCGCCAGCGCCAAACCCCGTGAAGGCATCGACTTTTTACCGCTGTCAGTCGATTTCGACGAGCGCCAGTATGCAGCGGGTAAAATCCCCGGCAGCTATTTCCGCCGTGAAGGCAGACCCACGGAGAAGGCTATACTCACCTCCCGTGTTATCGACCGGCCGATCCGCCCGCTTTTCCCCAAGGATCTGCGCAATGATGTCGCAATTAACCTGCTTGTGCTAAGCGTTGACAACGACAACTCGCCCGAAATCGCGGCGATGCTCGGCGCGTCAATCGCGCTGTCCATCTCCGATATACCGTGGAACGGCCCTATTGCCGGCGTGTTCGTCGGAATGGTGGACGGCAAGTATATTATCAACCCCACCTCAGCACAGCGCGAGCAGAGCAAACTTGAGCTGACTGTCGCGGGCACCGAGAAAAAGGTCGTCATGATCGAAGCCGGCGCCAAAGAAGTGACCGACGACGAGATGTTCGACGCCATTATGTTTGCCCACGAGGAAGTTAAAAAGCTGTGCTCTTTCATTTCCTCCATCCAGGCAGAAATCGGCAAAGAAAAGTTTGCGTATACTCCCAACGAACTCAATCAGGAACTCTACGACAAGATTAAGGAATTCTGCATTGAGGATGTCAAAGCGGCGCTCGATACCGACGATAAAAACGTGCGCGACGCCGCGATGGAAGTTATAACAGACAAGGTATACGCTCAGTTTGACGAGGAATATCCCGACAGCCATCAGATGATGAACGACATTCTGTATTATCTGCAGAAGTCGGTTGTACGCGAGTGGCTGCTTCAGGGCAAACGTGTCGACGGCCGCAGGCTGGACGAAATCCGTCCGCTGGCTGCCGAGGTTGGACTGCTTCCCAGGGTGCACGGCAGCGCAATGTTCACACGCGGCCAGACTCAGGTCGTCACCAGCGCAACGCTCGGTTCACTTGCCGACGCGCAGGAGCTTGACGGCATCGACGAGGAAGAAACCAAGCGCTATATGCACCACTATAACATGCCGGGCTTTTCAACCGGCGAGGCGAAGCCCAGCCGCAGCCCCGGCCGCCGCGAGGTAGGTCACGGCGCGCTTGCAGAGCGCTCGCTTGTTCCCGTACTTCCCTCTCTCGAGGAGTTCCCCTATGCCATCCGCTGCGTGTCGGAGGTCATTTCCTCCAACGGCTCGACCTCTCAGGCATCGGTTTGCGCATCGACGCTGGCGCTGATGGATGCAGGTGTACCGATCAAAGCGCCGGTTGCCGGTATCTCCTGCGGTCTTATCACCGAGGGCGACAGATGGATGACAATGATCGACATTCAGGGTGTCGAAGACTTCTTCGGCGACATGGACTTCAAGGTAGCTGGCACGCACAAGGGCATCACCTCCATCCAGATGGACCTGAAAATAGATGGTCTCACGCCCGAAATCATCCGCGCCGCACTTGAATCGACCCACAAGGCGCGCGACTATATAATCGATGAGGTTATACTCAAAGCGATTCCCGCGCCGCGTCCCGAAGTGTCAAAATATGCGCCCAAGATGATAACCATGAAGATCGACCCCGAGAAGATCGGCGACGTTATCGGACCGAAGGGCAAGATAATTCAGAAAATCCAGAACGAAACTAAAGTTAAAATCGACATCGAGGAAGACGGCTCGGTATTCATCGCGGCGGTCAATCCCGAAGCAGGCGCTGCCGCAAAGCGCATGATCGAGGAAATCGTTTTCGAGCCTGAAGTCGGGTCAATCTATACGGGCAAGGTAACGCGCGTCATACCGATAGGAGCTTTTGTTGAGTTTGCACCCGGCAAGGAAGGTATGGTGCACATCTCCAAGCTTGACGACCACCGCATTGAAAAGGTCGAGGACGTTTGCAACGTCGGCGATACGATTACGGTCAAGTATCTCGGAATTGACGAAAAAGGCCGCATGAACCTCTCCCGCAAAGACGCGTTCGAAAAGCCTGAATTCGACATTCCCGTTCGCCGCACAGAGCAAAAGGCATCCGGCGAAGAAAAAGCGCCTTTCCGTCCGCGCCGTCCCTTCCGCAAACCGCGCGGCAAAGGCGAGGAATAAAAAAATAAAACGGGGTCTTTCGATCCCGTACATATATTGAGAAGCTGGCAGTATGGCAAACCGTCGCAACAGCGGCAAATGCCATACTTCTTTATTTTATAAAAAAAGGCAGGCATAAAGCCTGTCTTTAGATCAGTCAACAAAGCTGATTTTCGAGTAATCGGGCTCGTGCGGCGGTTTGGTGGTCTTTGCATAACCGAGCAGCACGGCGCAGCCGAACTTGTAGCCTTCGTGAAATCCGAGCCTGCGCTCAAAGCGCTCCCCATCGGGTCCGCTGAATATATACCCTGCCAGTCCGCAGATGCAGCTCGCAATTTCAAGTGACATGGCGGCAAGCGAAATCGTCTGGCATACAATACCGCAGTCGACGTGTGAAATTCCGTGAGTCGCGTCGCAGGCGATAACAGCGATGCAGGGAGCGCCGTAGAAAATCCTTCCTCCGCGCTCCATCATGCGGTTATACATGGATTTGTCCTCGAGCGCCGCGAGCCTCCTCATACCCTCGGCTTCCATTTCTGCGACGAGCTCCGGGTTGCGAACCATGATAATATGCCACGGCTGACGGTTCATAGCCGATGGCGACTTTACAGCCGCTTCCGCAATCGCGCGCAGGTCAGCATCCGGCGGCAGCTCCGGCAGGTAGTCACGGCATGAATAACGATCGGCAATCACTTTCAGCGTTTCATTCATTTTTCTTTATCCTTTCTTTCGTTATAACTTTGTAAACCGAAGTACAGGATATGTTTACAGAGCGCTTTCCACAATCGCATCAAGCTCGGCGCGCTTTGCCAGAATATCCGAAACGAGCTTGAGCTGCGTGCGCGCGCGGTCGAGGTTGTGCCCCTCATACTGCACTATGAAATACTTGTCGCCGTTTAAATAGTCGGTTAAAAACCGCATGCCGAGCTCAAGCGCGATGACAGCGACGGAGATGGTCATGGCTTTAGCTTCGTGTTCGCCAAGCGCGCCGCCCACTCCTTCTATGAATCCGTATGTAAACTCTTTGAAAAGCTCCGGTATTATGTAAACCTGCGATAAGTCCTTTTCGTCCTCGGCGGCATTTGACGCGCCGTACCTGATGGCGTCGCCGTAGTCATAGAGCAGCGAGCCGGGCATGACGGTGTCAAGGTCTATAACGCAGACCGCTTCGTCGGTGTCCGCGTCCATCATGATGTTGTTGAGCTTTGTGTCGTTGTGCGTGACGCGCTGCTGGAATTTGCCTGATTCGATTCCGTCGGTTATAATCGGGCACAGCCAGCGGTGCTCCTCTATAAATTCAATTTCGGGCTTAACCGATGCCGCCCGTCCGCATTCGTCAGCATCAAGCGCGGATTTGAAGGCATCGTAGCGCATCGGCGTGTTATGGAAATTGGGAATGGTGTCGTGCAGCATGCTTGTGTCAAAATCTGAAAGCAAGCGCTGGAAATCGCCGAAAGCATATCCCGCGTTGCGGAACTGGCCCGGACGCTCGATTTTATCATGTGAAACCGCGTTGCTTATTCCTTCGTAAACACGCCAAAAGCCGTTGTATCTGACAGAATATCCGCCCGCCTTTGCAGGTATCAGCGTCAATGTTTCGCGCGACGAGTCGCCGCCGCGCTCTTTTATCTTCTCGCGCAGATGCTCGGTGACATGCAGAATATTCTCCATCACCTGGTCTGGGTTTTTAAAGACATTTTCGTTTACGCGCTGGAGTATATACCTGTTGCCGGACGTTGTATCCACCACAAACGTCTTGTTTATGATTCCGTTTTTGCATTCGGTGACGGAAACAGGCTCTCCTTTAAGCTCGAACCTGCTAAGCAGCTGGGCAAAGTCCTGGAAATTCATAAAGATCTCCGCCTCTCGTATTTTTATTTATAGTAATCGATCCCCGCTTTGAAAATCGGCTGATATTTGTTGCCCGGTACGTTTATAGCTACATTGGCTCCGTACCGCTCGCTGTGTCCCATTTTGCCGAAAATGCGTCCGTCCGGGCTGAAAATGCCTTCTATCGCAAGGTCAGAACCGTTCGGGTTATAGCGGGTTTCCATAGAAGGCATGCCGCTCGGGTCCACATATTGTGTCGCGATGCGCCCCTCTGCCGCGAGTTTTCCGAGCATTTCGGCAGACGCGGTGAACCGTCCTTCGCCGTGTGATATCGGGATAGTGTGCAGCTCGCCCGGCTCGCAATAGCGCATCCACGGCGATTTTACGCTTGCAATCCTTGTCGTAACCATCATCGACTGGTGACGGCCGATTCTGTTATATGTCAGCGTGGGACTGTCGGGCGTCAGCGCGGGCAGAATGCGTCCGCCCGGCAGCAGCCCGCTCTTGACGAGCGCCTGGAAACCGTTGCATATTCCCAGCACAAGCCCCAGCCTGTCGTCGAGCAGCCGCGTGACCGCCTCGCATATCGACGGACTGCGCAATACAGCCGTTATAAACTTGCCGCTGCCGTCGGGCTCGTCGCCGCCCGAAAATCCGCCCGGCAGCATGAGTATCTGTGCGTTATCTATTGCCGCGGCAAGCTCGCGCAGCGACTGTTCAAGCGCCGCGGGCGTCAGGTTGCGCAGCACGCACACGACAGGCTCGCCGCCCGCCTCCTCAAAGGCGCGCGCGCTGTCGTACTCGCAATTTGTACCAGGGAATACGGGAATAACAACGCGCGGGCGCGCAAATTTAGACGGCGGCGTTATCTTATGCCTCTCCGTGCAGGTAAACGCCGCGGGCTTCTGCGCCGCAAGCGCAGCTTCACTATCAGGTTTAGTCGGGAACACGCGCTCAAGCGGCGCGCTCCAGATATGGACCAGCCGGTCGAGCGGGATTTGCTCCCCGTTGCAATATATGAATTTTTCTGCGACAGTGTGACCCAGCAGCACTCCCCTGCCCGGCGCGCGGTCGGTAGCAACTATAAGTGCGCCCGGACGCTTGCGGATAAGGCTGTCAGCTTCGATGCTATCGGCAAACGCAAAACCTATCATATTTCCAAAGCACGACTTGGCAATCGCCTCCGCGATGCCGCCGAATCCGAGAGCATATATGCTGTCAGCCGCGCCGGTTGACGCAAGTTCATACGCTATGTCGAATATTTCGGCAAGCGAGCGCTCGGTGGGCAGCATGTCGTCGCCCATGTCAGGCTCAAGCAGGTAAACGCCGACTCCCGCGCGCTTGAATTCGGGTGTCACCAGCTTTGACGCGCGGTAAGGCGCGACGGCGAACGACACAAGCGTAGGGGGCACGTCCATGCGCGGCATGCCCTCGCCCTCGAAGGTGCCGCTCATGCTGTCCTTTCCGCCGATTGCTGCGATGCCAAGTTCGAGCTGCGCGCGATATGCGCCGAGCAACGCCGAAAACGGCACTCCCCAGCCTTCCGCGTCGCTGCCCATTCGCCTGAAATATTCCTGGAACGACAGTCTTGCACGCCGCCACGGCACTCCCGCCGCCGCAAGCCGCGCCGCAGATTCCACCACCGCGCAATATGCGCCGTGATATGGCGATTTTTCGGATATATACGGGTCAAAGCCGAACGACATAACCGACGCAGTGTCGGTTTTGCCCTCTCCGACGGGCAGCTTAGCTGCCATATATTGAGGCGGAGTGAGCTGCTCGCGCCCTCCGTATGGCATGACGGCTGTCGCGGCGCCTATCGTCGAGTCAAAACGCTCGACAAGTCCTTTCTGCGAGCAGACATTGAGGTCTGCTAAAACTGCGGAAAATACTTCTTCGGCATTTCTCGACGCTTTAACTCCGCCGTACAGGCCGTGTGTGTCTATTTGAGGTATTTTAACATCGGCGTATTTGGGTGCGCCGTTGGAATTCAGAAATTCGCGCGAGAGCGAAACGATGCGTTTGCCGCGCCAGTTCATCGTCAGTTCCGGCTCGGCAGTCACTGTTGCGACTACCGTGGCTTCGAGATTCTCGCGCGCGGCAAGCTCACAGAAGCGCGCG
>JAPXNL010000037.1:0-17258 GCA_033808535.1 Clostridia bacterium
GTGCAGATCTATACGTCCGCCGGACACGTGAGGTGTCCGGCGGTATCTTTAATCGCGAGGGTGTGAGGATGCTACTCTCCGCGTTTTCTATCTATAACAAACGCAGCCACCTGGAGGGGTAATGGGACCAACGTCATTTGCAAGCAAATGACGTTGACGAGCGGCAGAGCGAGATACAGCTATGTTATAAAAGCACAACCATCAAATTTCGGCGAAGCAGTATTGAGTGGGCGTGGGGGGTCTTATCCCCCCACATTCGTCCTTCAACCCTCGTATCTCCAGCCGTGGTCGCCGTGGTAAATCATCAGCTTTGTCATGCCGCCGTCGACGACAATATTTTCACCGGTTATAAACCCGGCGGCATCGGAGCATAAATATAGAACAAGGCTTGCTATGTCGTCGGGCGTGCCGATCCGTCCTGCCGGATGCTGAGTCAGGTCTGCACCGCTGTATTCGGCGCCGCTGCAGTTTATCCAGCCGGGCGAAATCGAATTCACCCGCGCGCGGCCGGCAAGCGTGACGGCAAGCGCGTGCGTCAGCGCGCGAATGCCGCCTTTTGCCGCCGCGTAGCTTTCGGTATTCGGCTGGCTCATGCCGTCGCGCGTCGACGATATGTTCACCACCGACGCACCCGGCGCAAAGTTGTCGCGCAACAGCTTGACAAGCATGAACGGCGCCGTCACACCCACGCGCAGGGCGTAGTTGAACTCGTCGTAGGTGCAATTGTCAAGCCCGCGCATCAGCGGCGGCGCGTTGTTAACCACAATATCAACCTGCGCGCGCTCGCGAAGCACCACAGCGGCAAACTCGCGCAGCGAACTCTCCTCGCCAATGTCGCCGATAAACGTAGTGCACCCGTCAAGCGACTGGGCCGGCGTTATGTCAACCGAATACACCACGGCGCCCGCCGTGGTCAGCCTCTCGCATATCCGCCTGCCGATGCCGTGTGAACCGCCGGTCACAACTGCAATTTTGCCTGCAAAAGAATTGTCATTCACTTTCATTCACTAGCCTTCAGTTTTTCCAGTATCGCTTTGTCAGCCGGACAGAACTCGTATATGTCAAGCTCGTCCGGCGTCACCCAGCGTATGTCCGCATGCTCCAGCAGTTTCGGTTCCCCGTGCGTTATCTTTGCCTCGAATGCGGTCAGGTGCACCGTCATATCTGGGTATTTGTGAATGCAATCGACAAATTTTTCGCCAACCTGCAGCTCGACATCCAGCTCTTCCCTGCATTCGCGCACAAGCGCGGACTCAAGCGATTCGCACGGCTCGGGCTTTCCCCCGACAAATTCCCACAGATTCGCCCTCTTTTTGCCTTCCGGCCGCTTGCATATCAGAATTTTATTTTTGTCGCGTATCACCGCGGCGACAACTTCAATCACTGTAACCCCCGGAAAAATCAAAATAACTTTCTATAGTATACCCCGTCCTGCGCTTACCTGTCAACGATGAGGACAAGCTATATTGCCAAATATTTTTTGTACTTTTAGAGCAGTTTTTTCGTTTTAGATATTGCAATTGCTTCGCTGTTGTGATATAATATATTAAAGTATTTTTATAGTCATTGGTGTAATAAAAACCATGGAAAACCGTCGCTTTTATGCCGAATACCGTTACTTTAGCTATTACTTTTACGCTAAAGTTCTTTCGGTTTGGCATGAAAGCTGAGTGTTTTTCGGATTATAGACTTTTTGTACCAGAAATAATCCACAAAACATAGAAGGCGCAGCCGAACCGGCTGCGCCTCTTTTTTCCGGAGGATAAAAATGATAGTCATACTAAAAGAAAACCCCGACAGCGAACAGCTTTCCGGCTTCATATCATGGCTCCAAGAAAAGGGGATGCAGGTGCATACCTCAATCGGCGAAAACCATACCATTCTCGGGCTTATCGGCGACACCTCAAAGCTTGATATCGATCTGATATCGGCGCTCGACATTGTCGCCGATGTCAAGCGCGTGCAGGAGCCGTATAAAAACGTAAACCGCAAATTCCATCCCCAAGACACTGTCGTACGCGTCGGCAACACGCAGATCGGCGGCGGCTCTCTGACACTCATCGCCGGGCCGTGCTCCGTGGAATCGGAGGAACAGGTAATTGCAATCGCCAAGGCTGTCAAAGCCAGCGGCGCAACGCTGCTGCGCGGCGGAGCATTCAAGCCGCGCACCTCGCCCTATGCTTTTCAGGGGCTGCAGGCTGAGGGCATCCGCATACTCAAACTTGCGCGCGAGGAAACCGGACTGCCGATCGTATCGGAGGTTATGGACGCGTCGCACCTCCCGCTGTTTGAGGATGTGGATGTTATACAGGTCGGAGCGCGCAACATGCAGAACTTCAACCTGCTCAAGGAGCTCGGCAAACTCCGCAAGCCGATACTGCTCAAGCGTGGGCTTTCATCCACCTACGAGGAGCTTCTCATGAGCGCCGAGTATGTCATGGCGGGCGGCAACGAAAACGTCATACTCTGCGAGCGCGGCATCCGCACGTTTGAAACCTACACCCGCAACACGCTCGACATCGCCGCAATACCGGTGCTGAAATCGCTTACACACCTGCCGGTAATAATTGACCCGAGCCACGCATCAGGAAAAGCGGCGCTTGTTCCGACGCTCGCCGTTGCCGCTACCGCCGCGGGCGCCGACGGGCTGATTATCGAGGTGCACAACGACCCGGCACACGCACTCTGCGACGGGCCTCAGTCGCTGCGCCCGGAAGTGTTCGACACACTTGCACGCAAGCTGTCCACTCTGCACGATTTTTTAGGATCACAGCCGAAGGTATAAGCGCAACGGAAACGATTTGCCTGAAAAATCGCCATTTCCCGGCGAAACCAAACAAAGCATAAAGCTAATAAACCACCCACTGCTATAATTTGAGGAGATCAATATGACAGTCGGCATTGTCGGTCTGGGCCTGATCGGCGGCTCAATGGCAAAAAGTATTAAAACGCGCACCTCGCATACTGTCTACGGCATCGATACGGTGCACGAAACGATGCTGCTCGCGCGTCTGTGCGGGGCAATCGACGGTCCGCTCGACGATAAATCGCTGCAGAACTGCGACCTGATACTGCTTGCGGTACGTCCCGGCGCGGCAATATCATGGACACGCGAACACGCGGAAGAAATTCCGAAATCCGCAACACTCTGCGATTTGTGCGGTGTAAAGCGCAGTGTCTGCGCAGAGCTTGCGCCAATCGCCGCAAAACACGGCTTCGGTTACATTGGCGGCCACCCGATGGCGGGGCGCGAGGTCAGCGGATTTGTCAACTCACGCGCCGACCTGTTCGACGGCGCGTCGATGATACTGACTCCGGATGCGCGCACCTCGCCCGGACTGCTTGAAACGTTCAAGAATTTCTTCATCGATATAGGATTCGCGCGGCTTACTTTCACAACGCCAGAGGAGCACGACCGCATTATCGCTTTGACCTCGCAGCTTGCGCATATTGTCTCAAATGCCTATGTCAAATCGCCCGAAGCGCAGAAGCGGCGCGGATTTTCTGCCGGCAGCTTCAGGGACATGACGCGTGTCGCGCGACTCGACGAGGATATGTGGACTGAGCTGTTTTTGGCCAACTCCGACAACCTGACCGCACAGCTCGAGTTTTTGATTGGCAGTCTCGGAGAATATCTCGACGCGCTGCGTGCATCGGATTATGAGAGGCTGCGCGAGCTGCTGCGCGACGGACGGCTGAAAAAAGCGTCGGCCGGGGGTGATTGACATGGCGGTGATACAAGTTTCGGCCGGCGGTGACCGCGGTTATGCGGTAACCGTGGAGAGCGGCATCCTTGACCGCTGCGGAGAGCTGCTCTCGCCGCTGTTTACCGGCAACAAGATTGCCGGCGGAAGCAAAGTTGCCCTTATAACGGACACAAACGTCGAGCGCCTGTATCTTCCGCTCGTCCGCGCGTCGCTTGAGCGTGCGGGTTACGAGGTATGCGCCTATGCCTTCCCCGCCGGCGAGGAGTCGAAAAACTTTGCGACTTTATCGGACATTCTGGAATTTCTCGCGGAGAACAGGCTGACGCGCTCCGACGCGATTGTAGCGCTCGGCGGCGGCGTGGTCGGCGACATTGCGGGATTTGCCGCCGGCTGTTATCTGCGCGGCGTCAAATACGCGCAAATACCCACGACATTGCTCGCCTTTGTCGATTCGTCGGTCGGAGGCAAAACCGCCGTCGACCTGCGCGCGGGCAAAAATCTAGCCGGTCTGTTTTACCCGCCGGCTGCTGTAATCGCGGACCCCGACTGTCTTGACACTCTACCAGATGAAACACTTGCCGACGGCGCGGCGGAGGTCATCAAAACAGGAATCCTCGACGGTGAAGATTTATTTTCACTTGCAGAGCACGGCGATATCCGGCGCAATGCCGCGCGGATTATAGAGATGTGCATAGCTTACAAAGCAAAAATCGTCGGCATGGATGAGTTTGAGCGCGGACCCCGCAAGCTGCTCAACCTCGGGCATACCGTGGCACACGCGATAGAAAAGCTCTCGGACTACAGGGTACCGCACGGGCGGGCGGTTGCAACCGGCATCGCCGTCATCACACGCGCCGCCAAACGCTTGGGGATGTGCCCGCCATCTAACTGCGCCAGGATAATCGCGGCGCTCAGAGCGTGCGGGCTGCCGACCGAAACCTCATACGGCGCGGCTGAGCTTGCGGAGGCGGCGCTCGCCGACAAAAAGCGCGCGGGAGAGAACATAACGCTTGTGCTCCCGCGCGGAATCGGGAAATGCGAGCTTGTCGTTGTGCCGGTTGACAATTTGCGCAGTATAATCGAAAAAGGGCTGGAACCATCGGAGGACACGCAATGACTGCGATAATAACGCCCGCACCCCTGCGCGGCAAAATCAGCGCCGTCACATCCAAATCGGACGCGCACCGGCTGCTAATCTGCGCCGCGCTTGCCGACAGGCCTACTAAAATTTCAATGAACAGTACCTCCGACGATATAAATGCGACTATAGCATGTCTGCGCGCGCTGGGCGCGGAAATCTCAGTTGAGCCCGACGGCGCAGTAGTATCACCGGTTAAAAAAATACCGCCCGCACCGGTGCTCGACTGCATGGAAAGCGGCTCGACACTGAGGTTTCTCTTGCCCGTCGCAGCCGCGCTCGGCGCAGACGCGACTTTTACCGGGCGCGGACGGCTGCCCGAGCGTCCTATCGGAGAGCTGACGGCCCAGATTGCTTCTCACGAAGTGTCGGTTTCATCCGGCAGCCTGCCGCTTACGATTTCCGGCAGGATGACATGCGGTGAATTTTCGCTGCCGGGGAATGTAAGCTCGCAGTTTGTCACAGGACTGCTGCTCGCACTGCCCCTCTGCGGAGGCGGAACCGTGACGACGACAACGCCGCTTGAGTCGGCGCCATACGTGGAGATAACACGCTCCGTTATGGCGCGTTTCGGCGTGAATGTTTCATCGGGCGAAGGTAGTTTTACTGTCGCCGCGGGTGAAGTTTACCGCTCGCCCGGATTTATCCGGGCAGAGGGCGACTGGTCCGGCGCGGCATTTTTCCTTGCGGCAGGCGCGCTCTCGGGTGAGGTAACCGTAACTGGACTTGATCCCGGCTCACCGCAGGGCGACAAAGCTATAGTCAGCCTGCTCCGCCGGTTCGGTGCTGAGGTGGAGGTATCGGGCGACGCAATAACCGCACGGCACACAGGCAGGCTGCGCGCATGTGAGATTGACGTGACGGAAATACCCGACCTTTTGCCCGTGCTCGCGGCTGTCGCTGCCGCCGCGGAAGGAGATACGGTCTTCACCGGCGCAAGCCGGCTCCGGCTGAAGGAAAGTGACCGCATCGCCTCGACCGCCGCGATGATTTGCTCGCTGGGGGGAATAATCGACGAGCGCCCGGACGGGCTGACTGTCACCGGCTCCGCGCTTTCGGGAGGATATGTCGACAGCTTTGGCGACCATCGCATCGCGATGTCCGCAGCCGTCGCCGCGATAGTGTGCAGCGGCAGTGTCATGATAACAAACCCGATGTGTGTTTTAAAATCCTATCCCGGCTTTTTTGGGGAATACATCAAGCTCGGAGGTAATGTGCGTGTCGTCTGAATTCGGATATACGCTTAAAGTAACAGTATTCGGCCAGTCGCACGGTGAGGCGGTGGGAGCGGTAGTCTGCGGTTTTCCGGCAGGCGAGTCAATTGACACAGAACTGCTTGGTAAATTCATGTCGCGGCGCAGGCCGGGCGCACCGCTTACCACCGGCAGGCGCGAGGCCGACATCCCGGAGATTATTTCCGGAGTTGTGCCGGGCAAGCATGAGGGCGAGCTTATCACCTGCGCTTCCCCGCTCTGTGTAGTGATACGCAACACCGACGCGCGATCGTCGGACTACGATGCGTTTGCCGACACGCCGCGCCCGGGCCATGTGGATTTCACCGCCCGTGTAAAATGGGGCGGCGCGGCGGATATGCGCGGCAGCGGACATTTTTCGGGCAGGCTAACCGCCCCGCTCTGCGCCGTGGGCGGCATCGCCTTGCAGATACTTGCGCGGCGGGGCATTTACATCGGCGCGCACCTCGAGTCGGTCGGAGATGTGCACGATGAACGCTTCCCGCTCCGTCCCGTCAAGGCATTGTTTGACGAGATTGCAGCCAAACCCTTCCCCGTGCTCGACGACGCGCGGGGCGAGGCGATGCGGGATGTTATAGCCCGCGCCGCCTCTGAGCTAGATTCGGTCGGAGGAGTGGTGGAATGCGCCGTTGTGGGACTTCCCGCAGGGCTGGGCGAGCCGATGTTCGACGGGGTTGAGAGTATGTTTGCGCGGGCGCTTTTCGGAATTCCGGCAGTCAAGGGGCTGGAGTTCGGCAGCGGGTTCGCGGGCTCCGGGCTGCGCGGCTCGCAAAACAACGACCCCTTCACGATATCGGACGGCAATATTGAAACCGAAACGAACAATGCGGGCGGCATACTCGGCGGCATAACCACCGGCATGCCGGTGGTGTTCCGCGCTGCGTTCAAGCCCACATCCACGATAGGCAAGTCGCAGCGTACTGTCAGCCTGTCGCGATGTGAGCCTGCGATACTTGAAGCGCGCGGACGGCACGATCCCTGCGTCGCGCTGCGCGCCGTTCCGGTTATCGAGGCTGTCGTCGCGCTTGTGTCGCTCGACTTGCTGTTTGTAAGCGGCACAAAGTAAAGAACAACTATATAATATTATAAACCTGTAATTGAAAGGAGAGCCGGCGCCGCTACGCGCGTAACCGGCTGACAGAGACCGATATGGATATCGGAGAACTGCGAAAATCCATTGATAATATTGACGGAAAGCTGCTTGAACTGTTTCTGGAGCGCATGAGCCTGTCCGAGCAGGTTGCGCAGTACAAGCGCGGCAAGGGTTTGCCGCTGACCGACCGCGCTCGCGAACGCGAGATACTCGAGCATATTATGAAGCGCTCGCCGGGACTGGAGCAATATGCCTACAGCCTGTTTAAAATGATAATCGAAATGTCGAAAGCGCGCCAGGCAGAGTTGAATAAACCCGACTCTCAGGTCGCGCTCCTTATAAACGATGCGCTTGTACCGGCGGAGATTACCTTCCCCCGCTCCGGCAGAATTGCATGCCAGGGCATCGAGGGTTCCAACTCACAGCAGGCATGCGACAGGCTGTTTCCGCGCGGGAACATAATGTTTTTCAAGACTTTCACGGGCGTGTTTGACGCCGTTTTGTCGGGGCTTTGCGATTTCGGAGTTTTGCCCGCCGAAAACAGCACCAACGGCTCGGTGCGTGCTGTCTACGAGCTGATACGCACCAAAAAATGCTATATAGCCAGGGGCACCACATTGCATATCCGGCATGAGCTTCTTGCGTTGCCCGGCGCGGAGCTGTCCGATATTACCAAAATATATTCGCACGAGCAGGCGCTGGGACAGTGCTCGCGGTTTCTTGCCTCGCTCGCGGGCAAGGTGCGCACTATCCCATGTGAAAACACAGCCATAGCCGCAAAAAAAGTTGCCGAGTCGGGCGACCCGCATATCGCGGCAATCTCGTCCGGACGCTGCGCCCAGCTCTACGGGCTTAAATCGCTGCGCACCGATATTCAGGACAGCGAAAACAACTACACGCGCTTTGTCTGCGTCACTAAAAAGCCTGTCATATACGCAGGGTCCGGGCGCATATGCTTTGTGCTCGGCTTTGACAGTCGCCCCGGCTCGCTTTCAGAGGTATTGCTCAAGTTCGCGGCACGTGGTATAAATATGACAAAGCTCGAAAGTTTTCCCGTGACCGGCGGCGACTTTGAATTCAACTTCATCTTCGAGCTTGAATCATCGGTGCGCGAACCGGGCGTGATGGAGCTGCTTGCAGAGCTTGAGTCGACCTGCACGTCGTTTGACTTTTTGGGATGCTACTCGTATGATTGACACAGGCGGCAGGATATACGGACTGGTCGGGCGCAGGCTCGGGCACAGTTATTCGGAGCGCATCCATGAAATGCTGGGCAACGGCGCGTACAGACTGTACGAGCTTGAGCCTGAGGAGCTGGGCGGGTTCGTGCGCCGCCCTGACATAGGCGCGCTCAACGTGACGATCCCCTATAAAATCGACGTTATGAAATTTCTCGACGTCATCTCGCCCGAAGCGGAGCGTATCGGCAGCGTCAACACGGTCGTCAACCGCGGCGGCAGGCTATACGGCTACAACACCGACCTGTACGGCTTTGACTATATGTTAAGCCGCGCGGGTATATCGCTTGCGGGCAAAAAGGTGCTGATTTTCGGCAGCGGTGGTTCGTCGCAGACCGCGCGCGCCTGCGCGGAATCGGCGGGCGCGGCTGAAATTATCGTCATATCGCGCAGCGGGCCCGACAACTACGGCAACCTCGACCGCCATCGCGACGCGCAGATACTCGTCAATACCACGCCGGTAGGCATGTTCCCGCAGTCCGACGAAATGATAGCCGATCCGGCATTCTTCCCGCACTGCGAGGGTGTCGCCGATTTAATCTACAACCCTCTGCGCACAAACCTGCTCATGCGTGCTGGTGAGCTTGGTATCCGGGCCGCGGGCGGGCTGCCCATGCTCGTCGCGCAGGCGGTGCGCGCGCACGGGCACTTTTTCGACACCGTAATTCACGACGGCGAGACTGAGCGAATTTTGCAGGCGCTCGCACAGTCGGTTCAGAACATCGTACTTATCGGCATGCCGGGCAGCGGCAAAACAACAGTCGGGCGCGTGCTGGGCGAAATGACGGGGCGGGAGGTTATCGACACCGACGAGCTTGTGGAGCGCGCCGCCGGAAAATCGATCCCGCAGATTTTTGCCGGGTCGGGCGAAGCGGAGTTCCGCGCGATGGAGCGAAGGGCTGTCGCCGATGCGGGCATGCGCTCTGGCGTTATAATCGTAACAGGCGGGGGAGTGGTAAAGGACGCCGCAAACCTCGCGCCGCTGCACCGAAACGGCCGGATATACAGGCTCGACAGACCAACAGAGCAGCTTGCGCGCAGCGGGCGCCCTCTTTCCGAGAATGCAGACCTGCATGCGCTTTACGCCGAACGCCTGCCGCTTTATCTGAAGTTTGCCGATGTGACGATACCTGTCAGCGACTCACCCGAGCAGGTGGCAGCAAATATCCTGGAGGAGTTCAATGAAAATTCTGGTTATTAACGGCCCGAATATAAATATGCTCGGAATACGCGAGCCGGAAATCTACGGGCATCGCACCTATTCCGACCTTGTTGAGCTTATATCAAAAGAAGCAGAGCGGCTCGGCGTGGAGGTTGAATTTTTCCAAAGCAACCACGAGGGCGCGCTTGTCGATGCCATACAGGCGGCATATAACAGGATGGACGGCATTATCATAAATCCAGCTGCCTACACGCACACGAGCATAGCTATCGCCGACGCGATAAAAGCGGTCGGCATCCCGACCGTAGAGGTGCATATCTCCGATCCCGACACGCGCGAAGAGTTCCGGCGCGTGTCGTATGTGCGAACGGTATGTATTGCGACTGTAAATGGGCGAGGGTTTAAGGGGTATATTGAGGCGCTACGGATGTTGGTGAGCCGATAAACTGACTGCAAATTTTGACCGTTTGCATTAAATGTACGCGGTGCGCACCGCCTGCGTTTTTATATGTTACTTTCTTTACTTGGGCCGGTTGTCAAGTCAAGTGCAGTTTTTGATCAAAAAAGACAAGTTCGCCTTAGGTATCTACCGGAGGGGAGCGCCCCTCCGGACTCCTCCAATGGGGGAAGTTCCCCCGCGCCCCCTCTGGGTGCAAGTTTATACATCCTCCGGACGCCCTAATGGCGTCCGGAGGTGTCGCGAACGGACTGAATTACTACATTTAAGAATGCGTAGTTACAAATTCAATGGTAAACCGGTAACCTACGAGAAAAACACAAGCCGCCCGGAGGGGTAATGGGACCAACATCATTTGCAAGCAAATGACGTTTATGGGCGGCGCAGGTTGTGCAGTAGTTGCCGGAATTATAGGATAGATGATAAGTAGCCCGAAAAGTATGTATACCATGTCGGCTGACTTGTATGAACTAAAGGAAACAATTTAAGGTATATCCAGTATAAAGGTTTTTGCGGGGGTGTGGGGGAGCTTTTTACAAAAAGCTCCCCCACGCGCATCCCTTCCAACTAAAAAGAGCGCTTATGCTAATATATCATAAGCGCTCAATTTTAGTATTACTTGTTTTTTATAAACGTCATCTGGCTGCGTAGCTGCTGACCTACTTTGACAAGCTGCGTCTGTGCATTCTGGCGTCGCATCGCGTTGAAGTGAGGGCGTCCGACCTGGTTTTCAAGTATCCAGTTGCGCGCAAACGAACCGTCCTGGATCTCGGCAAGCACCTTTTTCATCTCCTTGCGAGTTTCCTCGGTTATAATACGCTTGCCGGTCACATAGTCGCCGTATTCGGCGGTGTCGCTGATAGAATAGCGCATCATCTCGAACCCGCCGCTGTAGATGAGGTCGACGATCAGCTTCATCTCGTGTATGCACTCAAAGTAAGCGTTCTCGGGTGCATAACCTGCCTCGACAAGCGTCTCAAACCCGGCGCGCATCAGCTCTGTAACGCCGCCGCAGAGCACCGCCTGCTCGCCGAACAGGTCGGTTTCGGTCTCCTCGCGGAAGGTGGTTTCAAGCACGCCCGCGCGGCTGCCGCCTATACCCGCGGCGTAAGCCTTGGCTATCTCCATCGCCTTGCCGGTATAATCCTGCTGTACTGCTACAAGACAAGGCACGCCCGCGCCGCGCACATACTCGCTGCGCACGGTATGGCCCGGCCCTTTCGGCGCGACCATGAACACGTCTATATCGGCAGGAGGCACAATCTGGCCGTAGTGAATGTTAAACCCGTGCGCGAACGCAAGCGCTTTGCCTTCGGACA
Organism: Clostridia bacterium; assembly: GCA_033808535.1. Classification (GTDB taxonomy): domain Bacteria; phylum Bacillota; class Clostridia; order Oscillospirales; family CAG-272; genus DTU078. The sequence goes on from JAPXNL010000037.1 coordinate 11,368, forward strand.
AGCCGGGCGCGATGCTCTCGCGGTAGAGTTTCGCCTGCTTTTCGTCGTTGACCAATATCATAATCACGTCGGCCGCCTTTGCCCCGTCGGCCGCAGTCATAACCGTAAGCCCGTCAGCTTCGGCTTTCGCCCACGATTTGCTGCCCTCGTAAAGACCGACAACCACGTCCACTCCGCTGTCGTGCAGGTTAAGCGCGTGTGCGTGTCCCTGACTTCCGTAACCGATTACAGCGACTTTTTTCCCTTTCAAATAATCAAGATTGCAGTCGCTTTCATAATACATCTTTGCCATATTTTTTATATTCCTCCGCACGAATTAACGTGTTATTAGATTGCTGTTTCAGCTTTTCTCCATTGCGTCCTTTTCGATTGCTATCGAGCCGGTGCGCACAACTTCACAGTGCCCGTAAGGGGATAACATATATTCAAGCTCCGCTATCCGCTCACCGGTGTCGGCAAACTCAAGTATAAGCGAGGTTCGTGATACCTCAGCGATGCGCGCGCCGAATATCCGGGTTATATCGATCAGCTCCGAGCGTGTCCGGGCATCGGCAGGCACCTTTATGAACACAAGCTCCTTGCTTATAAATTCGCCCGGCTCAAGCGTTTTGACGCGCAGCACGCCGACCAGCTTTGCAACCTGCTTTTCGACCTGCTCAATCATGTCGTTGTCGCCGTCGACAACAATTGTCATACAGGATATGCCCGGGTCCTCCGTCACGCCGACAGCAAGGCTGTGTATGTTAAACGCGCGGCGCGAAAACAACCCCGATACCTTTGATAGCATTCCCGGATGGTTTTGGACCTTTACAAGAATTGTCCGCTTCATTTTCATCAACCTTCCTGTGCGGCAAGCGCCGCTTTAAGATTTTCTGCAACCGCATTGCCCATTTCTGCCGTGCCGACTATTTTCACATCCTCCGCACTGCCCGCAATATCCGGCGTGCGCAGCCCGTCATCGAGCGTTTTTGACACTGCATTCTCAAGAGACAAAGCTTCGCGCTCAAGTCCCAGTGAATACCGCAGCAGCATCGCTGCCGACAGTATAGTCGCAAGCGGGTTTGCGATACCACGCCCGGCGATATCGGGCGCGGAACCGTGAATCGGCTCGTACAGTCCCATCGTACCGTCGCCGAGCGACGCGGACGGCAGCATGCCTATCGAGCCGGTGATCATCGACGCCTCGTCGGAGAGGATGTCGCCGAACATATTGCTTGTCACCATAACGTCGAACCTGCCGGGATTTCGCACAAGCTGCATTGCCGCGTTGTCGACCAGCATATCCTCGCACTCGACGTCGGGATATTCCGCAGCCACGCGGTGGACAACCTCACGCCACAGTCTTGAGGATTCGAGCACGTTTGCCTTGTCCACACTTGTTATTTTCCTTCTACGCCCCTGCGCCGCCCGGAACGCGACGCGCGCGATGCGCTCGATTTCCGCCGCAGTATAGCGCTCGGTATCAAACGCCTCCTCGCCGCCTTCGCCCATGCCGCGCCCGCGCTTGCCGAAGTATATGCCTCCGGTCAGCTCGCGCACGATGAGCATATCAAACCTTGCGCCGATAACCGAGGGCTTCAACGGGCTGGCGTCTGCCAGCGCGGGGGTCAGCACCGCCGGGCGCAAGTTTGCATACAGGCAAAGCGCCTGTCGTATGCCGAGCAGTCCCGCCTCCGGGCGCAGATGCCCGGGCAGGTTATCCCACTTCGGGCCGCCTACCGCGCCGAGCAATACCGCGTCCGACGCCTTGCAAATCTCCACCGTTTCATCGGGGAGCGGCAAACCGGTCTCGTCTATCGCGCGGCCGCCCATGAGCACAGGCGTAAACTCAAACTGATGCCCAGTGTGTGAGCCGACGACATTTAAAATTTTCACCGCTTCGGCGACGATTTCCGGCCCGATCCCGTCGCCGCTTATCACCGCGATTTTATATTTCATTGGCCGACTTCCTTCTCGAGCGTTTTCATCAGTCCGCCGGCTTCAATGATCGAACGGATAAACGGCGGAAACGCCGCGCCCCTGTAGCTTTCGCCGGTTGTCAGGTTGGATATTACACCCGTTTCAAAATCGACCTCGACCTCGTCGCCATTCGAGATTTTCTCCGACGCCTCCGGACACTCGACGATTGCCAGCCCGATATTTATCGCGTTGCGATAGAAAATCCGCGCGAAGGTCGTTGCTATAACACAGGATATGCCCGATTCCTTGATGGCAATCGGCGCGTGCTCGCGCGAACTGCCGCAGCCGAAGTTTTTACCTCCGACCATTATGTCGCCCGGCTTGATTTTTTTGTGAAAATCGCGGTCAAGATCCTCCATGCAATGCGACGCCAGCTCCGCCGGATCAGAGGTGTTGAGATAACGCGCCGGAATTATGACGTCGGTGTCTATGTTGTCGCCGTATTTTATAACTTTGCCTTTAGCATTCATAATATTCTCCTGTGATTGTGTATACGGTCGTGCCGGAGTCCGCAAATTTCGCCGGTCACGCAGCGCCCGGCAGAAAGGAAACTAATCACATGGAATATTTATGCTCATTATACCATGCAATATTTAACCGGGCTATATGAAAAATCAAAATTTTAAAGAACTTTCTTACAATGGATATGGTGAATAGCACGGTGCACCCGTATGCCGCGCAAGTTGCCCGCAAGTCAATTATCCGTTTTCTGCTTTGCTGCGTGCAGGTTCAATAAAACCCGTTAAATCCGCGTGATTAACGTATTTACAGCTCGTCGGGGCTTGCGATTCTGCCGGCTACCGCCGAGGCGGCGGCTATTGCGGGCGACGCGAGGTAGACCTCGGAGCCCGGGTGCCCCATTCGGCCTACAAAATTGCGGTTAGTCGTTGCGACTGCGCGCTCACCCTCCGCGAGAATACCCATATGTCCGCCCAGGCATGGCCCGCAGGTCGGGGCTGACACCGCGCAGCCAGCGTCGATGAAGATGCCCACCAGCCCTTCGTCGATTGCCTGACGCATTATGTTCTGCGTCGCGGGAATTACGATGCAGCGCACGTTCGGGTGGACAGTACGACCCTTGAGCACCTGCGCCGCCACGCGCATATCCTCTATGCGTCCGTTAGTGCACGAGCCGATTACAACCTGATCTATCGTTATTTCGCCTATCTGGTCTATTGTCTTTGTATTCTCCGGCAGGTGCGGGCAGGCGACCGTCGGTTTGATCTCTGAAAGGTCAACTATATATGTTTCCTCATATTCGGCGTCGGGGTCGGCTTCAAATTTTGTCCACGGGCGTTTTGAGTGAGACTTCGCATACTCCTCCGTCACGCTGTCGAAGGCGAAAATGCCGTTTTTGGCGCCCGCCTCGATTGCCATGTTGGCAATGCACAGCCTGTCGTCCATCGAAAGGTACGCCAGCCCGTCGCCTGTAAACTCCATCGATTTATAAAGCGCCCCGTCCACGCCGATTTTGCCGATGATATGCAGGATGACGTCCTTGCCCGACACCCACCTGCCCGGCTTGCCGGTCAGCACGAATTTAATCGCGGGCGGCACTTTGAGCCAGCACCTGCCCGTCGCCATGCCGAATGCCATGTCGGTGCTGCCCACGCCGGTCGAAAACGCGCCCAGCGCGCCGTATGTGCAGGTATGCGAGTCCGCGCCGATCACAAGGTCGCCCGGGCCAACAAGTCCAAGCTCGGGCAGCAGCGCGTGCTCGACCCCGACCCGGCCGGTATCGAAAAAGTTTGTGATACCGCGCTTTCTCGCAAATGTGCGCACGACTTTGCACTGCTCCGCAGCTTTTATATCTTTATTGGGCGTAAAATGGTCCATCACCAGCGCGATTCTGTCGCGGTCGAAGACTTTTTTTGCACCCGCTTTTTCAAACTCGCGTATGGCGACAGGAGCGGTTATATCATTGCCCAGCACCATATCGAGCGTCACCGTGATAAGCTGCCCGGAGCTCACGCTGTCAAGCCCTGCGTGTGCGGCGAGTATTTTCTGTGTCATCGTCATGCTCATCAGGATTCTTCCTTTTCGGTTTCGTATATAAGATTGTTGATCGCGTTGATGTATGCAAGTATGCTTGCTTCAAGTATATCGGTTGATAATCCGTAACCCTTTACAGTCTTTTCGCCGCTGCTCACTCTGACGCTGACTTCGCCCTGCGCGTCGCGGCCTTCTGTCACCGCGTCGATGGAGTATTCGTCAAGCTGAACATTAAGCCCGACTATCTTGTTTATGGCATTGAACGAGGCATCGACGGGACCAAACCCGATTGCGACTTTCTCAACACGGCTGCCGTCTGCCAAAATAAGCGTGATGCTTGAGGTCGGCGTGATGGTGTTGCCGGTGTTGATTACATAACGCTCAAGTCTGAACGCTTCGGGTATCTCGCTTGCCAGCTCCCTGCGCACCAGCGCTTCGATATCGCGGTCGCTGACCGTCTTTTTCTTGTCAGCCAGCGCTTTGAACTCCTTGAACAAGTTGTCGGCAGTTTCAAGGCTGACTTTGAAGCCAAGATCGCGCAGCCGCTCAGTGAAAGCATGGCGTCCGGAATGTTTGCCGAGCACCATCTTGTTGCGGCTCAGGCCAATCGATTCGGGCGTCATAATCTCGTATGTAAGGCTGTTAGCCATTACTCCGTGCTGATGGATGCCCGCCTCGTGCGCGAAGGCGTTTTCCCCGACGATTGCTTTGTTCGGCGGGATTTTGACTCCGGTTATGTTCGACAGCAGGCGGCTGGCTTTATAAAGCTGCGTGTTGTCGATACCCGTGTCGGCGCCGTAGAAGTCGCGGCGGGTCTTGAGATTCATGACAAACTCCTCAAGTGACGCGTTGCCAGCGCGCTCGCCGATTCCGTTAATCGTGCACTCAACCTGATCCGCGCCTGCAGAAACAGCCGCCAGAGAGTTTGCGACCGCCAGTCCGAGGTCGTTGTGGCAGTGTACAGACAGTGTAACACGGTCCATACCCTCGACATTTTCGCGCAGCCATAAAATAAGAGCAGCCATTTCCTCCGGTGCCGCATAGCCAACCGTGTCGGGCACGTTTATAGTCGTCGCGCCGGCTTTGATTACGCCCTCAAATACGCGGCGCAAAAACTCCCGGTCGCTGCGCGATGCGTCTTCGGCGGAAAACTCAACATCCGAACAGTATTTTTTGGCGTACTTTGTCATCTCGACCGCCTGCTCGTACACCTCGTCGGGCGTTTTTCTCAGCTTATATTCCATGTGTATCGGCGAGGTCGCGAGGAAAATGTGCAGTCGCGGATTCTCTGTATATTTTATCGCTCCCCACGCGCTGTCTATATCTTTGGGCAGCGAGCGCGCAAGGCTGGCGACTGTAGAGTTTTTAATCTCCTTGGCGATTGCTTTAACCGAGTTATAGTCGCCCTGCGACGAGGCGGCAAAGCCTGCTTCTATAATATCCACGCCCATCGCCTCAAGCTGGCGCGCCATCTCGATTTTCTCGTTTAAAATCATGCTGCAGCCCGGCGACTGCTCGCCGTCGCGCAGTGTTGTATCAAAAATCTTTATTTTACGCATATCATATAACCTCAAATAAGTTATTGGACAAAGCGGGAAGCATATGAAGCTTTGCCTCCCCGCTGATATACAGCTTATTTTAATTGCAGCAGTTTTTATTACAATATTTTATAAATATATGAATTTTGTCTTTTTGTGTATCCGGATTTTAAATTGGTTTACGTGTTATTTTAGCACCGCGCCGTCGGATGCCGACGAAACCAGCCTTGCATAGCGTGCCATCCAGCCTTTTTTGATCTTTGGCTGCGGCTCGCACCACCCGGCACGGCGCGCAGCAAGCTCCTCATCGGACAGCTCCGCATTTATCTTGCCTGCCGGAATGTCTATGGCTATCATATCGCCCTCGCGCAAGAGTGCTATCGGACCGCCCGATGCCGCTTC
>JAPXNL010000038.1:0-16188 GCA_033808535.1 Clostridia bacterium
CAATACATACTCTAGCTACATATATAGTCACCTAAAATTTTTACATTACGCTTGACTCTTTTGTGCTATTGTGATAATATTTAATCAGCATATCCAAAATAAGCCTATTCGGAGGAGTCATGATGAAGCGCTTTTTATCACTGCTGCTCGCGTTACTTCTAACCATATCCATTGCCTCATGCGGCAAAACATCAGACACATCGGCGGACGGCGCCGGTGAATCCCAGACCGAAACGGAAGGCGAAACCGCCGACACGCGGTTCGACAACATCAACTTCGGCGGGCGCGAGTTCCGGGTGCAGAGCTCTGAGGACTCAAACGACTCCACAAACGCGCACGCACTGATCGCGGGGTCGGGCGAAATGAACGGTGAAATCGTCAACGACGCCGTGTACAAGCGCAACATGGAAATTGAGGAAAAGCTCAAAATCAAGCTCGTTTTCACGCCGTCCGTATACGACTACAATGTTGCCACAACCGAGATCCGCAAGCTGGTGATGGCAGGCGACGACGCGTTTGATCTGATTATCAACGACCTGCGCTCGCTCGCCGAGCTGTCGGCTGAGGAATTGTTCAGAAACATCTACAACGCCGAGATCATCGACCTTAACCGCAAATACTGGTACAGCGACTACATGAACGACCTCATGGTCGTCAAGGGCGGCATGTACATAATGGCCGGCGACTATTTCATGGATGTGCTGGCAAGCTGCCATGTGCTATATTATAATAAAAACCTCATCGCCGACTCATACGGCAGCGGCGATGTGATATACAACTATGTGTTCGACGGCACATGGACGATTGACAAAATGATAGAGATCGTCGTGGCGACCGCGCGCGACCTCGACGGCGACACCCAAATGAAAGAGGGCGACCTCTTCGGCTTCACCTGCATCGGCACATGGGGCTCCGCCGTCCCCGTGCTTATCGGAACGGGTATCGAGTTCGTGTCGCGCGACGGCGGTTCGATAACCTTCAACTTCAACAACGAGCGCAGCACCAAAATCCTTGAAAAGATGAATGAGCTCTTCTACAGCTCCGGTTCGCTGACTACATTAGCCGATTTCTCGCCCGCCGGGCTGCGCAAGGTGTTCGGCTCGGGCAACACCGTGTTCGTCGGCTATAACAGGCTGGGCGACTTGGCGAATATGCGCGAAATCGAGTTCCCGATCGGCGCGGTGCCCTATCCCAAGCTCGACACCGACCAGAAAGAGTATGTCACCAGCACGCACGACACGACCGAGGTCGGCGTCATCCCCGCAACCGCAACCGATCTTGAGTTTACCACCACCTGCATTGAGGCGCTCAGCGCGGCAACCGCCGAAATCGTGCTGCCCGAGTATTACGAAAACTCGCTCAAGGTCAAATACGCCAGCGACAACACCGTGGCGAAGATGATAGACATAATCCACGACTCGATCAGCTCGCCGTTTGCGTGCGCATACGACAACGCGCTGGGCGGATTCATGCTCAACGTCACGTTCTGCACGCAGCTTTCAGCCAAGAAAACGGACTTTTCGTCGGCATACGCCAAGGGCGAGCCTGCCGCTATCCAGAAGATAGCCGAACTTGAGCAGAAATTCGCCGACATCCTCGCCGGCAAAAACACGCTGCAGGCTCAGGGCTGATAAAAGCGCTGTCATCTTAAGTTATCCCGGTAAATAAAGCGGAAGGGGAATTCACCGGTCATGAAATCCCCCTTGTTGTGATGTATTTTTGCATTACAACACGCAATACCGCACTTATCCAAGCCATAAAAAGACCGCCCGCCCGGACTTGTTTCCGGACGGGCGACTTGTTTATATTTATAACTTGCTACACCACTATCTCCGCGCGGCTGCCGCCGGCGCGGTCTTTTTTCACAACGATTTGCCTGTCAATGCGGTCCTTCAGCTCCGCGACGTGCGATATAATGCCCACGAGCCGATTGCCTGCGGCAAGCCCGTTCAGCGCGTTTATCGCCATACGCAGCGTTTCGTCGTCGAGCGAGCCGAAGCCCTCGTCCACAAACATCGTGTCGAGCATGATACCTCCCGCCGCTGACTGCACCTCGTCCGATAGTCCCAGCGCAAGTGAAAGCGACGCCAGAAACGACTCGCCGCCCGACAGCGTGCGCACGCTGCGCGTCGTACCGTTATAATGGTCGCACACGTCGAGATCCAGACCACACTGGCTGCGCAGGTCGCTTGCGACTGAACGCCTGACCAGCTCATACTGACCGCCGGTCATCGACATAAGCCGTATGTTCGCGCGCGCCAGCACGCGGTCGAAATACGCGGTCTGCACATAGGTTTCGAGCATCAGCCTTTCTCTGCCCTGCAGCGTGCCGTTGGCTGTGTCCGAAAGCGTTTTCAGCCACTTGAGCTTCTCCTCCGCCTCGGTAAGTCGCGAGATTTTCTCGCGCGCGCCCTCGAGCGCGGCGATGTTCGCCGTCAGCCTGCCGTTTGCTTTTGCCGCCTCGCGGCTGATCGCGTCCTTGTCGGCGGCAGTTTTCGCGCGCTTTTCAAGCACTGCGTCAAGCTCTATCTGCGGCGCGCCGGCAAGCTGCTCCTCCAGGCTGCGCACCTGCCCGGCAAGATCGTTTACCGCCGCGGCGCATTCGTCGTGCCTTTTCTGCGCCGCCGCAAGCGCCTCGCGCATGGCGTTCCGGCGCGCGTTGAGTGCCGCGATTTCGGCCTCCGCGCCCGCTTTGTTTTCAAACTCCAGCCGCGCGGCGAGCGCCGCAGCCCCGGCAACAAGCGAACGCAGTTCCCCGTCTACTGACGCAATGCTGCGCTCCATCTCGCCCGCCTGCGCGGTAAATACGGTGAGTTCGCGCTCACGCTCGGCTATATGCTTATCAAGATCGGCGCGGCGCGATATTTTGCGCTCTGCGCTGTGCAGCGCCTCCTCATGCAGAGCTATCTCCTCATCGCACAATACCAGCGCAGCCTTTGCCGCCTGCGCCGGGTCATCGAGCGTCACGCCGAGCAATGATACGCATAGCGTATTTATTTCACCCTGCCGGGCGTCGACCTGACCGGCCAGATTAGCCGCAGTCGCGCTCGCGCTGCGCTCTTCCTCGCCCGCGCGGTCAGCGGCGAGCTTGGCGCGCTCAAGCTCCGCTTCGGTCGGCGCGCCTTCGGTCGGCTTCGCGGGGTTGGGATGCTCTGTCGAGCCGCAGACGGGACAGGGCGCACCGTCGGCCAGTGTTCCGGCAAGCACGCCCGCCTGCGCGTCGAGAAAAAGTCGGTATTTGCGGCTGTATTCGGCGCGCAGCCGCTCGGATATCGCCGCCGCTTCGGCGTATTTTTCACGCGCGAACTGGAGCCGGCGCTCAAGTGCCGCAAATTCGTCGGTTGCCGATACAAGGCTGCCCAGCGCCTCGCGGCGTTCGCACGTCCGGATGAGCGCGGCAGACGCCGCCTCGCGCTCGCCCTCCGCGCCGGCAAGCGACGCAAGCTCGGCCTTCAGCTCCGCAAGCACTGTTGCGGCTGTGCTTCCCTTCTCCTTGCAGGCGGCGTAGTCGTCCGACAGCTTACCGAGCGCCGCCCGGCGCTGTGCAATTTCGTCGCGCTGCGCGTCAAGCTCGGCATATTGCGGCAGCTCTGCTGTCAGCGCGGCGACGCGCTCGCCAAGTTTTTCACACTCGCCGCCCTTTGCGACCTCGGCGGCAAGCTCCACCTCAAGCTGCGAGAGCAGCGGGCGGTGTTTTGCAAGTTCTTCGCGCGCAGACTCAAGTGATTCGCCGAGCCGCCTTATCTCCTCTGCGCGTCCGATGGTGCGGTCGGCTTCCTCCAGCAGCTTGTCAAGCTCGGCAATGCTTATTTCGGAATTTTTAATAAATTCGCGGTCAGACTCGATTGCCCGCTTAATCGCATCAAGCACCTCATCCGGCGGCAGATCGCCAAGACGTCTGCCGTCCGCCGCCACAGCGCCGGCTATAAACTGTTTTGCGCCGCTGCGGAGCAGTTCACACTCACGTGCAAGCTCGGATGCGTCCGCGCGCAGCTTTTCCTGCAGCTTCAGATAAGGCGCGGTTTTAAATATCTGCCTGAAAATCTTGATGCGGTCGGGTGTATCCTCGAGCAGCAGGCGCAAAAATTCACCCTGCGCGAGCATTGCCACCTGCGAAAACTGCTCACGGTTGACGCCCAGCAGCTCGCAGACAGCGGCGGTCACCTCGCGCGGTTTTGTGATTATCCTGTCGCCGGGGCAGACGAGCACCGCCTCCGCGCGCTGTGTCACCATGCCGGAGCCGCGCAATGCCGGGCGCTCGTATTCGGGGTTGCGCCTGACCGTATACAGCCCGCCCGCGTGCGAAAAGATAAGCTCGACCTCGGTCGGCGTGTCCGGGTCCGCGTATTTTGAGCGCAGCATCGACGGTTCGCGGTTTGCGCCGCTCGCCTCGCCGTAGAGCGCGAAGGTTATCGCGTCGAAAATTGTGGTTTTCCCCGCTCCGGTATCGCCGGTGATAAGGTACAGCCCGCCCTTACCCAGCTTGTCCATCTCGAGCACCGTGCGTCCGGCATACGGCCCGAACGCGGTTATGACAAGTCTGACCGGTCTCACAGCTCACCCTCCCAAATCCCGGCGATTCTTGCGGCAACGTATTCGCGCTGCGCGTCGCTCATTGGGCGCCCGTTCTGGCGCTCGAACAGTTCCGCAAACAATTCAAGCGGAGTTTTGCCGCCGACCTGTGCCGCGATGTCCGCCAGCCTTTCGGCACGCGTGCGCGAATTGTCGTAATCAAGCCGCATGATGTTCGGGTAAATCTCGCGCAGCCTGCTGATGGCATCTGGTATCTCATCCTCGTCGGTCAGCGTGATATGTATGTAGTCTTCGCAAAGCGTGTCCGGCCGGTTTTCGCGTGTCGTAAGTTCCGCGAATGCGCCGCGCAGCTTTCGCATATCGCGCAGCGGCTCGAGCGGTAGAGTGCGCACCTCGGCGTCGCCCCGCGCCCGCAAAACAGCGACCGTGACGGATTTTTTGTGGTTTGCCTCCGAAAATGAGTATTTGAGCGGCGTGCCGCAGTAGCGCAGCGTCGGGCGCGCAATCTGCTGCGGGCCGTGGATGTGACCAAGCGCGACATAGTCGAACGGGTCGAAAACCGATGCGTCCACGTTGTCCGCGCCGCCGACCGACAGCTCCTCGGATTCACAGCGCTCTGCGCCGGTCACATACTGGTGCGTCACAAGCACGCTGCGCCGCGACGGATTGAGAGCCATCGCCGCAATCGCCGCAGCCATCATGTCGGTGTATGAGCTAATCTGTACGTCGGGGAAAATGTGCGCGGCGTGCGCGGGTTTGATATACGGCAGCATGAACACGTCAATCTCGCCGTATTCGTCAGCCAGCGTCACTGGCATCACTCTTCCGTCCCAGACGGGCGAGATATGTATGCCCGCGCGGTCGAGCGTGCGCGCGGCGAATGCCAGCCGCTCGGGCGAGTCGTGGTTGCCGGCGATGACGAAAACATGCGCGCATAACGCGGACAGGCGGTACAGGAAGTCGTCGAACAGGCGCACAGCCTCGGCTGACGGCACGGTTTTGTCGTATATGTCGCCGGCGATCAGCACTGCGTCGGGCTGCTCCTCTGCGGCGTAGTCTATTATCCGGTCGAGAATATGCCGCTGGTCGTCGAGCAGCGAAAACTCGCTGTACCGCTTGCCTATGTGCAGGTCGGAGAGGTGGAAAAACTTCACGCGATCGTGTCCTTTCCGTGATAATATGCGCTTATGTTACATTATAGCACATTTTTCGCGGGTGTGGCAAGAGGGAGGTGAGTAATGTTATACCACATAATATTTACTTTTATAAAATGTAAACTTATTTGGAAACATGTGTGATATTATTCTCAGAGCAGGCGGAAATTATAATAACATTATTAGGTATACTCCTCTATCATTATTGAAGGAGAGTAAATGCCATGTGGTTTTTACTTGCTTTGATATTGCTTCCTATATTAGTACTATTAGATATTAGTACTATTAGAGCTTGCAAAACGGAAATGACAGCTATACAGAATTTTATCTTACATACCTTTTGATATTCTTTACATGCAGCATCTAACAAAAAAGCAAGCCTGCCGGGCTTACAAGTGCCCGGCAGGCTTGTTTTCGTTTTTTATAACAACCTGTATTTGCTTGCTATATCCTTTGCATAACTGTTGCCTATCGGCTTTGCACGGCTGATATTATAAGTGCGCCTGCCGCCTACAACCTCGGCTGATAGATTATCGACTTTAATTCCCGCCGGCATAGCGCTGTTGATTTCATCAACATCCGCGGCAAGCCGGTGCAGATGTGTGGTAAATATGCATTTGCAGCCCACTTTTCCGAGTTTCAGCAGCACCGATTTCGCCAGATCAAACGCGTCCGATTCACTTGTGCTTGTGAATGCTTCGTCCATTAACACAATACTGTTTTCAGTCGAGGATTCGATTATATTCATAACCGATTTAACTTCAGTTTCCAGCCGCCCAGCCGAATTTTTCAGCATGATAACCGGATTTGCTTTCATGTCGCTTATCGGCAGGTATGGCAATATCAAATCGCAAAGCGTCATCGTCGCTTTTCTTGCCGGAACGGGTATCCCGCTTTTCTCGTATACGGTGACAGGCACTTGGCGCCAGTTCAAGCCGAAGCAGCCTGTCGAGGAAACTGCCGGATTTATAATATTCCCGGTTGACTTTGACAAGTCCGGCTTCTTTAACCTGCAGATTACTGTCAAGGTTTATGCCGACTGTGATGCTTTTTATATCTTTGATATCATCTCTGATACCCTCAAGTTCTTTTCGCATATTCTGAAACGACTGGCTTTCGGTTTCGTTCCTTATGCTTTGAGCAAAATCTATCAGAGCTTCCGGGCTTTCTGAATTTACAATCGTTTTCAATGACTCATTTACACTGTCAAAAAAGTCTGCATAGTATATGAGAAAATGCAATGATGAAAGTGAAATTCTATCACTTTTATACTTATTTGCGGGGCTTGCAATATTTTCGATTTCGACCACGATACTGTTGAGCTTCTCATATGTTTCTTTTAAGAAATTATATAGGCTTTTCAGGATTGTCGGTCATAAAGGACGCGGTTCCTTCAAATCCGATAAGCTTATCGATTTCATACTTTTCAAAAGCTACAGTGTTTTCAATATAAAAGTTATTAGTAGCAGTACCTTTTGGATTCAGCAAATTAAAATTATTCATTCCTAAAAAATATTATTTGCAATATACATAAGAATCTGATTCCCTGAAATTGCCGTAACAATAACTTCAGAAAGAAACATCATGCCGATTATTAAATGAAATACTGCGGTTGAATAACCTCTTTTTTTCCACGCAATAAATCTGGATAAAATACCATTAGGATGCGGCAACCAGTAAAATATATTGAAGATTAACCATACTACCGGGATTGTTGCAAGCAAGAGCTGAATTATCCACAAACAAAGCAGGTCTGATAATAATTCCGTTCTTTGCGTTGATATGTAAAAACATTCATCTTCGTCAATAATTAGATCTGATTTCTTTTTTCGCAAACCAAGTGAATATCCATATAAGTGACCGAAAAAAGTCATATAAAAGTACCAGTAACCTTTTGCCCATCCCAAGTAAAAATAGAATCTGATATATCTACTGTAATCTCATGTATAATTTTTATCTGACCTTTGTCAATTGTATATATCTTTTCATTTCGTTCGTTTTTACCTTATTGTAATTACTGCCAATCAATATGTTTCCACGCTCAATGTAATTTACAGGTACCTGTTCGTTTGAGCCGTCAAGCCAGGTCACCATATCGTTGTATTGAAATCTGCCGTATACCGAAATCGGATCTCCTTCTATTCCGTACGGCCCGTCGTTATATTCCGATCATCTATAATTATATATTTAGAGCCGTTTTTCGCCAGATAAAGTTTAGGTTCGTATATTTGATGTATTTTATATGATGAAAAAAATACTTTTTCATTTGTATAATTAGCAGGATAGCGTACTAAATCTTCTTCGCTGATGCCGTAAAGTAATCGATTCTCCAGGAATAATATTGAACTGCCTGTGCGGAGTCTTCAGCTGTGCTAACGCCGTCCCCTTCAAATTGCGGCAAATTTACACAAGCGGCACAGGTCGATATCATTATGACTGCCAATAAAAAAAGAGAAAAACTTATTCATCTAAATAATTCCTCTCCAACTTTCATAATATCCGTCAATTTAGATGTCGTTTGTAGTATAATACAATTGTCCTTATGTGACAATATGTGGCATTATTATTGAAAGCACGACAAAAAGCGGCGGCACTCTCTTCCCCGAAAGTACCGCCGCTTATATTCTTTTTACAAGATTCAATGATCCTGTCTGCCGACTGATAATCAATTTTCGCCCCAGAAGATTGCATATCCGCCTTTATGGTCATCGCATTTTATGGTTATTTCATATTTGCCCGCGCCATCCAGCGAAACCTGGAAGCTGGAAGCCGGAAGCTTCGTCCCGGTATAAAATGACTTGCCGTCCTCCCCTTTAACGGACAGATTCAACACGCCCGAATCCGTCTTAATGTCTACGTTCATTGTCGCGGCGTCATCAAGCATAATTGTCCTTTTCCTGACCCCGGTGAATTTGTCATAACTCATGTTCAATGACGTAGCCGTGTTTCTTTCATGCCCGTTTATAATAACACTGCTGGTTCAGGCAGTCTGAAGCAATGTCATTATAATAAAAAGCAATGCCAAAATCTTTTTCATATAATCCTCTTATATCATTCAATATTTGAAATCTTATTTCAATTTTTGTGCGCCTGCCGGTCATAACATGACATCGTTTATGTTTCCGACGAGAAGCCAGTCGTCCATATTTCCAAAGTCGCTCTTGTCAATCCCGAAGGGTTCTATTGCCTTTGTGTTTCCGACCTCAATTAAGACAATATATCTTTTCCCTGCCCATCGTTTGAATTGCTTTTCAGTCAGCTTCAGCTTATCCAGATTCTTTTCAACCAATGAAACAGACTCGTCTTCGGTCAGCTTATATGAATTATATACGCTTGTCACATCGGCTTTTGCCCTGACTTTGCCTTCTCCGTCATTATCAATGAAGTACAGCGTATCTCCGGTTTTTACTCTTCCATAAGGCAGCTTCCTGCCTGCCGCTCCCCTTATGATCATGGTTTTTGCACCTGAAATAAGGGCTTCCATTTCCTTTTCTTTTGCATCTGTATAAACAACGTGGTCCATTATTGTAACTCCGATTTTCCTATATATTTTTATATTTTAAACTTTACTACAATTGCATTAAGACGCCGATCCTGCTATATTCTTTTATCTTTAATACCGGTCACGTTATGCAAAGTGAATGTATGAGCAATGCGAGCGAAAACGCGGCAGCGCACACCTCAAGCCATATCGATGAAACGGGAAATACTGCTGTTAAAAATATGTATTTTTGACAGCAAGCCCACAACAGAACGGCCAGTATTGAGAGAGAAATTCCGATTTTCAATATGCGTGACGGACTCATCACTTTCAGCTGCCTTAAAATGACCTTTATATTGCCCTCCGCGATATTCATGACAATATCAGCTGCAAGACAGAGTGATATTGCGGCTATCAGACCAACCAATCCCCATAAGAGACATTCCCCAAAGAGGATGCGCGTCATGCCGGGCGGAGAAAATCCGCACCACCGCGCCCATCCGTGAAGCAGGCTTGCGATGAACGGCCAGCTGCGCTGACTGTTTGCTAAAATGACAATCGCATCTCCCGTATCAGGCAGAGCGTGAAAGTGGCTCATCCAGCCTGTTCCCTGCCCGCCGTGGGACACCGCCAGACTTCCGTCCGAAAGCCTCTCGGTGTAATAGCCATAGCCATAGGCGTCGAATACCGCACTATATATTCCAAGACTTTCGGCTTGAGCAGAATAGAGCTGTTCAATAGCAGAGCGTGACAGCACACGCTGATCAGAGAAATCCGGCATCCCCGCGATGCAAAAACGGGCGATATCCTCCGCCGTGGAAATCAATCCTCCTGACGCCCTTTCAGGGTACCGGTAAGGGGGAACAGGATTGCCGTCCGGCGAATATCCAAGCGGCGCTGAAGACAGTATATTTTCACTGTATTCAAAATCCGAATTATACATGCCGAGGGGACAGAGGATTTCGGTTTTCATATATTCCGCGAAGTCTCTTCCCGTAACCTCTTCAATTAAAAGCTCCAGCAGGTTATACCCGACATTGGAGTAGGAAAAACCTTTACCCGGCATTTGAAACAATATTGCCGTGTGGGTCAGGCTTTCTTTCAGAGAAGGCATTGCCTCATCCGGGGAGTAGAGCGTAAAAACATCACCCAGCGGAAGCCCTGCCGTGTGGCTGAGAAGCCGCCTGATCGTAACCCCCTCCGGCGGGTAGTCTGAAGCAGGCAGATTCCAGCCCCCCAGATATTTTTCAACAGGATCGTCAAGATTCAGCTTGCCTTCCTCTGCCAGCTTCAGCACAGCCCATGCAGTCACAGATTTGGATATGGATTGAACGCGCATGGGTATATCCGCCGTCATTTTCCGGCCGGCTTCTTTGTCAGCATCGCCGTAGGCCGCCGTATATACAATCCGTCCGTCCCTGACAAGGGCGATACTGACTCCCGGTATTCCGTATCGCCCCATCAGCTTTGGAACTTTCAAATCCAGAAAAGCCGCGAATTCTTCCGTCGGGGAATATGGCGTTATTTTTCTGTCCGGCAAATACAGGGCCAGGGCGGCTGCCGCAAAGAAGCCGAAAGCAAAGACAGCTATGATGAGGATGCTCACTGTGCGTTTCATGACGCATGCTTTTTACACGCCATGGATACAGCTCCTAATACCGCGCCTATTCCGGCACCGACACAAAGCCATAAAACCAGGTTATGAAGCAGCGCGCCCAGCACAATGCCAACCGCTGTGCACAGACCAATGGATGTGCCCATATTCCAGTAATCTGAAACCTTATACTTTTTCATTTCATTTCACCGTTTCTTACAGCAAAATTATTTAACTCTGCCATTGCCTGCGGGAGATGAGTATAATTCATTAAGCCGCTTGTTGATTTTCCACTCGTCCAAAAGGTCACCCATGAAACTGACCAGCCATACGACGGTATAAACTATTAAAAACATCACAAAGAATGTCAGAACACTGGGCAAATGACCGAATGAGAACCAATTAAACTGCCATGCGCAGACCAGAACCATTGCCAGCACTAAGCAAAAGTGTATAACGGTCCGTACTGCCATTACCCGCTTGTGAATCGGTTTCTCCGAGTAGTAAATGAAATTCAGCAAAGCCGAAACGGCCGACAGTATCAGTGACTGCATAATCAGTCTGAATGGTACATACGGGTTTGAGTAGATTCCAATGAATATTGTGCTTGCCAGAATAATGCAGGTAAAGATTGCCGTGAAAGAAGTTAAGAATTTTCGCCCATAGCCAAGATATTTCTCCATAAAAATTCCCCCCTATAAACCTAATTTCTTTTTGAGAACCGGCACATACTGACGTGAAATGATGATCTTTTCGCCGTTTTTCATCCTTGCCTCAAAACGCCCGTTAAAGACTGCCTGAACGCATGCGATTTTTGACAGGTTTGCCACCACGGATTTTGATGCCCGGAAGAAATCTGTATCCTCAAACCGGGACTCGATTTCATACAGTCGAAGCGAAGTTTCATACACCTCTTTTTCCGCGTATAGAAACACCTTGCCGTCGACCGCCTCGAAGTAATACACATCCTCCGCGTTTAAAATATACGATCTTTCATCCTGCCGCCCGATGATCGTCCCGCCTGCAAGCCGGATTGCAGCCACGACCCTTCTGAGCGGCTCATCCATCTCGCTGTATCGGACAATAATTTCCGGTTCGATATGAGCTGCGGATTCTTCCATGCTTATTTTCATCTTTTCACCCCTTGTCTGCCGTGTCTAATTCAAGTATATACATCGCCGTGCAATATGCAATAGGTTTACCGGTAAGTTGCATTATAGAGGGGTTAAGTTGCAAAAGAAACTATTTACAAGGTGCTGTACCGCGCTTTTCGACGCGATCTGCGCTTGAGTCGGATGCTGTTTATTCGAAAACCTGCCTCATACCAAAGCAAAAAGCCCGTCATGATTTAGTTGACTGACAGGCTTGCTTATTTTACGGAAGTCAAACCCTTGCTCAAAACATTGCCAAGTAGGGATTTTATTTTTTAGCAAAAAATGCCTTCCAATTCACAAAAAACCAGCCTGACAAGCTGCATCTTCGCTTATCAGGCTTATGTTATATTTGGAGCTGATGACGAGAGTCGAACTCGTGACCTCATCCTTACCAAGGATGTGCTCTGCCTACTGAGCTACATCAGCGTATTCGGTTTTCTCGGCTTTCGCAGGTCACCCTGATATTATACCACCGAGAGCGCGTTTTGTCAATCGTTTTTTGATTTTTTCTCGAGAAATCGCGTAAAAACCGCGCACAGGAAACCTGCAAAGGCTTGCAAAGCGGACATTTATGTGCTAACATTTTTACAAAACTACATATTACAGGGGACGCAATTATATGAAATCGCATTTCTTTGACGAGCTTGCCGTGCGGCAGCCTGAGCTCTCCTGCTGCATAGAGCCGCTGGAGCGCGCCGCGGAGCTTATTGCGTCGTCGTTTGAGCACGGCGGCAAACTGTTAATCTGTGGCAACGGCGGCAGCGCAGCCGACGCGCAGCATATCGCGGGCGAGTTGTGCAAGGGGTTTCTCTCCCGCCGCCCACTCTCAAAACGCGTACGGGCAATGCTCCACGAAGCCTCGCCCATGCTCGACCATGAGCTGACAGCCAAACTGCAGTGGGGGCTGCCCGCGATCCCGCTGACCGGCTCCGACTCGCTTTTCACAGCATTTTCAAACGATGTCGACGCCGAGCTTGTCTACGCCCAGCAGATTCTCGCGCTGGGCGCGAGCGGCAACGCTTTGCTTGCGATCAGCACCTCCGGCAACTCGAGCAATGTAGTCACCGCGGCTGCTCTGGCGCGCGGGATGGGCATCGGAGTTGTCGCGCTAACGGGACTTGGCGGCGGCAAGCTCAGAACAATCGCCGATGTGACAATCTGTGTGCCGGCAATCGAGACGTTCCGGGTGCAGGAGTATCACCTGCCCGTCTACCACGCGCTCTGTGCCGCGCTGGAGGCGCACTTTGAGGCGGCGGGACGCGGTGACAGGCTGTGACTGTCTATATCCCGCACGCAAAAACGCACATAAAGACCGCGGTGTTCGACTTTGACGGCACGCTCTCGACCCTGCGGCGGGGCTGGGAGACCGTGATGGCGCCGATGATGGAAGAGTACATATCGGGCGGCGCGCCCGACGCGGAGATCAAAGCGCTGGTTGCAGACTACATCGACCGCTCCACCGGCGTGCAGACCATCATGCAAATGAAGTGGCTTGCCGAAAAAGTGCGCGAATTGTACAATCCCGGCGCGCCGGCTGACCCGTGGTTTTACAAGGACGAATACAACCGCAGACTTATGGCAGAGGTCGCGCGGCGCCGCGACGCCGTTTTGTCGGGTGACTCGCCGCGCGCCGACTGGCTGGTTGCAGGCGCAGAGGAGTTTCTCGCCATGCTTTGCGCACGCGGTGTGAGCCTTTACGCCGCGAGCGGCACCGACGAATGCGACGTCCGCGCGGAAGCCGAGACGCTGGGACTGACGCGCTATTTCAAGCACGACGAAGTCGTGCATATCGCGGGCGCGCAGAATCTTTCCGAGGGGTGCTCGAAGGAAGCGACGCTGCGCAGGCTTATCGCCTGTGGCGGTGAGCCGTCGGAGCTGATTGTCATCGGCGACGGACCGGTCGAAATCGCGCTGGGTCGCGAATTCGGCGCGCTGACACTGGGCGTGGCAAGCGACGAGGAAAACCGCCGGGGTATAAATCCCGCAAAGCTGCGCAGGCTGACCGCCGCCGGTGCGCACGCCGTGGTCGCAGACTTCATCGAACCCGAAAAAATCCTTGACTGGGCAGGTATTTTGTAAATGGAACACAACAGGAGCAGGACGCTCGACATTTCGGGCGTGCGCACTTTTTCGGCTCACGGGCGGCATAATCTTGTCACCATCGACAACATGCTGAACCCGGGAGTGTCGCCCTATGAGCCGTTTGAAGCCGACGGTTTTGACGAACTTGTGACGCGCATTGTCTGGGCGCGCAAGAACTGCAGGCCTGTGATCTGGAGCATGGGCGCGCATGTCATAAAAAACCGGCTGTCGCGCTATCTGATCGGGCTGATCCGCGCCGGCGTGATAACGCACTTCGCGTCAAACGGCGCGGGCAGCATACACGATTTTGAGCTTGCATATCTTGGCGGCACCAGCGAGGATGTGCCGACCGCGATCGAGGACGGCTCGTTCGGCATGTGGGAGGAGACCGGCGCCTGGATGAACGAGGCGATCAACCTCGGCGCGCAGCGCGGGCTGGGCTACGGCGAGGCGCTGGGCGAGTACATCGACACGCATCCCGAACGCTTCCCCTACCGCGACGACTGCGTGCTGTATCAGGCGTACCTGTACGACGTTCCCGCGACCTATCACATTGCGCTCGGGACCGACATAATCCATCAGCATCCGGCATGCGACATGGCTAAAATCGGCGCGTGCAGCGGGGTGGATTTCAAAAAGCTGTGCCGCTCGGTTGCGATGCTCGACGGCGGCGTTTTCCTCAACTTCGGCTCGGCGGTCATCGGCGCGGAGGTGTTTTTGAAGGCGCTGTCGATCGTGCGCAACCTCGGGTATCTGACATACAACATAACCACAGCCAACTTCGACCTTGTCAACCTGGGCGACTACCGCAAAAAGATAAGCTACGACGACCCGAACTACTACTACCGCCCGCGCAAGAACATCGTTAACCGACCGACCTCGCGCGGCGGGATGGGCTGGCACTTCTGCGGCGACCACAACTCGACGATACCGACGCTGTACGCAAAGGTGATGGAAAGGCTATGACAGCGAGCGAAGTAAAAAGCGCGCTCGACGCGCTGGGCAGCGCCCGCATGGGCGTTGTGGGCGATTTCTGTGTGGACATCTACTGGTACGCCGACATGAAGCTGTCGGAGCTGTCGCGCGAAACTCCGCACTTCCCGCTCCCGGTGGTGGAGGAGCGGTTTTCGCCGGGCGCGGCGGGCAATGTCGCGGCGAATCTCGCGGCGCTGGAGCTATGCCGTGTCGAGGTCTGCGGCGTCGCCGGGCCCGACTGGCGCGGGGCTCTGCTCACGCAGTCGCTTGAGCGCTGCGGTGTGGACGCGTCGGGGCTGATCGTCGAGGACGGGCGCTTTACAAACGCGTACTGCAAGCCGATGCGCGCCGGCATCTCCGACGTGGTATACGAGGACCCTCGCATCGACTTTGCGACCCGCCGCCTGATATCGCCAGAAACTGAGGAGCGCGTTTTAAGCTGGCTGGAGGGAGCGGCGGGACGGCTCGACGGGCTGTGCGTGTGCGACCAGCTCGCGCATGGCGTCATCACGCCGCGCGTGCGTGAGAAGCTGTCGGAGCTGGCGCAGCGCGGACTGCTTGTCACGGTTGACAGCCGCTACCGCGTGGGCGAATTTCGCGGCGTTACAATAAAGCCGAACGAGGTCGAGTGCCGGCGCGCGGTACGCGGAGAGGACTCCGCATACGCCGAAACAAGTGAGGTGGCGCTTACAAATGACGCGTGCGAGCTTTCGGTTCGCACGTCGTCGAATGTGCTGCTGACCATGGGCAGGCGCGGAAGCGCGTACTTCTCGGGCGGCAAGCTATATGCGCGGGTACAGGCACACGAAGTACCGCCGCCGATCGACTTTTGCGGCGCGGGCGACACTTACCTGTCGGCGTTCTCGGCGCTCGCCGCTTCCGGTGCGCAGGTTGACGAGGCTATGTATATCGCGGGACTGGCATCTGAGGTGACGATAAAGAAAGTCGGCGTGACGGGAACAGCAACGCGTGAGGAGATATTGCGTCGCGACGCCGAAGTCCGCAGTTAGGACAGCAGACACCACTGGCGGGTGGACTTCGGTCTTTTAAGTCTGCACCCGGAGGGGGCGCTGGGGATACTTCCCCCGTTGGGGGTAGCCGAAGGTAACTAACAAACTTCGATAACACCTTCCGAGCTGCAAAAAAAACCCTGTAAGCAGGGGCTCCGGCAAATGGATGAAGATGCCGCCGGACACCGCCAGTGGTGTCCGGCGG
>JAPXNL010000039.1:0-15919 GCA_033808535.1 Clostridia bacterium
CGGTTACCATCATGTGAAAGCCCATGATATCGAGACCTGCGTCGAAAGTGCCCGGAACCCGCTCGCGGGTGAGGTCAAGCCGCAGGACTTTCGCAGCCGGATACGGCGCAAGCGTTTCCCTTGCCCTCTCCACGGCCGACGGGGCATAATCCGCGCCGGTGTAAATGCAGCCGAGTTTCGATAACATAGCACCTGCCGCGCCCTCGCCGCAGGCAAACTCGAGCACATGCCTGCCTGCGAGCCCGTTTTCGGCGACCCAGCTTTCCAGAATTCCGTATAGCTCACTATTGTCGGGCGAAAATCCCCAGTATCTCGCGCCCGCCGCATAAACCGCGCTGTATCGTTTCTCGTATGCCCCGTAATAGGGCGCGTCCGCTCCGACTTTGTCCATGCTCCGCCTCCGTTCTGTTATAATAACGGGAATTATATCATGCACATCTCACCGTGTCAATATCTGTATGCTTGCACTGCGAATAGCACGGCAAAACCGTCCGCCGGCGACTGCCAAACGGACGGCTTTTTATTTTAAATTTATTCGTTCTTCTCTTTTTCAGGCAGTGTCAGCAGCTCCTGATAAGGCAGCGTCTTTGTCCATGCGACAAAATCTCTCGACCATTCGCGCAGGCGGTGATGGGTGCGCTGGCGCAGCATATTCAGGACCACCTCATAGTTGAACGACACCGTGCGCTTCTGAAGAAACGCGGCGGGCAGCCTTTGCTTGAGTGCTCTGAAGTATGCGTAGTCACCCGTTTCGTTGTACTTCCGGCGAATCCGCTCGAGTTGCGCGCATATATTCTGCCAGTATTCATCATCGCCGTCGATGCAGGGATCGTCGCGCTCGAACATATCGGGCGTGATGGGCTTTTTGGCAAGTGTATGCATTGTGGACGTCGAGTTAGCCGTAGTTCCCACTTTATAGGTGTCAAACTCGCTCCACCAGTATATCGGCGCGGTTATATCAACGGACACGAATACCTGCCTTAGAAACTTGCGGTGCTCCGTCCCGCCGGCAATGAGCTTTTTGGCAAGAGTCAGATCCGCTTCTCCGATAACGAAAACGCCGTCGCGCCATTCGGAGTCGGAGCGCTCCCACGAGGACAAAGGATTGCGCATGCCACGGAGCGCACCATCAATATTGTAAACGGCGGTGTTCTCGAATTTCATGATATTTTATCCTTTATCGCGCCGACAGAACATCGCGCTCGTAAGATCGGACACCCTCAAGCCATTTGTCGCGGACGCCCACTCCCTCTGTCTCGCAGTACCAGTCCCAAACCGCCTGGAACGGATAGGATTTAAGCTCCTCAAGCATGGCGAGCCTTGCGGTATAGTCGCCTTCGAACTCGAGCTTGCGCAGGTTCTCCGTCGGCTCAAGCGCGGCGTAAAGCAGCGCCTTCTGCATGTTGCGCGTGCCGATGACCCATGCCGCAACGCGGTTGATAGACGCATCAAAGAAGTCAAGCCCGATGTGCACGGTGTTATCAAACCCGCCGCGCAGGATTTCAAGCGCAATATTTTTCAGCTCGTCGTCGAAGATAACCACATGGTCGCTGTCCCAGCGCACGGGGCGGGACACATGCAGCAGAATCTCGTCGCAGAAGAGCAGCACTGACGAAATTTTGTCGGATATGACCTCTGTCGGATGGAAGTGACCCGAGTCAAGCGTCAGCATTATCCCTTTGCGTGACGCTGCGTATCCAAGGTAAAACTCATGCGAGCCGATTGTGCAGCTCTCGGCACCGATTCCGAACAGCTTCGACTCGACCGAGTTGCGGTTGTATTTCCTGTCGCCTGCGCCTTCAAATATCGCGTCATACGCTTCCACGAGCCTTGCGCGCGCCGCGTATCTGTCGACGGGGACGTCTTTGAAGCCGTCGGGAATCCAGTAGTTTGTCATAACCGTATTGCTCAGCTCGCGGCCTATCTCCTCAGCTACTTTGCGGCAGGCGATGCCGTGGTCGATCCAGAACTTGCGGATGCCGGGATCGACATGGCTGAGCGTGAATCCGTCGGCGCTCAGCGGATGCGAGAAGAATGTGGGGTTGAAGTCGATGCCGTAGCCCTTTTCCTTTGCCCACTCGACCCAGGATTTGAAGTGCCTGTACTCTATGGCGTCGCGCTCAACCTTTTTGCCCAGGTTGTCAAGATATATCGCGTGCAGGCTGATGCGCTTTTTGCCCGGTATGTACGACGCCGCTTTGTCAAAATCGGCTTTGAGCTGCTCAATGGTGGTTGCGCGCCCCGGATAGTTGCCGGTCGCCTGAATTCCGCCGGTCAGGTCGCCCTCGGGATTTTCAAAACCGCGGACATCGTCGCCCTGCCAGCAGTGCATTGAAACGGGGATGTTCTTCACACGCTCAATTGCCTTGTCTGTATCGACGCCGAGCCCGGCATAGACTTCGCGTGCGTATTCGTATGCGCTCTTTATATCCATACAAGTACCCTTCCAGTCCGGTTATTATTTATTTATAAGTTTTAAAAATCTCTCGTAGCCCTGATCCCACATATCGGTGTCTCGGGGCAGGTATTCCTTTACCTCAAACGAGCGGCGCACACATTCGCGGGCTTCGGCAACGTCTTTCAGCTCGCCCGACGCGATCGCCTGAACCGCGATGTTGCCTATCGCCGTCGCCTCCACTGGTCCGGCATATACCGGCCGTCCGCATGCCGAGGCGGCAAAGCCGCAGAGCGGCGCCTCTTTCACGCCGCCGCCGACGATATGGATATACGGCGTGCGCTTGCCCAGAATGCCGTCGATGATGTCGGCGGTGTAGCGGTAGCAGAGCGCAAGGCTGTCGAATATGCAGCGCACAACCTCGCCCGGTGTTTCGGGCACGGGCTGACCGGTGGATTTACAGTAGTCTGCGATACGGCGCAGCATATCGCCCGGCGCGATAAATACCGGGTCGGACGGGTCGATAAGCGAGCGCAGCGGCTGTGATGCCACCGCCATCTCAGACAGCTGGTCGTAGGTGTAGCTCTTGCCCTCTCTCGCCCACTGGCGGCGCGATTCCTGCTCGAGCCACAAGCCCATGATATTTTTGAGAAACCGAATTTTGCCCTCGGCTCCGCCCTCGTTTGTGAATTCGTGCGCGAATGCCTCGCTGCCGGTCTCGGCGGATGCAAGTTCCGTGCCCATCAGCGACCATGTGCCGCTGCTGATATATATAAAATCGCGCTCTTTTGCGGGCACAGCAACCACCGCGCTTGCGGTGTCGTGCGCGGCGGTATGGACGACCGTCAAATTTTCGTATGTCCCGCCGGTCTCGTCCACCACTTCGCGCAGAATCGGTCCGACCGGTGTGCCCGGCTCCTCGATTGTGCCGAATATCTCCTGCGGCAGGCCGAACTTTTCGATAAGCCTGCGGTTCCAGTCGTGGCTGCCCGGGCCGAGCAGCATGCTCGTCGACGCGATGGTATATTCGGTGCGCCGCTCGCCTGTGAGGAAGTAGTTGAGCAGGTCCGGGATGAGCAGCACATTATGCGCGCGCTCCAGCTTTTCCGGGTCGCCGGTCTTGTCGGCCCAGAGCTGGAACAGCGTGTTGAAGGGCATAAACTGTATGCCCGTTTCTGCATAAAGCTCGGCTTTCGGTACAACTTCGTACGCGCGTTCCATAATACCGTCGGTCCGGCGGTCGCGGTAGTGGACGGGACTCTCCAGCAGTCTGCCGTTTTTGTCTATCAAGCCGTAGTCGACGCCCCATGTGTCAATGGCAAGCGATTTTAGCTTTTCGCCCGCAACCGAACATTTGCCTATCGCCGCCTTTATCTCGTGGAGAATGCGCAGTATGTCCCAGTACAGTGTTCCGCAGACTGTTACCGGGTCGTTTGAAAAGCGGTGGATTTCCTCCAGCGTCAGCCTGTCGCCGTCGAAACGGCCGACTATCCCGCGCCCGGAGGATGCGCCAAGGTCTATTGCGAGGTAGTTCATGGTGTTATGCCTCCCAATATATCTTTTATCGCGCTGCACGCGGCACAAAAAGCTTCCTCGTTTGTTTCGTATGCGTTACCCAGCTCTGCGCGGCGCGCGCCGTCGAGTTTGTCGAACCCCGGGAACACTTTGAGATGCGGCTCTACCGTCAGGTAACACGTACCATTATAAAACGGATTGTCCGATTTTGCAAGCGCCGCAATTATTTCCGGTATGCGCCCTATCCCTTTTCCTGCCGGCACGATATGCCGGTTCTCGTCCGCGTCTTTGATGTGCATGTAAAATACGTGTTTGCCCAGCAGGTCAAATGCGTGCGGGTATACCTCATGCCCCTGGCAGATGAAGTTTGCGGGGTCGAAAATACATTTCAGCCTGCCGCCGAAAGTTTCGATTAAGTCAAGGCAGTTCTCTGCCGACTCACCGTATATCGCAGCTTCGTTTTCGTGGCAGAGTATAACTCCCGCTTCGTCGGCCGCGTCGAGCATTTTGCCCATGCGCTCGATGACGGCACCGCGGTGCGCAGTGGGCGACTCGCCTTTCGGAATATAGAAGCTGAACACGCGGATAAGCTCGGTGCCGAGAATATGCGCCGATTCAAGAATCCGCTTGGCAAGCTCAATGTGGTTATCTGTGCCGCCCGATATACCCTCGTACAGCCCGACCTTACCCAGCGGCGAGCCGACGCTCGACACCGAAATTCCGGCTCCGTCCAGCTTGCGGCGGCACTCTTTTACCTCATCGGGCGACAGCGCCGAGATGTTTTTGCCGTCGATGCCGCGGATCTCCATGTATTTTATGCCGTTTTGCAAAAGTCCCTCAAGCTGCCTCTCGAAGTTTGCGTTGTATTCGTCGGAAAACGCCGATAAAACGAATTTCATGCCCGCACTCCTTTAATCGAACTTATAACGCGCTGTAAGGTTGTCGTAGCTGCGTTTCATGCTCTCAAACAGATCAATGCGCACCACGTCCTGCTCGACAAAATGCCACTGCACGCCGCCCACCTCGCTTTCGGCGATAACAGCGTCGAAGTTTATATTGCCGTCGAGCATTTCTATCATGACAGGCTCGTTGTTTATGACTGCCATGTCCTTTAAATGCGTGCAGAATATGCGGTCGGCGTGGGTTTTTATGTATTGCGCGGGGTCGACGCCGCCCGACAATGCCCAGTATGTGTCGAAGGTGAGCTTAACCGAGTCGTCGGGCGTGTTAGCGAGTATCAGATCCAGACCCCATACGCCGTCATAGCGCTGGAACTCCACGCGGTGGTTGTGATAGAGGAAGACCATGCCCGCGGCTTTGATTTCCTCAAACGCTTTCGCGTAATCGGAGCAGAAACGCATATACGCGTCATAGTTGTGCCCGTACGGCGCGCCGCCGATGCCGATAGCCTGTACGCCGAGTGTTTTGTGATTTTCGATAACCTCAGCGGTTTTGTTTAAAATATCCGTGGACGAGGAGTGTGTCAGGATTATCTTAATTCCGTTTGCGTCGCACACGTCGCGTATATAGCGTGGCGGCATCGGACCGACGCCCGAGACCTGAACGTATTTATACCCTATATCGGCTACCTTTTTGATTGTTGCCGCGAAATCGGCCTCGTTTTTGCAGACATCGCGCAGCGTGTAAAGCTGCGCACCGAGATGAAGCTTGGACATTGTTTTACTCTCCTTTGGACGTATATATTCGCCGGGCATTCGCCCGAAAAGCACGATTTTCCCTCCGCTGGGGTACACGATACCGGCGCGCTCCGGAATACGGGCACGGAGTGGATAAGCCAAAAAGTACAGACTGAGATGATGCAGTTTACTTTAACTCCACCACAGTCACGCCGCCGTCGCCTTCGCCGTAGGCGCCCAGCCGATACGACTTGACGCGCGGGTCCTTTTTAAGCTGGTCCCAGAGCGCGCGCTTGAGCGCGCCTGTGCCCTTTCCGTGGATGAGCATGACGCTGTGCACGCCTGCGACTTTTGCGTCGTCGAGGTATTTGTCGGTGAAATGCCAGCCGTCCTCGCCGTTCTGGCCGCGCAAATCGAGCGTCGGCGAAAACGATTTGACGACCGCCTCGCGGTACTGGGCGGCGGTGTGCGTCTTGCGCTCCGCGTCGGTAAAGGTGACGCCCTCTTCAATCAGCTTGAGGTTTTTTATATTGGTTTTTGTATTTATAATTCCCGCCTTCACAGTCACATTGCCGTCGGGATCGGGGTCGGCGGTCAGAATGCCGCGCTTGCCAATGTTTATAATCAGCACTTCGTCGCCCTTTTTCAGCGGGCGAGGTAGCACATAGTCCTCATCGGTCACCTCGCGCACGGGACTTGCGTCATCACGCGCGTCGCGCAGCCTGCGCCTTATCTCGCGGCGCGCGGTTTCGAGCCTTTCGCCCAGCGCCTCACTGTCGCGCTCTCGTTTGACCTCCTCAAGCTGCTCGAGCACGAAATCGCTTGTCAGCTTGGCGCCTTCGATAATCTGAATCGCCTTTGCCTGCGCCTTTTCGTATTCCCGCTCGGCTTCGGCTGTGCGGCGGCGGATTTTCTCCTCCTCCGCGGCTTTGAACGCTTCGAACTCGCGGCTCAGGCGCGCGGCTTCGTCGCGCTGGCGCTCCATCTCGATGCGGCTTTCCTCGAGCTTTTCGATCAGCAGCTCGAACCGCTTCTCATCTCCACTGATGCGTCGGCGCGCGTCCTCGATTATAGCGGGGTCAAGCCCGAGCTTGAGCGATATTGCAAATGCGTTCGACTTGCCCGGCGAACCGATTATAAGCCTGTATGTCGGGCGCAGTGTTTCCACGTCGAACTCGCAGGAGGCGTTAGCGACGCCTTCGGTGTCAAGCGCATAGGCTTTGAGCTCCGCATAATGCGTCGTCGCCACGCACAGCGCGCCGCGCTTGCGTATCGATTCAAGTATAGCTATGGCAAGCGCCGCGCCTTCGGTCGGGTCGGTGCCCGCGCCAAGCTCGTCAAACAGCACCAGACTGCGGTCGTCTGCAACCTGCATGATTGACGCGATGTTCACCATATGGGCGGAAAAAGTCGAAAGCGACTGCTCTATCGACTGCTCGTCGCCTATATCCGCCAGCACCTTGTCGAAAACGCAGATTCGGGAATTGTCGTCGGCGGGAATATGAAGCCCCGACTGCGCCATCAGCGCGAAAAGCCCGATTGTTTTAAGCGTTACAGTCTTGCCGCCGGTGTTAGGTCCGGTGACAACCAGCGTGGTGTAGTCGCGCCCGCCGCCCTTGCCCAAAAGGATCGTGACAGGCACGACGTTTTTTTTGTCGAGCAAGGGGTGTCTTGCGCGGTAAAGCTCGACACAGCGTACATCGGTCAAAACCGGCGCGGCTGCATCCAGCCTGAGCGACAGCTCCGCCTTTGCAAAAATAAACGCAAGCTCTGTAATGCAGTAATAATCGAGCGATATTATGTCCGAGACCGCCGCGCAGTCGGAAGAAAGCTCCGCAAGTATGCGCTCAATCTCGTGCGCCTCGCGGCTTTCAAGCTCCCGCAGCTCGTTGTTTGCCTCCACGACCGCCAGCGGCTCGATGAACATTGTCGCGCCCGACGCCGAGGTGTCGTGAATAAGCCCCTTTATCTCGTTTTTATATTCAGCCTTGACAGGAATCACAAAGCGACCGTTGCGCATTGTGATGATGTTGTCCTGAAGGTATCTTGAGTATGTTTCGCCCTGAATGTATTTCTGCAATGTTTCGCGGATTCGGTTCTGCGCTCCTTTGATTTTGCGGCGGATTTCGGCAAGCTGCGGGCTTGCTTCGTCCGCTATCATGTCCTCCGCGATTATCGCGCGCGTGATCTTGTTTTCAAGCGCGCGGTCAGGTTTCAGCCGGCCAAAGATTTCGTCAAGCGCCGTCGATTCAAGCGCGCCGCGCTTGTCGGTATTGATGTAATCGAGAAGCCTTCTTGAAGTGTAAAGCACTTCTGCGATATCCAATAGTTCTCGCGTGGATAAAACCGCAGATTTTTCGGCACGCTCGAGCGCGCCGC
This sequence comes from Clostridia bacterium, assembly GCA_033808535.1. Taxonomy (GTDB): domain Bacteria; phylum Bacillota; class Clostridia; order Oscillospirales; family CAG-272; genus DTU078. The sequence continues at coordinate 7,927 of JAPXNL010000039.1, forward strand.
TGATGTCTTTCACACTGCCGAACGGCGGCGTGCCCTTGATTGACGTGAGCTTTTTCGCGTCAGTCGTTTGCGCCAGCCGTTTAGTTATGCGATCAGGGTCGCTGTCCGGGCGCAGCGACAGCGCCAGCCTGCGTGCGCCATCGGTCGCAGCGCAGTCGGCAAGCATGTCGAGAATTTTATAAAATTCCAGCGTGCCAAGCGCCTTTGTCGCCCCGTCGGCGGCACGCTGCGCCTCATTCCCGGGCGAGGCGGATATTGTCGCACCATCTATATTGCTCATGACTATTGTTTCTTTATCGTATCCTTGTAAATTTTCAGTTCGGGGAAATTCTCCCCTATATGGCTGAGCAGGTACAGCTCCGCGACCTTACCCAGCTCCTCCGCTTCGGCATCGGGCAATGTAAACGAAAACGCTTTTTTGGGGGGCGCCGCAAAGACATAGCGCAGCGCCGCTAAAACGCTGTCGTCAATCTTTAGCAAAACCGACGCCTCGCGAATCTCGTCGGCGTCCGGCGGTACAGCCTGCCGCGGACCGCTGTAAAGGCATTCGCCGCAGACAATGCCGCCCGCCATAACATCGAGCGTCGCATTCTCCGGCGCCGGCGTTTTGCCGCAGCGCACGCAACTGTCGAGTTCGGGCGCATATCCCTCGTCGAGCGCGACGCGCAGTTCTGTCACCGCCTTGATATGCACGCACGGCCGATCCGTCTCGGAAAGCAGATAGAGCGCGTTTAGTGACAGCGAGAGCAGCTCGCCCCGCTCCTGATCCACGACCGCCACCGTGTCGGCAAGGCTCATTATATATTGCCCCAGCGCCAGCCTGTCAAGCTCCCTGTAGAGCTTGCGGAAATCCTCAAGCACCTCGTATTCGCGCAGCCAGTACCTGTCGCCTTTTTTGTAAAGCACCAGCTCGGCATACAGCATCGGTAAGAGGCATATCTTCGGCTTGCCGTCAGAGCCGATCGCACCCTTTGCCATTACATACAGCTTGCCGTTTGCCGTCAGCACGCGGTAGAGCCTGTCGTGCTCCCCGCAGTTTTCCGACCGCATCACAAGCCCCTTTACTTTGACAAGCATGTCACACCGCCGGGCATGAGTCCAAACAGCCCCCGCAACCTGTATTTTTGTTTGCCTTTATATAGCCGTTACGCATTTCAGAATCCTCATATCGGGTGCGCGGCATTTCACATGCCTGCGGCATATTACCGCTTTAATCCCTGTAACCGAAGCTGATTACGTTTGACGGTATATCGCGCCAGTTTTCCTTTATCTTTACCCAAAGGTCCAAAAACACCTTCACCCCGAAAAACGCTTCCATATCTTCGCGGGCATATGTGCCGACCTTTTTCAGCGTCTCTCCGTTTTTGCCGATCACAATGCGTTTATGGTTCTCGCGCTCGCAGAATATCTCCGCGCGGATCGAAAGCAAATCCTTTTTTTCGGTAAATTCCTCTATAACGACGGCGATACCGTGGGGCACCTCATCTTCGAGCGTGCGCAACAGCTTTTCGCGAATCAGCTCGGCGGCAATCTGGCGCTCGGGCTGGTCGGTCAGCTCGTCCGGACCGAAGAACCAGCCGGGCGTGGTCAAAAACTCCTTCGCCTCGTCGAGCACTATATCCACACCTTTGTTTTTCAGCGCGGATATCGGAACGACCGCCTTGAAATCATAGCGCGCCGCATATGCCATTATCGTATCGCCCACCGTCTTGCCGTTTGCGGTGTCGATTTTGTTTATGACAAGTATAGCAGGCAGCTTGCGCTCATTCAGCCGCTCGAGTATAACCTCTTCAATTTTTCCTACATGAGGGTTTGGCTCAACGACCAGAATAGCCGCGTCCACATCGCCGATTGCGCTGTTGATGGACTTGACCATGTATTGGCCCAGCCTGTTGCGCGGTGTGTGCATGCCGGGCGTGTCGACAAACACAAACTGATCGTCGCCGCGCGTGAGTATGCCTGTGATGCGGTTGCGCGTCGTCTGGGGTTTTTTTGAAACTATTGACACCTTTTCGCCAAGCAGGGCATTGAGCAGCGTCGATTTGCCCACATTCGGCCTGCCGACGATGGCTATAAATCCCGTCCTGCGATTATCCTGATTTTCTATATCCATATCCATCTCTTAATTTTTGTCCGGCGGATTGCGCCGGACAGTGGTTTATTTTATCGGGCTAAAATGTCCCGGCGGTGGCGGCGCTGTGGCACAAGCGCATCCGCTCCTCATAAATGTTGCAACAGCTGTCGCCGATTCGCCCGCCACGATTATTTCGGTGTTTTCTTTCTGTTTATCCCGTCGTCAAGCGCCGCCATAATAGCATACTGCCTGTCTATCATCGCGCGCTCGTCCGCCTCCGAGGTTTCGTGGTCATATCCCAGCAGATGAAGCACCGAATGGACGCATAAAAACATCACCTCTCGCTCGAAGGTGTTGCCTATCTCTTCTGCCTGTGCTGCGGCGCGCTCCAGTGATATGACTATATCGCCCAGTTCCGCGCGCCCGTCCTCTATGATCTCGATGTCCTCCTCCGGACCGTAGAGCGGGAACGACAGCACGTCCGTGGGGCTGTCCTTTCCTCTGTATTCCCTGTTGAGCATGCGGATGCCCTCGTTGTCGGTCAGTATAACCGAAACCTCTGCAGGGTCAGAAAACCCCTCGAATTTCAATGCCGTCCGCACCGCAGTGCGAATTGCGTTGCGCAGCTCCTGCGTCACCGCAAGCTTATCCTGCTCATTTCTTAAATATACGGTATGCCTTGCGGACGGCATTGTCGGAGCTCTGCCTTTCTCTTGAGTATTTTTCATAGGCAAGGATTATCTTCTGCACCAGCCGGTGGCGCACCACATCACGGTCGGTGAAGTTGTGAATTGCAATACCTTCGATGCCGTGCAGCACTTTTGTCGCTTCGACAAGTCCGCTGCGTTTGCCGGCTGGCAGGTCGGTCTGCGTCACGTCGCCGGTCACAACCGCTTTTGAGTTGAACCCAAGCCGCGTTAAGAACATTTTCATCTGCTCGGGCGTTGTATTCTGCGCCTCGTCGAGAATGATGAACGAATCGTCAAGCGTCCGGCCGCGCATATATGCAAGCGGCGCAATCTCTATCGTGCCGCGCTCAAGGTGATGGGCATATGTCTCCGGACCCAGCATCTCGTAAAGCGAGTCGTAGAGCGGGCGGAGATACGGGTCGATCTTGCTTTGCAGGTCGCCGGGCAGAAATCCCAGCTTCTCGCCCGCTTCGACCGCGGGACGCGTCAGTATTATCCGGCTTACCTCCTTGTTGCGAAGAGCGGTGACCGCCATCGCTACCGCAAGGAATGTTTTGCCCGTTCCCGCCGGGCCTATGCCAAGCACTATGGTGTTGTTTTTTATAGCCTCCACATATTTGCGCTGGCCGACAGTTTTCGCCTTTATCGGACGGCCTTTGGTTGTTATGCATATGCAGCCGTCGTCAAACTCTCTAAGCTCGTCCTCCCGGCCGTCGCGGAGCATGTCAATGACATACTCTACGTTTTGTTCGGTCAGCGTGTCGTTTAATGCCGCCATTTTTTTAAGATATTCGACCGCAGCGGCGGCACCGTTGACAGCTTCGGCGTCCGTTCCGGTTATAACAATAGCATCACCAGCGGTTTTCTCTGAATCGCGGTTGACGATGCTCACGCCATAGGCACGCTCGATAATACCGACGTTTACATCGAAGCTGCCGAATATTGTTGCGGTCTGATCAATCGAATCGGTCAGAACTATTCTTTCCATACATTGCGGCGCTGTAATTTGGCAGCACCGACTTCCTCTCGTTTTACTTTGTCCCCGCCGGACTGGGCGGCTGTGCTCTGCTCACACCGATAACGCGTTCGGTTGCTATGTCCTCCAGGCACTCGAACACACACTTTATTCTGTACACACCTTCGTCTCCTATACCCTCGTCGATATCGGCGGAAATAAGCTCACAGTCGGCGAGCTCCGACCCGACGAAGGACGCCACCTGGTTCCACGCCAGCCGCGCCGCTTCCTCCTCTGTCAGCGTATACGGCATGGTCGTATAAGATATCAGCCGCTCGGTGATGATATACACCGGCAGCTCGATGTCGCCGGGCAGCACAATTCTCCGGCTATCTACTATTTTATCATAAAATGCGGGTAAATTTCCACTGTTTAATGAAATTTTTATAAGCGACGAAAAAAATTTTAAGTATTTTTTCCCGTCCGTAATTCCGGTTGCTATTCTTTCCTCGCGCACCAGCGGAACAACAGCGGTATATTCGCGCCTTGTCTTTGCGTAAACGGCACCGCGCGCACGGGTAAGCGACGACGAGCCGTCCTTGCGCGGCATTATGCCGCTGACCAGCAGCGCGCCGCGCGTCACGACCTCGCCCGGCTTGACCACCGCATGCCCGGAGCCGATCGAATAGCTGGCTATCAGCCCGTCGCGCTCGGCGACCAGGTTTGACGCCGTGATTCCGCTGTCGTCTGCGGACGCACGGCCGCCTGCCGACTCGATAACCTCCGCGACGGCGACAGTGCCCGTAAGGTTGACCGAAATCCACGCGATGTTGTCCGATATCGCCAGATATTTGTTGCACAGCGCGTCATAGTCAATGGAAGGCGAATATGAGCCGACCTCGCAGCCCAGCTTGCCGAGGAGCCCGATGATCTCGCTGTCGGGTACGGTGTCGTTTCCTTTAACCCGTATGTCCCAAATGAACCGCGACGACACAAACAAGAGCAGGCCGTATATAATGGCACCCGCAAGCAGTCCGGGACGCCGGCGGTACCTGTACAAAAGCTCCGGCAGCCCTCTTTCCCGGCGCGAGCACAGCTGCACGCACGATGCGGCAAGTGCCCTGTCCAGCGCGTTTTTGTCTATGCGCTTCACGCGGAAATACAGACAATCTTGCATGCGGCGCTGCTGGAAAACATTCACATGCTCATCGCGCAGCGCATCGTACAGCAGGGCTGCGTCTTTTTCTTCGCAGGTGCACTCGACAGTCCCGGTCAGGAAATTTATAAATCTGTGTAAAATCAATTTAGTGTCTCCCGTAGCCGCTGACAATTAAGCAGAGCCGAGCTCGAACCGCGCTATCGAGCCTTCGACGGTTACCGCGCCGTCCAAAAACGAGCGCATGTAAAGGCCCTCGCCCCACACGTCGGCGATATATACCTTGCCGCCCGTTCCGAGCAGCGTCAGCCTGACGCGCCCGTCCTCATAGCAGAGAACCTCGCCGCAGTTCCACAGCGTCATGAGCCCTCCGCGCAGCGACAGACAGGGCGTTTCACCCAGCGCTTCCTCCGGCAGCTCGAGTGCCGAGGCCAACTTGCGTCTGAGTCTGCCGCCCGGTTTTTTTTGGCTGTCCCGTTTGTTTTTTCTCACTCTACGGATCCCCCCGACCTGTTTATTCATATCCACGTGTTTAAATAAATATGCTGTTGTATGATAAAAAATACTTATTCATACGGCGGCGCGGTCCGCAGCGCTGATGCGACGGAAGCGCGCGGTAAAATCACACTGACCGCACTCGCTTTGCTCTTATTTCTTCTGCCCGTCACAATGCTTTTTTTCACCGGCGAGCTGCGCAACTCAACCGCGCGAGCGCTCAGGCTGTGCGCAACCGCCGTTATACCGTCGCTGTTTCCGTTTATCGTGGCAAACCAGTTTTTCACATGGTCGGGAGCTGCGAAAACGCTCGGCAGACCGCTCTTAAGTGTAACGCGCATTGTGTTCGGACTGGGCGGCGCCTGTGCATCTGCGATTTTAACGGGGCTGGTATGCGGATACCCCTCGGGCGCGGCTTGCGCGTTCGGGCTATACGCGATGGGCGAGTGCACATCTGACGAAGCCGAGCGCTGCGCAGCCATCGCGAGCAATGCGGGTCCCGCATTTGTAATCGGCGGCATCGGCGGCGCAATGCTCGGCGACGTGCGTCTCGGCGCAGTGATATGGTGTTCGACTGTGGCGGTATCGCTTTTATCCGGCGTGATTTTGAAATTTTTCGCATCAGATCAAAGCGCGGCTACCGCCCCGATGACGAGCGATTCAAACGGCGGGCGATTTTCACCCGCCGCGCTGATAGCCGATTCCGCGGCGATAATGCTTAAGATATGCGCGTTCATCACGGTGTTTTCGGTAGCCGCCGACGCAGCCGGAGCATTTGGCGACATACTCGGTCTGGACGGCGCTGCCGGAGCACTTTTACGCGGCATATTCGAGCTGACCTCCGCAGCCGATTTTGCCGCCGGCTGCCTGCCCGCGAGATACGCCGCCGTCGTCATCGCCGCGATCGTCGGCTGGTCGGGACTGAGCGTGCATATGCAAACTGCATCGCTGCTCCAGAAAGGGCTGTCGCTTGGGCGCTATTATATTGTCAAGCTGATCTCAGCGCCCGCCTCCGCCGCGCTGTGCGCCCTGCTGATTTTACTGACCGGGATTTGACAGTACGCACCAGCTTCTAAATGGCAATAAACTTTACTGCAATATAAGCGTTAACTTGAGAAGCCGACGGAACCGGCTTGACAACATAAAATGATTTCCCTGTAACCGGAACTTTTTTATATTTTGAATGTCTTATAGGTATCATCTCATTTAGCGGAGGAGATACCCATGAGAACTCAGACGTTTGTGATGGGCCTGATTTTGTTCGGGCTATTATGCGTCATGGCGGCTCTATGGTCGTGCAGCGGCGTCGAGCTGATCCCGTCGACAATCGGAGCGGACACACCGTCGGAGGCCGGCGGAATCAAAATTTACACGGGAGCGGACAAATACCCGCACGGAAATGAATATATCACACTTTATATTGAAAATAAATCAGCCGGCGAAATTGCCTTCGGGCTTGAATGGCGGGCAGAGGTAAATCTCGGCGGGACGTGGTATCAGCTACCTTTCAAGGAGCAGATGACAATTCCCGACATTGCGCAGGTAGTTGCAGCAGGAGAAACCGGAGGTATAAAAGTTGACCTGTCGGCGCTGGATTACGAAATTACCGAGGGGCTTTACCGCATTGTAAAAAATATAGGCGGCACCACTTTAGCCGCACAGTTTGAAATCGATAAAAACTCGCCGGGCGAAACGATGACGTAAAAATTAAGGCACACCACAAACGGTGTGCCTTTATTATGCCTATTTAACGCTTCTGTAATTTAGAGTATGTATTTATTCCTCACCCAGTATTTTCTTGATTTCGCTGCCAAAAAACTTTGAAAACAGCGTGCTGCCCTTTTTGTTCATGTGCCCCCAGTCGGAGTAATTTGACACCTCAGAGCCTATTCCCGTCACGTCGCCGGTATTATAGTCATAAAACTCTATGCCTCTCTTCTCGGCGATCTCGGCGATGCGCTCGTTGTTTTGGCCCATTTTAAGCCGCTTTACGCCCGTGTACTCGGGCAGCTGGATAAACACAACATCTATGCCCGCATCGGCGAACTTGTCGAGCACGCGCTCAAACGCCCGCCACTGTGCTTCGCTGTCGTTGCACGATATTCTCGACGAATCGCCGCCGAAAGGAACGTCCCAGGGGATGAAGCCCCTGTAATAATCGCTTGTAATGTTGCCTAAATTGTCGCGCTTGTACTTGTGCGTATATGTGGGCAATACGAACTCTTCGTCGTCTTCATCCGTTTCAGGCGGCTGGGTTATAGCGTCGTCCGCAGGTTTATCTTCAGGCTTTGAAAACCACGACCGGACCATGTCGGGTATGCGGTCGCGCGACGATATTATCGAAAGCCGGGAGAAAATCTCGCCTGTGACCTCATCGACACTCCACCAGTTTATCTTTTTCTCGCCGGACTTTCCGGACTCGGCAGTTTCCACGGGAGTACTTTCTGCCTCTGAGGTTTCTTCCGATTGCTCAGTTTTCGCTTCCGCAGTGACAGCGGGCTGCGTCTTTCGCATCCGGCGCATTATGTCGATCGGCATATTCGGCGCGGTGTCGAAATCTATCCTGCGCCACAGCCAGCCGTCGTCGCACATAAACCAGTCGACGCACCAGACTATAACCTTCG